>CAMDQN010000053.1 GCA_945905925.1 Singulisphaera sp. GP187
CGAAGTTGTTCTTGAAGAGCGCCTGCCGACAAAGTGGGGATGCTGGACATTGGCTTCTCCTGTCAACGCACGCGAATTCGCAACTCCTTCAACACGTCAACGGATAGCACTCTCATATGTAGACGCCCCCGGAAGATTTGCCACACCCAAGGCGAGCGCGCCACGTCAGCGCATCAGTTGGCGCTGACGTGGCGCGCTCGCCTTCGGCTTGCGGCTAAACAAACTCAGTCAAGAATTCCCTGTGCAAACCCATCGACCTCTTCAACAGGTTTGGGCGCCTCCGGTGTCGTCGCGATGGCGACCTTCGCGTGTTCCTCGCCTTCGACCACGTCCGCACCGTGAGCGCGCTTGATCGCCTCTTCCGTGCTGGTCGGATCGACGGCACGACAAATGTCCGTGAGCTTGTCGGAAATCTCCGTGAGTTCCTTCTTCCACTCCTCTGGTGTCATGCCCGGCGGCGTGAGTTGCTCGAACTCCTGCGTCAACAGCATCAGCCTCAGCAGATGACGGAAGATCAACCCTTCCTGCTTCGTCAGGTCTTTGGTCGTGACGTAGGTGTTGAAGTTGCCGTAGTTGATCACCTCGGCCGCAGCCCACACGGGCGTTGTGACGAAGTCGCCGACCTCGGGGTACTTCGCGTCGAAGAGAAGGCGCGCCTTGTCCGCGAGTACCGGCGGGCGCTCGTCCCACGGCACCCATTCCTCTTCTTCCTCTTCAGCGCCCTCGACCTTCGGTGTCTTCGCGACGATCAAGCCTTTCGCGATCAACTCCGGGTCGAGTTTCTCTGTTTGCAGCGGTCCCGGCGACAGATCCCACGGCACGCGAACGAACTTGAGCAACGGTCGCGGGAGTTCGAGGACGCTTTCGAGAAGTTGAAGCCGCTCCTCGCGATTCGCGACGCCGAGCAGGTCGATGAGGAACGCCCCGTACAGCGGATGACAGGCGCGGAACACGAGCAACTTGTCGAGTTCGGGCGTCGGTGTCGCAGTGACGGGTGCGTAGAGAGGCTCCGAAGAACCCCTCCCCCCAACCCCCTCCCCTAAACGGAGAGGGGGAGCCGAGCCAAGTTGCGCCGCGAGCGCTTGTTCGAGGAGCGTCGGCTTCTTCTCTTTCTCCCCCTCTCCGTTTAGGGGAGGGGGTTGGGGGGAGGGGTTTTCTTCCACAACCGGTGGCGGCGGATCCAGAACCAGAAACCCGTTCACGTGGAGTGTGACGAGCATCCGCGTGAGTTGCTTCATCCCGGCTTCGACGCGCGGTTGGTCGAGCAGACGCTTGCGAACCACGCTGCGAATCTTCTCCACGTCCGGCGACACCTTCAGCAGGTACGCGAGCAGGCGCCACGGGAGCGGCCCCTTGCTGTACAACCGACCCGCCGGCGCGTTCTTCAGCCGCTCGAAGTCAGCCTCGGTCCAGTACTTCTTCTGACTGTTGCGCGTCGGCTTCTTCTTGAGCAGCGTCTTCTTCGCCTTCAACAAACCGGGGTCTTTCGTGTTCTCGGGAATCTGATCGTACTGCTGCTTCCAGCGCAGTATGCGCACGTCGTCCTCTTCGGGATACGCGAACACGTAGCCCTCGGTGTCGTACTGCGGGCGCCCGGCACGGCCGAAGATCTGGTGCGCGGTACTCGCCTCGATCAACTTCTCCTTGCCGAATGGCCCTTTCACGAGCGACGTAAGCACGACCGAGCGAGCCGGGAGGTTAATGCCCGCCGCGAGCGTTTCCGTACAGAGCGCGACAGACAGCAACTTCTTCTCGAATAGTTCCTCCACAACTCGGCGGTACTTCGGCAGCAACCCCGCGTGGTGAACCCCGACACCCCGCCTCAGCATCTGCTTGAGCTTCGGTCCGACTCCGTGCGGCCATTCGAGTTTATCGCACTCCTTATTCAGCGCGGTCTTCTGTGCCGCGTTCATAAGCTCAAGTCCCTTCAGTTGCTCGGCCACATTCCAGCACTCGTCGCGGTTGAACGCGAACACCAGTGCCGGTGTCTTGCGGGTCGCGTCGTCGCCTTTCGCGATGTCCACGAGCAACTCGTTCAGGAACTGATCAGGCACCCACTTATAGGTAAGGGGAATCTTCCGCTCTTTCCCTTCAACCAATTCGATCTGCCGCCCGTGTTGGCGGTCAAGCCAGTTCGTGAACTCCACCGCGTTGCCAACGGTCGCGGAGAGCAGCAGCAACCGGATGTGCTTCGGGAGCATGTTGAGCGAGAGTTCCCACACGATGCCGCGTTCCGGGTCCGCGAAACTGTGGAACTCGTCCATCACCACCGCGCTTGTGTGCGTGAAGTCGTAGCCGTCCGCGTGGAGCAATCGATTCAGCAGAATCTCCGCGACCACGATTAAGACACGCGCGTTCGGGTTCACGCGCCGGTTGCCGGTCACTAATCCCACGTCTTCGGCTTTGAAGCCCCACCGGACTGCGGCGGCTTGCATCTCGGTGAACTTCTGCTCGGTGAGCGCGATGAGCGGCGTCGTGTAATACGCGACGGTGTTCGTGTGGAGTGCCTCGAAGAGCGCCGCGTGCGCGATTAGCGTTTTGCCGGTGCCGGTCGGCGCGCAGACCATCACGCCCTGCTCCGCCGTGAACCACGCAAGCAACGCCTCTTCCTGCACCGGGTAGGGAGGATAAGGGAGTTGGTCGATGTACTTCGACGCGAGTTCGGACCGACTATCGGATGCGCTCATGCGTGCAGTTTAGCAGAACCGGCGAACCGGCGAACCCCAGCCGCAAGGCCGGGGGTGTTCGTCGCGTACCCCGACCGCGCCCCACCCCCGGCCTTGCGGCCGGGGTTCGCCCGAAACCGGTTGCTCCGCGCTCGCCCGCCGGGTATCGTGCATCGGTCTGTCTCTTCCCTCCTTCGCTGCCGGAGAACTCGCATGAGTCGCGTTTCACGCCGTCGGTTCCTTCAAACATCGCTCGCCGCTGCCGCGACCGTCACCATCGGCGGCACCAAGTCTTCCGCGCGTGTCATGGGCGCGAACGACCGCATCCGCATCGCGGTTGCCGGGCTGAACGGTCGCGGAAGCGCACACGTCGGCGCTTACCTCGGCATGAAGAACGTCGAGATCGCGTACCTCGTGGACCCGCACAAGGGAACCTACAAGAAGCACCTCGATTCGATCGCCAAGAAGGAACTGCCCGCGGCGGCCACGCTCACCGACATCCGCAAGGCGCTCGAAGACAAGCAACTCAACGCGGTGTCCATCGCGACCCCGAACCACTGGCACTCGCTCATGACCATCTGGGCGTGTGAAGCCGGCAAGGACGTGTACGTCGAAAAACCGATGTCGCACAACATCCACGAAGGCCGGATTGCGGTGCAGATGGCTCACAAGCACAAGCGGGTCGTTCAGCACGGCACACAGAGCCGCAGTTCGCAATCGTGGGAAGATCTCGCGGCCCTCGTGAAGAGCAAGAAACTCGGCAAGTTGCTCGTGTCGCGCGGCCTGTGCTACAAGGACGGCGGCACCGGCGGTAGCACTCGCGGCGACATCGGAACCAAGCCCACGAAGGCTCCACCCGCGGACCTCGACTTCAACATCTGGCTCGGGCCGGCGCAAGAACAACCGTACCACGAGAATCTGGTTCACTACCGCTGGCACTGGTTCTGGGACTTCGGCAACGGCGACATGGGCAACCAGGGCGTTCACCAGATGGACATTGCGCGCTGGCTGATCCCCGGCGCAACGTGGCCGAAGTCGGTCATCAGTTTCGGCGGGCGCTACGCGAACGGCGACCAGGCTGAGACACCCAACACGCAGGTCACGGTTATGGACTTCGGCGAAACGCAACTGATTTTCGAGACCCGCGGGCTGAAGTCGAAGAAGTACCTCAACGCGGACGTCGGGAACATCCTGCACTTCGAGGAAGGCGTGGTCGCGGGCGGCAAGTTCTATCCAAAGGGTAAGGGCGACGGTGAGGCGGTGCCGAAGGTCGTGGCCGAGAAGAAGATCAGTGGCGACCACTTCGCTAACTTCATCGACTGCGTCCGTAGCCGCGACACCACGAAGCTCCACGCGGAGATCGAACTCGGGCACGTCTCCAGCGGTCTGTGCCACCTCGGTCACATCAGCCACAAGCTCGGGAAGGACGAAGCCTACGATCCGAAGCTCGGCAAACTCAGCGGCAACGAGTTCGGCACCGAGGCACTGGAACGAATGGCTGAACACCTCAAGGAAAGCGGCATCAAGTTCGAGGGCAAGAACCTCCGCGTAGGGAGGAAACTCGACTTCGACGTGAAGACCGAGCGGTTCATCAAGGACGAGCAGGCCAACGCGCTGTTGACTCGCAAGTACCGCGCCCCGTTCACCGTGCCGGATAAGGTTTGAGCGGGTGATCAGAAACCTGGGGCTTACGCCCACAGGCTAAGAACAGTCTCCCTTCCTGGGCTGAAAACCAAGACCGCAATTGTCTTTGTCTTTAGCCCCGGATGGGGCGGCTGTTCGTAGCCTGTGGGCGTAAGCCCCAGGCACCATTGGCGCGCTCATATCTCTAAATCATTTCTAAAGGCCACCCATGTCTACTCTTCTCCTTCTCTCCCTTCTCACTCCTTGCGCCAAACCCCCGGTCGCGGCGGACCTCATCGTTCACAACGGTAAGGTCTGGACCGGTGACGCGAAGCACCCCGACGCGCAAGCGGTCGCAGTGTGGCGAGACCGCATCATCAAGGTCGGCACCGACGCCGAAGTGAAACCACTCGCGGGCGCGAGTACGAAGCTCATCGATCTAAAAGGCGGTCGGCTCGTGCCCGGTTTCTACGACAGTCACTTGCACTTCCTCGGCGGCGGATTGTCACTCGCGAGGATCGATTTGAAAGACGCGAAGGACGAAGCCGAGTTCGGCAAGCGCCTCGTCATCTTTGACAAGAACACCGCGCGCGAGCGCTGGATCGTGGGCGGGCTGTGGGACCACGACCACACCTTCAAGGGCGAGTTACCGACGGTCGCGACCATCGACAAGTTTGTCAAGGACCGGCCGGTGTTCATCCGCCGGTACGATGGACACATGGGTCTCGCGAACTCCTCGGCGCTGAAGCTCGCGGGCATCACGGCCGACACGAAGGAAGTTCCGGGTGGCGTGATCTACCGGCTCGCGGACGGCAAGACGCCTTCGGGCGTCCTCAAAGACAACGCGATGTCACTCATCGAGAAACTCATCCCCGAACCCGGCGACGAGGAGATTCTCGAAGCGGTGCTCGCAGCACAGAAAGCCGCGGCCGAAGCCGGAATCACTAGCGCACAAGACCTCGACGGCACCGGCTCCGAAACGCGGCGCAAGCTGTTCCGCATCTATCAGCGGCTCGCGCGCGAAGGAAAGATGACGTGCCGCATCGACCTGCGCTGGCCGATTGCCTTTCACAAAGAGTTGGCGAACGCGGGCTTAACGGCCGACTTCGGCAACGACTTCATCCGCGGCGGCGGCGTGAAAGGCTTCATGGATGGCTCGCTTGGCAGCAGCACCGCGAAGATGTTCGCCCCCTATGTGAGCGACGCGAAGACCACCGGAGTGTACGTCACCGAACCAGACACGATGCGGAGTTACATCAGGAGTGCGGACGCGGCCGGGTTGAACGTGTGCGTTCACGCGATCGGCGATCAGGCGAACGCGGTGTTGCTCGACCTGTTCGCGGACGTGGCAAAACAGAACGGCGCGAAGGACCGGCGATTTCGGATCGAACACGTTCAGCACCTGCGCCCCGAAGACTACAAGCGATTTAAGGAGTTGGGTGTGATCGCGTCGATGCAGCCGTACCATGTGATCGACGACGGGCGCTGGGCAGAAAATCGCATCGGGGCGAAGCGGTGCGCGAGCTCCTACGCGTACCGGTCACTGCTCGACGCGGGGGCGAAGCTCGCGTTCGGCTCCGACTGGCCAGTCGCACCGCTCGACGTACTCGCGGGCATCGACGCGGCCGTAAACCGCCACACGCTCGACGGCAAGCACCCCAACGGCTGGTTCCCCGAACAGCGCATCACGGTCGCTGAAGCGGTCGAAGCGTACACGCTAGGAAGCGCGTTCGCGGGCCATCAGGAGAAGGATCGCGGGAGCATCGCGGCCGGCAAACTGGCGGACTTTGTGCTGCTCTCGCGCGACATCTTCGGCCCCGCGGAGAAGGACAAGATTGCCGACACAAAGGTGCTAATGACAGTGGTGGGTGGGAACGTGATCTTCGAGCGGAGGTGATGCTTCGTCCCAAGCCCAGGGATCGCAGTCCCTGGGCGCAACAACTCAATCCTTCTTCGGCGCCAAATCAAACTCGAAGGCGCCTTCGATTGTTGTGCCGTCGTCGTTCAGTGGGTGCTTCCACGTCCCCTTGATCTTCTTGCCCTGGAGCGTCGCGATGTACGGAATCTTGGTAATCGCCTCGGTGTTCTCCACGTCCTTCGAGCCGACCGATTCCCACTCGATCTTGTAGCCCTTCTCCGGCTTGTCCTTGTCCACCGGCTTGATCGTCCCGCGAACGAGGTACGTCAGTTTCAATTCATCGGTCTTCTCGAACAGATCGGCCTCGAACTTCTCGCCGTCGCGCTTGGTGATGGTGAACTCACAGTGGAACTCCGGCGGGGCACCGCCGGCGCCTTTGTACTCTCCCTTCTGAGTGAGTTTGCCTTTCCAAACGGTGCCGATCAGAACCGGGTCGCCGTCCTTCGCCGGGGCCGCCCGCACCAACGCGCCGGCGGCCAACACTACGACCACCACTACCAGTTTGAACGTGCGTTTCATTCGTGTTCCTCCTTCGACGTGTGAAACCATTCTCGCGCCGCGTAACGCACACCGCCAGTGCAATCGCGCCAGCGTTTCGCGTTCGACCCACACGGGCGTTCGGCGAACCGACCCCTCACAGCCCCTGTCCGTATACTGCCCCTTCAGAGATCGCAACATTCACGCCGGGAGATGGCAATGGCCGAGTGGCAACGAACGCACACCTGCGAACAACTCCGCGAGGAACACGTCGAGCAAACGGTCACGCTCAACGGCTGGGTACTGAGCGCCCGTGACAACGGGCACCAGACCTTCATCGACCTCCGCGACCGCTACGGGCTGACGCAGGTGGTGTTCCACCGGGCCGATAACGCCGATCTGTATGCCCAGGCCAAAGATCTAAAAAGCGAGTGGGTAATATCCGTGACCGGTCTCGTGCGCAAGCGACTCGAAGGCGCGGAGCGCGCCGACATTTCCACGGGCGCTGTTGAACTCGAAGCACAGGTGATGCGCGTACTGAACCAATGTCCGCCGCTGCCGTTCGAGGTACACGAGTTCGACAACAAGCTCGCGAACGAAGACTTGCGCCTCCAATACCGCTATCTCGACTTGCGCCGGCGGTCGCTCCAGCGTGTGCTGATTTTGCGCCATCGATTATGCAAAGTGATTCGCGACTACATGGACGCGCACAACTTCCTAGAAGTCGAAACGCCGCTGCTCGGCAAGAGCACGCCCGAAGGCGCGCGCGACTACCTCGTGCCGAGTCGCGTGTTCAACGGTGAGTTCTTCGCGCTGCCGCAGTCGCCGCAGTTGTACAAGCAACTGCTGATGATCTCCGGCTACGACCGGTACTTCCAAATCGCGCGATGTCTGCGCGACGAGGACTTGCGAGCCGACCGCCAACCGGAGTTTACGCAACTCGACGTGGAGATGTCCTTCGTCGAGCGCGAGGACGTGACCGGCGTCATGGAGAAGCTCGCGGTCGAAGTCTTCGACAAGTGCCTCGGCGTGAAACTGAAGACGCCGTTCCCGCGACTCAGCTACGCGGAGGCAATGGCGAAGTACGGCTCCGACAAGCCCGACCTGCGGTTCGGGCTGGAAATCGTGGACGTGACCGACATCGCGGGGTTGAGCGAGGCGCCCTTATTCAAAGACGCGATCGCGGCCGGCGGCGTGGTTCGCGCAATCAACGCGAAAGGCGGAGCCGCAGCACAAGACGCGAAGAAGGCACCGCTCTTCAGCAACACCGCGCTGAAAGGAGGTGGCGAACTCGCAAAGGTTACGGAGACATACAAGGCGAAAGCGCTGGCGTGGCTGAAGGTCGAAGCCGGCAAGTTCACCGGATCTGTCGAGAAATTCCTCTCGGACGAACTGAAGGCGACGCTCGCGGAGCGCCTCGGCGCCGCCGATGGTGACTTGCTTCTGTTCGTCGCGGACACCGAAGCGGTGGTGTGTGACGCGCTCGGCGCGCTGCGCGTGCATGTCGCGACGCGATTGAAGCTCTACCAAAACTGGTGGGAAGAGAAGGCCGAACACGACGCCGCCGAGAAAAAGAAATCGGACACAGCCAAGAAGAAAAAGGAAGCCTACGCGCCGGTTCCGTTCCAGCCCCGACCGGAACACTTCAACTTCCTCTGGGTGCTCGACTTCCCGATGTTCGGGTGGGACGACGAGGAGAAGAAGTGGGCCGCGATGCACCACCCGTTCACCGCGCCGATGGACGACGACCTGCCACACTTCTGGCAGAACGAGTCACTCGGCAAGGTGCGAGCGAAGGCTTACGACTTGGTGCTAAACGGCTATGAGGTCGGCGGCGGCTCGATCCGTATTCACCGGCAGGACGTGCAAAGTCGCGTGTTCGAGATTCTGGGAATGACCACCGACGAAGCGCAGGCACGGTTCGGGTTCTTGCTCGACGCGCTCAAGAGCGGGGCGCCGCCGCACGGCGGGATCGCGCTCGGTCTCGACCGCTGGGCGATGATCATCGCGGGCACGACGAACATTCGCGATGTGATCGCGTTCCCGAAGAACCAGCGTGCCCGCGACCTGATGACCGGAGCCCCAGCGTGCGTCGATGAACGGCAGTTGAAAGAACTGGGTATCAAGTTGAGCTGATGTGGTCCGCCGCGGACCACATTGGGCGGATTTCCGCGCAAGTCGCCCGCGGCGTCGCGTTCGCATTCCGCTTGCAGGCACCAACTCTTCCCCGAGTTGAAGACCCACCGAAACGGTCCCGGTGGGTCTTTTTTGCGCGCCGCGCTTCTCGGCTTCACTTCTTCGGTGGACCGACGACCGGCCAACCGCCTTTCGGTGCCAACCCGCTGTGGTTCACCTTCGGCCAGTATTTGTAGATGTCGAAGTGCGGGTCGTTGTCCTGGTCGTGGCACTTCATGCACGCTCCGCCGACGCGGTTGAGGGTCACTTGCACCGCAGGCGCAATGGCGACCTTGCCGCGCTCACCCGTCTTCGGGTCGAGCTTCGCCAGCTTCTCCATGAACGCGTTGTCGGGCATCTTCACGTTACCCTCAATGCCCTGCTTCCAGAGCGAGAGCAGTTTCGTGACGTCCTTGTCGTTCGGGTTCGCTGCGTGCCCGCTGCCGGGGCCGTGGCAACTCTCGCAGCCGACGTGCTTCAGGTGCGGTGTCGTCTTCTCGTCCTGATACCCGGTCTGGTGCTCGAACCCGACCACGTGGCACTTCACGCACTCGCCGTCAAACTGCCGCAGGTTCGGGCGCTTCGCGAGTTTCTCCAGCGCGTCCAGCGCGTGCCCGTGGTTCGTCTTCGCCCACTGTGCGTGTTCGGCTGCGTGGCATACCTTGCACGCGTCGGAACCCACGTACTTCAGTTCCACTTTCGGCTTCAGTGCCTGCGCGTGAATCTGCGCCGCGTGCGGCGTCCGCGGGTAGTCTTTCGCCAAGTCGATTTCGGCTTTCACCGACTTCGCGTAGGATTCGAGGATGGGGAGCGTCTTGTTCTTCGCACGCGATTCCGCCTCGGTGCCGGGCGTGATGAACTCCTCGCCCATCGGCACGAGTTGGTACTTCAAATCGAGTCCGCCGTTCTTGTTCTTGAACGCACCCAACACGCCGACGTGCTGCCCCTTGTGGCCGACCTGGACGACCAGCGTGTTCGTCCCCGCGACCTGTTGCGGCATCAGCGGCGGCAGCGCGTCGTCGGCCTGACACAGGATCACGTTGAACTGCGGGAAGTCCTTCGCAACCTTCGCCGCGTCCGCGCTCGTGCCCTGATAAATGAGCACGTTCAGTTGCGGCTTCTTCGCGTGTTTGCCGAGTTCGGCGGTCGCGGCTTTCAGCGTGGCCCCGACATCGGCGAAGTCGATCGAGGTATCCAACTTATCGGCGCGCGCCGCCAGCGCGAGCGGCGTCCCGACGACGCCCGCGACGCCGACCGGCACCTTGCCCACGTCCGCGACTTCGGTTAAGCCCACCAGCGGGCGCGTGTCGCCGGGCGTGACCGGGAACCGCTGGAGCCGCGGCACCACCTTCCCGGCGTTGTCCAGGCCGACCGCGTTACCCGCGAGCGTGAACGGGCGCTGTTCCTTTTGAAGCGCGTACGCGCCGAGCAGCATGTCGAGTTGCCCGGTGAGGTCCGTCTTGCCAACGCCGACCGCGATGTAGCCCATCTCGCGCAGCGCGTTCATCGTGGCGATGTACTTGAGCCGACCTTGATCACGAACCGCGGGCTTCTCGGGGTACAGGTCGCCGAGGTCGATCCCCGCGACCGGCCAACCCTTCGCCTTCAGTGTTTCGATGAAGTACGCACGGCGCTCCAGTCCGCCGGTCTGCGGGCGACTGCACCCGCACGGTTGGAGCAGCCCGAACGTCTGTCCACTGAAAACAATGACCGCGTCCGGCGTCTGGTTCGCCGGCCACTTGTCGAACAACGGTGCGCCACCGACGAGCGTTTCCTTGGTTTTGGTGGGATCGGCGGGAACGCGTATATTGGGAACCACAACCGTCGGTTCCGACGGGTTCTCAACCGCGACTGGCATGAGGTGTGTTTCTGGCGTGCCCGCGACGCACCCAACAGCGATCAGCGCTCCCAAGAGCGCGACAAACGCGAACCGCCATGATGAGGACATGCGGGCGAGCGGGGTCGGATCGGTCATCGCGGGTCGTCCTCCTGAACGGCGGGCGGGTTCACTCCCACTACAGATTTCGGCCTGAACCCGGCGACGTGTCGAGCGCCGGAACCGGCGACCGGGTGCGGAAGGTCGAGAGCGTGCCCAGTTGCGCGGCTTGGGCAAGTGCGAGCACGCGGCACGCCCGACACTGCCCGCACAACCGACACACTCAACCCGGGTCGCCAGACCCTTTCACCGGGATGCGGATACGTTGCGGATTCAGTCCCTTCGACTCGATCACAATGATCGGATTGTCGAGGATCGCGCCGAACTGGCGACCTGGGGGTACCGTGACTTTCAGATCATACACACCGCGCCCTCCGCGGTCGGCCTTCTTTACGACTTCGTATTTGATGAACTTCGGGCGGCACTCACCTTCGACCACCGCCAGTTCCATCCCGGGCGCGTCGGTCACGAGTTCACCGATCGAGCGCCCGGCAAACGCCCCATCCGCGTGCTTCTCCCCGAACCCTTCACGGCCCTTGAACGGCGGGATTTCGATGCTGGTCTTGCCGTTTGCCAGGCCCACCGGCCCTTTCACCATCGCGGTGACCAGTACCGCCTGCGGCTTGGCATCTCCGGCCGTAATGTAGATGGTGCGTTCCATCTGCCCGATGTCGAGTTGGGTGTCACCGACCTTGCGGCGCACCGTGACCGTGACCCGGTACGCGGTCAGCACCTTCGTGAACTTCTTCTGCCGGTCGAGATCACGTTCGACATCCAACAGGGCCGATTCGGGAAGGCGCTCCACCTTCTTGGCGACCTCGACGAACTTCCCCACCTCGATGCCGGTCGGAGCCTGAACGACACACGTAGGCTCGGGGAGGTCACCGAACTCCCACTTGGGGTCGGGCTTGCGGGTGGCGGAGTACACCAGGAACGTGTATTCCGCGTCCTTCGTCAGTTGGTTGATTTCGCCAACGTCGATCGTCGGCGTGGACACCACAAACGGCTGGGACGGGGCGTAGAAAATCTGAAACGAGTGCTCGCCGCGTTGATCGGGACTGCCATCGACCTCCGTGGCGAAACCGGAGACGAGCGGAACCTTCGGGTTGTCACTCACGGTGAACGTGAGTTCCAGAATGCCCCACTGCGGCGCCCACTTATCGGGCGGATCGGCGGCCGCGGGCACCTTGTACGTCGCATGCGGGTTCTCGCTAAATTTGTGTCTTGTCCATTCGAGCCGCTCGAAGTCCGCGGCTGGGTCCGCGAGGCCGACCCCAAACGCGTTGAACGCGCCGATCGGCAGAGATGCCAGCGCGGTCCGGTGCATGTACGCCTTCATCACGGCCGGCGGGATCGCGGCCACACGCCCGCCGCTGCAGGCACCGCAGTTGACCCCCTGGAGTTGGAGAGTCACCGAGCGTGAGTTCCGGTTCTCGAACCAGAATGCGGCGCACCGCACCTGCGGACCGGTTTCGTAGAAGCCCTGGAAAACGCGGTCCTGCACACTGAACTGGAACGGGAGTTCCTTAGACGGGTCGCGCGACGGGGCCAGGAGCGGGAAGTGCTGATACTCCGGTGCGAGCGACGGCGGATCCCACGCGCGCGTGCTGCTGAAGAACCGCAGCGGCGGTTCGTTGTTCGTCACTCCAGACGTGCCGGGCTTCTCCTTACCGACATCGGATGGCTTCGGCGGTGTGTAAACCGAGAAGAGCGTGATGCCAAAGATGACGGCCATGAGCGCGACGATTGGGACCGCGACTTTCAGCGTGGACTTCAGCCCACCCGCGGGCGTTGCGTTCGCGTCTTGGCTCATACTTGTGGCTCCTCAGGCAAAGGGCGTCGCTAGATTCTACGTTGAAAGACGGTGTGGTGTTCGCATCTTGGTTGCGCGTGATTTCGGCACTGCCACCCCTGACTCCCGTCACTTCTTCTTCGCGAGCGGTTTGCCGTCCTTGTCGATCGGGCCGACCGCGACGAGCAGAAACGCCTTCGGGTCGAGGTGCTTCTTCGCCATCTCCTGCACGACCGCGGGCGTCACCGCGTCCACCTCCTTGCGATACTTCTCCAGGAAGTCGAACCCGACCCCGTAGCGCTCGGCCGCGAGCAACTCACTCGCCACGCCGGACATCGTCGTGAACTTGAACGGCAGACTGCCCAGGAGGTACTTCTTCGCGTCGTCCACTTCCTGCTTGGTCGGTTCCTCGTCGCGGAGCTTGTTCACCTCCTTGAAGAACCCGTGCTTCACGTCGAGGAACTTGTCCGGGAACGTGCCCACGAACCCGGTGAACGTGCCGGGTTGCTTCCCCGCGCTCGACGCGATAGTTGCGTTCACGGTGTACGCTAACCCGAGCCGGTCACGGAGATTGGCCGACAATCGGTCCGTGAACCCCGGGCCGGTGCCGAGCACGTTGTCCATCACCAGCAACTTGTAGTAGTCCGGGTGGTCGCGCGTGATGCCGAGTTGCCCGATGTAGACGTGAACCTGCGCCGCGTTCGCGTCGGAGACGATCTTCTCGCCGCCGATCGGCTTCGGCGGGGCCGCGACTTCGGGCTTGCCCAGATCGGACTTCTTCCAGCCCTTCGTGAGCGACTCGATCTTCTTCGTCATCTCCTCAATCTTGAAGTCGCCGACGAGCGCGATCGTGGTGAAGTTCGGCGCGAACGTGAGTGCATGGAACTTTTTCACATCCGCCGCGGTCAATTTCTCGACGATCTCCTTCTTGCCGAGCGACGGCCGGCCACTTGGGTGCGTACCGTACACCGTGGAGTAGAACAGCCGGCTCGCCTTGGTCCGCGGTTGTGTCTCCGCGTCCGCGATGGCCGAAAGCTGTTGCTCGCGCATCCGTTCGAGCGCGTCCTGCGGGAAACTCGGCGTCTGGATGCACTCAAACAGCAGCCCCAATCCCAGATCGGTGTCGGGCGTCAACACGCGGAACGAGCCGCCGCTGGACGCGAGCGTGAGGCTCCCGCCGGTGTCCTCGATGAGCGCCGAAATCTCTTTCCCCGTATGCTTCGCGCTGCCTTCTTCAAGTAGATTGCCCGTGAGCGTGGCGACGCCGAGTTGGTCGAGCGGTTCTCGCAGGCGCACGTCGGCCACTTCGAGCGACCCGACCACGACCGGTAACCGGTGGTCTTCGAGGAGGATTACTGTGAGACCATTCGGCAACACGACCCGCTTCGCTGCGGTGAGGGTGAATCCGCCGGCACCGGGAGCGTCGGCGCGCGAAGAAGACCTCTCCCCCCAACCCCCTCCCCTAAGAAGGGAGGGGGAGTCAGACTGCCGGTTGTATTTAGCCCCTCCCTTCTTAGGGGAGGGGTTGGGGAGGGGTTCTTCGCCCCCGCCCTTCTTCTCCTCCTTCGGCACGCTCCACACGATTGCGGACTGTTTGCGCACGAGGTACTGCTTCGCGACGCGCTGAATGTCCGCCTTCGACACCTTCCCCACGGCTTCGAGATAGTTCTCGAAGAACTTCGCCACGTCCTCGCCACCGGGGTAGGTGCTGGTGCGCGAGACCGCGTCGGCCAGGCTGTGAACGCTCTCCCGCGAGAAGATGAACGACGCCAGAATCTTCCGCCGGGCGCGGGCGAGTTCGGCGTCCGTGACCAGTTCGGCCGCGAGCTTCTCAATCTCCGCGAACACGAGGCCTTCCGCTTTCTTGCGGTCCTTCCCCTGAAGCAATTCGACGTTCACCCCGAACCAGCCGGGGTAGCGGCCAGCGTAATTGCCGGCGCTCACCTCCGACGCGATTCGCTCGTCTTCCACTACCTTGCGGTAAAGACGAGAGGTCTTGCCGCTCGCGAGGATGTCCGAGATCACGTCGAGAATCGGATCTTGCGGCGCGCCGACCGTGACCGTGTTGAACCCTACCATCAGGCGCGGCACGTCGAACTTCGACTCGAATTCCTTCCGCGCCGGCTCCTTGCGCTCGGGTAAGAACGTGGCTTTCTTGCGCGGCGGCAACTCTCCTTTCTTGATCGGCCCGAACAGCGTGGTGATCTTCTTCAGCGCCGCGTCCGCGTCGAACCCACCCGCGACGACGAGCGCCGCGTTGTTCGGGTGATACCACTTGTCGTAATATCGCTTGATGATCTCTGCGGTCGCGCCGCGAACGTGTTCGCGCTGCCCGATGACCGGATGCGAGTACGGTGATTCCTTCGGCCACAGCAGCGGCAGCATCGCCTTGTATTCCAGATCCCACGGGTTGTCCTCGCCGCCCTCTAGTTCCGCGACGACCGCGCCCTTCTCCTGCTCGAACTCGTGCTTCGCGTCGATCAGAACGTTCCGCATCCGGTCGGCTTCGATCTCCAGCGCCTGTTCCCACCGGTCGGCGGCGAAATCGAAGTGATAGACAGTCATGTCCTCGGAGGTATACGCATTGTTGCGCCCGCCGTTGCGCTGCGTGGCGCGGTCGATGTCGCCGGGCATGAGCTTCGCGGTGCCCTTGAACAGCAGGTGTTCGAGGTAGTGCGAGAGACCCGTTTGGTCCTTCTCTTCATCGCACGAGCCGACGCGATACGCGACCATCGTGGTAACGACCGGCGAACCCTTCACCGGGAGCAAATAGACACGAAGCCCGTTTTCGAGTGTGACGAGTTTCAGGTCTTTGAACATCCCCTGTGCGGTCTTCACCAACTCCGCGTCGGTCTTGGGGTCCGGCGCACATTCGGCCGACTCTGTGAGCGTGACGGGCGCGATGGGTGGCGTGGCGCGCGTCGGAGTGAGATGAATGGGTATCGCAAGCGTGACGAGGGAGAACAAACCGAGCGCGAACCGCGACATGACTAGTCCTTCCTGACCGGGGAACGGGTTCTTCGCCAGTGTAGCGGTTCCTGTTGGTGGCAGCGAGTGCGTCGGTGCAACGCGTCGCGACTCCTGGTTCGTAGTCGCAGCAGAAACACGCGCCCAAATATTTGCTTCCGACGAAATCTCCCCTAAATTCCATCAACTCACTGTTACCGGCTTAATCGCTCTTTTCTACGCTGCTTGCCCCGGAAACGGGCCTGATCCACCGACTCATGGCACATTGATTGCGGAGAACTGATGCGAGCCGGTGAGGTGTCGTCCCGCAGGACTGATTCCCCATGTTCTGGAAACTCTTCGTGTCGCTCGGGTTGGTGGTGTTCGTACTGCTCAGCGTGACCGATTGGGTGTTCACGTTCACACTCTTGCAGACTCATCCCGAAGCGATTGAAACCAACCCGTTCGCGGCGGCGTGTCTGGAACAGCACGGGTGGACCGGGTTGGCGGTCTACAAACTCGGTGGCGTGCTGGTCTTCGTCGGCGCGATCTACCTTCTGTTCCGGCGTCGTCCGGTAGTCGCGAGCGGGGTGGTCGCTCTCGGCTGCGCGGTTCTGCTCTCGGTCACCACGTACACGCACCGCCTCATCTGCGATGTCCGGCGCAACGCGGCCGAGAACGCTTACCTCACTGCGCCGGTCAAACGGCCCGTGACCACGGGACACAACGCGAACAATCTACCGGTACCAGAACGGTGCTGGTTCGCACCGGATTCACCGGCGCAGACAGTACCCAACTTTGCGACGACCTCGCGCGAGTAGCACACATCACGTCTCTTCGCTCAGCTCCAACACGCGGCGGATCACCGCGGGGGTATTCTCGCACAATCGTGTTGGTCGCCTTTACGCCCACCGCGCCGACGGCGTGCCCGCTCGCGGTTGGCAGTGCGAGGTTGCCTGCTTTCATCCCGTGACGGCACCTTCACTCGCGGAGCGCACGAGCTTCGCGTACTTCGCTAACACGCCGCGCTCGACACGCGGAGCCGGCACCTTCCACTTGCCCTTGCGCGCCTGAAGTTCCGCATCCGAGATGTTCAGCGTGAGCAACTTGTTGTCGCCGTCGATGGTGATGGAATCGCCGTTCTGCACGAGCGCGATCGCCCCGCCGACCCACGCTTCGGGCGAAACGTGACCGACCACCAGCCCGTGCGTGCCGCCGCTGAATCGCCCGTCGGTGATCAAGCCCACGGTCTCGCCCAACCCCTGCCCCATCAGCGCGCCGGTGATGCTGAGCATCTCGCGCATCCCGGGACCGCCGACCGGACCTTCGCCGCGAATCACCACCACGTCCCCCGCGACGATCTTCTGCGCCTGGATCGCGGCGAAGCACGCCTCCTCGCCGTCGAACACCTTCGCCGGGCCGGTGATGGCGCGCTGCTTCAACCCCGCGACCTTCGCGACCGCGCCTTCGGGCGCGAGATTGCCCTTCAGGATCACGTGAATGCCGTGGCTGAATAGCGGCGCCTCGAACGAGTGAACCACCTTCTGCGGTTTCGCGAACACGCTCGGCACCTCGGCGAGGTTCTCCGCGAGCGTTTGCCCGGTCACGGTCATGCAGTCGCCGTGCAGCAAGCCTTTATCCAGCAGCGCGCGAAGTACGGCCGGCGTGCCGCCGACGCGGTACAGGTCGAACATCACGAACTTGCCGCCCGGCTTCAGGTCCGCGAGGTGCGGCACCGTCCCCGCGAGCCGGTCGAAGTCATCCAAGGTCCACTCCACGCCGGCCTCGCGTGCGATCGCCATCAGGTGCAGCACCGCGTTCGTGCTGCCGCCGAGCGCGAGCACGAAGGTATATGCGTTCTCCAGGCTCTTGCGCGTGATGATGTCGCGCGGACGGAGGTTCTTTTCGATGCACCGCACGACGGCCTTGCCCGCGAGGAACGCTTCGCGGTCCTTCGCCGCGGTCACGGCCGGATTGCTTCCACCATAAGGCAGCGACAGCCCCATCGCCTCGATCGCGCTGGACATGGTGTTCGCGGTGTACATGCCGCCGCAGGAGCCGTGACCCGGACAACTCGCGCACTCCACCTTGTGAAGCGTCGTCGCGTCTATGCTCCCGGCCTGAAACTTCCCGACCGCCTCGAAGATGGACACGATGTCCACGTCTTCGCCGGACGGCCCGACCCCCGGCATGATGCTGCCGCCGTACACGAACACGCTCGGGATGTTTAGCCGGGCCATCGCCATCACGCATCCGGGCATGTTCTTGTCGCACCCGCCGAACGCGACCAGACCGTCGTGGTTCATCGCGCCCGCGACCGTTTCCAAACAGTCCGCGATCACCTCACGCGACACGAGGGAATACCGCATTCCTTTGTGACCCATGCTGATGCCGTCGGAGACGGTGGGCGCGCCGAACGTCTGGGGTACGCCACCCGCAGCGCGAACACCCTCGCGCCCCTTCTCCGCGAGCCGTCCCAGGTGCGCATTACATGGGGTGATGTCGCTGAACAGCGACGCGATGCCCACGATGGGCTTCTCGAAGTCGTCGTCCGTGAACCCGACAGCGCGGAGCATGGCGCGGTTCGGCGCGCGACCGGGGCCGCCCGTGGTGGTCAAACTCGTGCGTGTGGTAGCGTCAGCCATTGCGTAACCCTCATAACCGCCTGGATCGAACGAACAGGATTAACTGGTGCAACCCGATGCGTCTGTTATCGGGATCGTGGTCGCGCCGGCTATGCGGCGGATGCGTGTTTTCCGGGTGTCGCGAAATTCCGCGATTGCGCGGAAAAAGCTGGTCGGGGAGTTTGCACCGGTTCCATGTGTGAACTAGGTAATGGGTGTCCTCGCTCGCCCGACTCGCAAGTCTCCGAGCGAAACGCCCAACAGTTCCTCACTTGGAGTGTCCGATGCGCAGTTTGACCAAGCGTCTGGTTTCGTTCATGAAGGCGGAAGACGGCCCGACGGCAGTCGAGTATGCCGTGATGTTGGCCCTCATCGTCGTGGTGTGCATCGCCGCCATCACCACTCTCGGCTCCAACGCCAACAGCACCTTCAGTTTCGTCGGCAGCGGGATCAAGCCGCCAACCGGCAGTTGAGTACACTCCCACCGAGGAAGCAATCAACAACCCCACCGATTTCGGCGGGGTTGTTACATTTTGAATCGGAGTGTTAAAAGCGTGTGCGAGAGCAGGTTGTGGGTGTCGGGGTTCCCGCCGGTAACATCCGACTCGGTCGAACAAATCGGAAAAACCTTCCCGCACGTCAAAGTCGCGCTGCTAAGCCTGTTTGTTCGCCTCGTGCAGTGACCCGCCCCAAGCCCAACGGGTCACGCGCGACACAACACCCGTTTGGTTTCCTTTCACGATCGGCGCATAGCCGACCCTCGATTCGGGAGTTCTGACATGCGGACCGTAGCAACCAAGTTGGTTTCGTTCATGAAGGCGGAAGACGGCCCGACGGCTGTCGAGTATGCCGTGATGCTGGCCCTCATCGTCGTGGTGTGCATCGCCGCCATCACCACACTCGGCTCCAACGCCAATAGCACATTCTCCTTCGTCGGCTCCTCGATCGCGCCTCCAACCGGGTCGTGACCGACGGCGAGACAAGAACAAGTTTGGTAGGACAGGCCGTTGCGGCCTGTCATCACTTCCGACAGGCGGCAATGGCCTGCCCGACATTCCAGACGCTCGCACCACCTCTTGCTCTGCAGTGAATACTCTTCGATCTCAAGCGATGCGCGTGTAGTCTACTCACAACTGTCGCGTAAATGCTCCGGTTCCTACAAGGTGTTCCGATGCGTATTCTCTTCGCGCTCCCGTTCGTCGCGATGTTCGCTGTTGCGCTGCCCGCGGACTACAAACTCCCCGCCGGTTTCAAGGAGTTATACAAACAGGACTTCGCGAAGCCGGAAGCCGCGAACGACTTCGTGTTCAGCGACCCAGCCGTGTGGAAGCACGGCAAAGATAAGGACGGCGGTTACCTCGAACTCGCTTACGACCGGAAGACCTACAAGAGTCCGTACAACCCGAAGAGCCGCAGCCCAATTCACATCGCACTTGTCGCGAACAAGACGTTTACCGACTTCGTTCTCGATTGCGAGTTGCAATCCACCACCGAATCCTACGGCCACCAGAGTATGACACTGTACTTCGGGTTCACGGAGCCGCAGAAGTTCTACTACGTCCACATCGCGCGGGCCGCGGACATGAACGCGCACAACGTCTTCATCGTAAACGAAGCGCCTCGCAAGAATTTCGCGAAGGAAACAACGAAGGGCATCGACTGGAAGAAAGACACCTGGCACAAGGTGCGCATCGTGCGCGACACCGCGAAGGGCACAATCGAAGTGTGCTTCGACGACCTGAGCAAACCGATGATGAAGGCCGAAGACAAGACGTTTGGGGCCGGGCACATCGGGTTTGGGTCGTTCGACGACACCGGTCGCGTGCGGAACATCCGCATCAGTGGCACGAAGGCCGACGACAAGAAAGCCGACTTCTTCAAGCCGTTGGCGAAGTAAGGAGTTGGCCGGCGCTCACTTCCGCTCGCTGACCGGCACAACAGGTCCGGGCGGAACCGGCTCCGACATTCGCGGCACGATCGGTTCCAACATCGGCGGAACGCCTGGGAACAGCACGTCGAGCGTCGGGAGTTTCCGCCCCGGTCGGAGCGCGAGGTTGGGCGGTGTTTCCAACACCAGCGGCGGAATCGGCGGCGGCGTGAGGTACGACCCGTGATAGGTGCTGTAGATGACGCCCGGATACCCGGTGCGGTCGCCGAGCGGGCCGTAACCCAACCCGCCATACGGCGCGACGTGGTAGCCAAGCGGTCGCGGAGTGATCGTGCCGAGTCCCTGCGGGTGACTGAGCGGAAGCGGTAGGTACAGTGGCTTGGGCAGAGCTGGCGGCGCCGGTGACAGCGCGCCGCCGCCGCGCCCCGGTTGGGCGAACGCAATGGGAGCGATCAGGATCAGAAGCCCGAGGGCGACGAGCTTCGTGCAAGCCCACATGACAACCTCACTTGTGTGACCAATCACGACGCCGACGAGTGAGCGGGAATCAGTTCCGCAGATCGAGTCGACATGCGTCCCGCGGCGCGGCCGGTGATGTTCGTATTCTAACACGCGACTCCACAGGCGCGCAGCGCGATCGGACCGACACACGGGAACCCATGACACCTCTGTTCGCCTGTCTCCCGGTGTGTATGACCTTCGCGGTGATCTGCTTCATCGTGCTTATCGTTGTGATCTTCGACTTGGCTCACCGCATTCCCGGCGACGACCAACCCGCCGAACCGACCTCGCCACGCATCCCGGGCCAGAAGATGGGACCGCCGCCGTGGTGTGTGTTCCCGCTCATGCTGCTCGCGGTCGCGGCTGCCATGCTCGTGTTCGCGCACTTCTGGCCGGAGTGCGGCGGATTCTCCAACTCTTCGCGTCCCCGCACCGCCGGAACCGTATAATGACTGTTCAAACCAATTGGGTGTTCTCGGAGTCGTGATGCCGTTCAAAGCCCTGGGTCTTCATCCTTCTCTCGTCCGCGCCACGCAAGAACTCGGATACAAGGAACCCACCCCCGTGCAAGCCGGCGCGATCCCGTACGCGCTCGCCGGCCGCGACGTGGTGGGCACCGCACAGACCGGCACCGGGAAGACGGCAGCGTTCTTGCTGCCGATCCTCCACCGGTTCATCGGGCAGCCTCGCGGTGGTACGCGTGCGCTGATCCTCTCGCCGACGCGCGAACTCGCCGAACAGATTAGCGAAGTCTGTCGCGGACTCGCGAAGCACACACAGATTCAGAGCGCGCTGGTGGTCGGGGGGCGCCCGATGGGACCGCAAGAGAAGGCGTTGCGGGCGGGTGTGGACATCATCGTCGCAACCCCCGGCCGGTTGCTCGACTTCCTCCAGCGCGGCGCTACGAAGTTCGAGCGCGCGACCACGCTCGTCCTCGACGAAGCCGACAGCCTATTCGACATGGGCTTTCTGCCCGACGTGAAGCGGATTATCGCGCGAATGCCGGTTCGCGCGCACACGATGCTCTTCTCCGCGACCATGCCGCCGGTGATCGCGAAACTCGCCAACGAGGTTCTGCGCGACCCAGCGTCGGTACAGATCGGCAGGCGCAGTTCCACCGCGGTCGGCATCACGCAGGCTGCGTACCCGGTGCCCACGCACCTCAAGACGGCGCTCCTCCGGCACCTGCTGCGCGAGACCGAAATGCCGTCGGTGCTCGTGTTCACGCGAACCAAGCACCAGGCGAAGAAGCTCGCGAAAGTGGTCGCGACTGATGGATTCACGGTCGCGGAGTTGCACAGCAATCGCACACCGTCGCAACGGGCCACCGCGATGGAAGGGTTCCGGCGCGGGAACTACCAGGTGATGGTCGCAACGAACATCGCCGCCCGCGGCCTCGATGTGAACCACATCACACACGTCATCAGCACCGACGTGCCGGACGTGCCGGAAGACTACGTTCACCGGATCGGGCGGACCGGGCGCGCCGGGGCAAGCGGCGACGCGTTCATTCTGGTGTCGCGTGATGAAGAGGAATCGCTCGCGCGGATCGAGCGTCAGGTGGGTCAGCGCCTCCCGCGAATCACGCTGCCGGACTTCGACTACACGCTTGCCGCGCCGCCACCGGCACCGAACGCGCAACCGGAGCGCGGGCAGGGGAAGCCGGGCAAGCCACAAGGGCAACACAAGCCGAAGGGAAGCGGACCACCGAAGGGAAGACCGGGCGGCGGGTCAGGGCGCCCCGGGAACCGGAGGTAGAAGTGTTGAGTGGCTCGGGCGGGACTTGAACCCGCACGCCCTTCCGGGCACAGGCTTCTAAGACCTGCATGTCTGCCAATTCCATCACCGAGCCGCGTTCACCGTCACGGACACATTGTAGCATCCAGAAGTTCGCCGAGGCGAACAACGTCTTTCAAAGTAGTAGGCACACGGAGTGTGCCTACTACTTTGAAAACAACTCACTGCTTCGTCTTCCCCCGCGGCTTGTACTCCTTCAAATACCTCGCGATGTGCTGGTGCATGTCCTCGGGCGCGAACCCGTAGTGCTGCATCTCGGTCATCGCGCGTTCCGGCGTCCAGCCGTGATACTCCATGCGGAAGATCGCGCACATCGTCCCGGTCCGGTGGATGCCCGCGAAGCAGTGCACCAAAACTGGGTGATTCCGCTCGTCTGCCATGAAGCCCACGAACTTCGACACGTTCTTGTCGGCGGGAATCTCGCCCTTCTCATCCTGTCCCCAAACCCGCGGTTCGAGGCGTTCGTACCGCACGCCGCGCGATTCACAGAACAACTGCTCCCAGTCGTCTGGGGCGTCGTCACCGTGCCGCCGCGCGCCGCGGAGCGAGACGACCAGTTTGATCCCCTTCTCGCGGATCGCACGGTCCAGACCCGTCGGCGTGAGTTGCCCGCTCCGGTACAACACGCCGTCCTCCACCACGCGAAAGTTCCGATGGTGAGTGTTCGCGTGTGACGAATACACCAGCGGGGCCGCAACCACCAGCGCGAGCACCGCGGACGCGAGAACGAACTGCCAACGGGTCGGCATGAGTTGGGCTCCCGATTGAGTTTCCGATCGGGAGACTAGCACGGCAGAAGAATTCGCGAAAGGCGGATCAGACCGCGAGCGATTTCTCGTTCGTGGCACCCGACCGCACGCGCCGCCAAGCCGCGCCAGCCAATCGCGTCAGTCCGCTCCCCGGGGCCAACGGCGGCGGCTCCGCGGCCGTCAAATTCGGCCTGAACACCATGAGGAGCAACAGCGGCAGATACCACAGCACGTACAGCCCGCCGCGGTCCGCATGCCAGAACTGGATGCCGATCAACACCGCGGCCGACTGCGCGATCAGGTGCGAGAGGTTCTTGCGGGCTGGCCAGAAGGTCACGCTCCCGAGGAACCCCACGAACAGCACGAATAGCGGGAGCCGGTACGCCCAGTGCGTGCCGCTCCAGATGCTCTCGGTGGTCGGCGCGGACCACGGCTTCCAGTGGGTCAAGTTGAGCGCCTCGACGATCCCTTGCCCGGTCGGTCCGAGCAACAGCGCGAGCGCAGTGATGCCAACGCTGGTGACGCTCGCGGCGAGGAACGCCAAGCCAAACCGCATCGCGCCGCGCTGGCTAAAAAACCCGAACCAGAGCGGGAACAGCAGCGCCGGGAAGACGCCGCAACCGACGGCGAGGCCGAGCAACCAGCCCGCCAGTGTCGGTCGCCGGTAGCAAAAAATCGCCCACACGATAAACGCGGTGGGCAGGACATGGTGGAATTGACTGATGTTGTACGCGGTGTACGGCACCAGCGTGTACAGCGCCGCCGCGGCCACGCCTGTCTTGATGTCGCCGAAGTGCCGCCAGCCGATCATGAGCAGCCCGACGATCACGGCCGCGTGGCCGCTCATCGCCAGCCCGCGTTCCGCCCAAAAACGAATGGCGTCCGGCGATGCGTGCCGCCCGTTGGTGTTGTGCGCCTGCTGCACGACGGCGGTCGCGGTATCCTGAACGTGTTCGATAGTCGCGGGCCGCTTCCCCACTTGTTCCTGGCTCGCTTGATCGGGCGTGCGGCGGACGGCCACCGCCGTCATTGCGACGAACAGCGCGAGGCCCAACCACGCGAGGCCGGCGGTGTTCAGGTTCGCGGTCAGCGGCGGACGGCGCACCAGCGTCACATCAAGGATCGCGCGCACGAACCAGTAGAGCGAGCCGACGAGCAACCACCCATACCCCACCGTGCGCTCGCGCATTCCCCGCGACTCCAAAACCGCGCCCTCCGCCCCTCCGAGCCGCTCGGCGGCGGCGAGCATCGCTGCGGCTTCCTGCAAGATCAGGAACCCCGGTACGAGCAGGAACAGCGTCAACAAATCGAGATTGCGGACCGAGTGCGGGCGCGCGAACTGGAAGAACAGCGCGACCGTGAGGAACAGCGAGAAATAGAACCACGTCGTCGCGTTCGGCAGTTGGAAATCAAGGAAGATGGACGACTCCACGGCAGTGCCCCCGACTGTTGCAAATTCGGTTGCGTGTGCGAACGGGCAGCGCTCTGAACAGTTTGTAGATATGTACCGCGCGAACCTGCGTCAAGCACCCGGCACAGATCGCTGCGATTCTCTGTCTCACGCAACCGGCATTCTCGCTAGATCCAGCGCACCAAGACACACCGGACGCGTAGGATTCCTGTCCCGGTCGAATAACGGCACTCACGAGGCGGCCCGATGCGGATTCTCCTGACCAACGATGACGGCATCTACGCGCCTGGCTTGCGCGCGTTGCGCGCCGAGTTGCTCAAGTTGGGGAAAGTCACGGTGGTCGCGCCCGCGACCGAGCAGAGCGCCGCGGGCCACTCGGTGACGCTACTCACGCCGCTTCTGGTCAACGAGGTGTTCGAGGACGATGCGACCACGTTTATCGGCTGGGCGGTCGAGGGGCGCCCGGCCGACTGCGTGAAACTCGCGCTGCTGGAACTGTTGCCGGAACCGCCGGACGTGATCATCAGCGGGATGAACGCGGGGAGCAACGCGGGCATCAACGTGCTGTATTCGGGCACGGTCGCGGCTGCGATCGAGGGCGCGTTCTACCGTCACACCGCGATCGCGGTCTCGCTCGAATACGACAAGCAAATTTACGACTTCCACACGGGCGCGAAGTACGCGCGGCAGGTCATCGAACAGATTCTCGCGCACAACCCGGCACCGGGTAGCCTGTTCAACGTGAACATCCCGGTGCTGGAGTTGGCGCCGATTCGCGGGGTAAAAGTACTACCACAGAACGTGTCGCCGTACACGGAGGAGTTCGACCGGCGTGTAAATCCGCGGGGCCGCACGTACTTCTGGACCGGCCCGAGCTTCAGTTGCCCGGACCCGCACCCGGACACGGACGTGACCGCACTCGCCGAGAGCTACATCACCGTCACGCCGCTACACTTCGACCTGACGAACCACGCGCGAATGGACGCGCTCAAGAAGTGGGAGTGGAAGGTGGAGTGAACGGAGCAAACTGTGGCATCGCGATGCGTCAACTTCGTGTTCGCGTGAACCACCGCGGCGCCAGAACCAGCACGCCGACCAGAAGCCCAACCAAACTTCCGCTCGTGGCAGCCCGCCAAGGGGACACTGCTTCAAACGAATCGCTTTGCTCCGCGTGGCCGGGCGCGTTCACCGTGCTGGAAGGTTCGTACCGAATGTGGATCGGGTCCACGCCCGATCTGGAGTCGCGCGAGCCGATCACCGTGACCGAAACAGTCCTCACGGCGGGCAGCCGCTACGAGATCATCGAACCGCGAACGTGGCACTCCGTCACGCCGCTCGAAGAGTGCTGGACGGTGATGGTGAACGGGTTGCCGTGGAAGGAACAGGCGCACGTCCGCGCCCCGACCACGACCGGGAAAGATTTGGACAAGATGCCGCCGGACGAACTCGCAGCGCACCTCGCGAAGTTCAAGCGTTTGCTGTGCTAACGACGCGAATCCGACCCGCCCCTTCGCCACTGATTCGGCCCACGACTGCGCTCGCAAGCGTGCCGGCCACGGACAGCGCCCGCACCACTTCGGCCGCGACGGCTACCGGAACGGCCGCGAGCAACCCGCCGCTCGTCTGCGCGTCACACAGGAGCAACTGCTCCTCCTGCGACACGTCCGAAGTGTACTCAACCCAGTCGGACAAGAACTTCCAGTTCGCGCGTGTGCCGCCGGGCGCGATACCGGTATTCACGTACTCGCGCGCCGCAGGCAACACCGGCACGCGAGCCGCCCACACTTCCGCAGTCACGGCGCTCGCGGCAGTGATGTTGCGCAAGTGGCCGAGCAGCCCGAACCCGGTCACGTCCGTGAGCGCATGAACCGGAAAAGCCGTCAGCACTTCGGCCGCGGCGCGGTTGAGCGTCGTCATCACGCGAATCGCTTCGGTAATCGCACCCTTCGTGTCTTGATCGTTCTTCGCGGCGGTGGAGATGATGCCCAGGCCAAGTGGCTTCGTGAGGATCAGCACATCGCCCGGTTTTGCACCGGCATTGCTCAACACGCGATTCGGGTGAACCGTGCCCACGACCGCGAGGCCAAAGATCGGTTCTTCGCTCTTGATCGTGTGCCCACCGACGATGGCGATGCCTGCTTCGCTCGCGATCTCCGACGCACCCGCGAGGATTTCGCCAAGCACTGCGGACGGAAGCGTGTCGGGGAAACCGACGACGCTCAACGCCGCAGTCGGTTTGCCGCCCATTGCGTACACATCGGAGAGCGCGTTCGCGGCGGCCACGCGGCCGAAGTCGCGCGGGCTGTCCACGATCGGCGTGAAGAAATCGGTGGTGAGGACGAGAGCGAGGTCGTCCGACAGCTTGTAGATGGCTGCGTCGTCGGCAGTGGAGCTACCGACGAGTACGTTCGGGTCGGTGATCGGCGGTAGCATGCCGAGCAGCGGCAGGAGAAAGCCCGGTGGGTGTTTCGCGGCGCACCCGGCGCGCTTCGCGAGCTTCGTGAGGCGCAGTGGTTCGGCGGTGTTCATGGGAAGCTCGCCTTGGCGAACCCCGCCCTCAAGGGCGGGGGTGCTCTGCCCGGCTGAAACACCCCGCCCTTGTGGGCGGGGTGCGCCCGCATCAATCCAACGGTCGCGGGTAGCGCCCGCCACGGTCGTCGCGGTCACGGTCGCCGCGCGACGTCGGCCCGCCGCGCCCGCGGTCGTCACGCGGCGGGATGCGCCCGGCGGCCATCTTCGGAAGCGGCGCCGGCGGCAGCAACCGCACCTCGTTCCCGTTGTGGTCGAAGCACCGCACCGTCATCAGGTCTGGCGACACGCCCGGTTGCCCGGTGATCTGCACTTCGAGTTTGCCGCGTTCCTCAAGTGCCGCGATCTCCTTGCGGCGCTTGTTCAACAGGTAGTTCGCGGCGTCCACGTGAACACTGACTTGCACCAACTGCACCGCCGGCGCACGGTGCGCGGCCAGGTGCAACAGACGCATCACCTCGATGGAAAGGCTCTCGCTCGTCTTCACGAACCCGTTCGCGCGGCAGTGCGGGCAGTCCGAGAAGATGCTCCGCTTCAGGCTCGGTCTGATGCGCTGTCTGGTCATCTCGATTAGGCCGAACTGCGAGATGCGAAGTATCTTCGTTCGGGCACGGTCGCGTCGGAGCGCGTCGCGGAACGCGTCCTCGACCTTGCGCCGGTGCGACTCGCTCCGCATGTCGATGAAGTCGTTCACGATCACGCCGCCGAGGTCGCGCAATCGCAGTTGCCGCGCGATCTCTTTCGCGGCGTGCATGTTCATCTGGAACGCGGTTTCCTCCGCGTTGTTGTCCGCGCGGAAGTTGCCGCTGTTCACGTCGATCGCGACCAACGCTTCCGTTTGCTCAATGACCAGCGACCCGCCGAGTGGCATCTCGATCCGCTTCTGGTGAATCTTCGCGATCTCCTCCTCGATCGCATACCGGTGGAACAGCGGTTCCGTGTGGTCAAAGTGCTTGATGCGGCTCGCGAACTTCGGCATCACGATCTGCAAGAACTCGCTCGCGTGTGAGAACGCGTTCGGTTCGTCCACCCAGATGGCGTCAATGTCGTTGGTGAAGATGTCGCGTATGGTCCGCGTGATCATGTCCGACTCGCGGTAAATCTCCACCGGTCCCTGAACCCGCTTGAGGCGTTTCACCACGACCTGCCACAACCGCAACAGGTACGCGAGGTCGTTCTGCAGTTCCTTCGCGTCGCGATCGACGGCCGCGGTGCGAACGATGAACCCGACGCCCTTGGGCGGCGCGAGCGTGGTCATGATCTCGCGCAACCGACGGCGCGCGTCGTGGTCTTCGATCTTGCGCGACACGCCCACGCGGTTCAGGCTCGGCATCAGCACGAGGTAGCGGCCCGCGATACTGACGTAGGTGCTGAGCGTCGGCCCCTTCGTGCCGACCGCTTCCTTGATGACTTGAACGATGACTTCCTGACCACGTTTGAAGATTTCCTGAATCGGCGGCTTCGGCATGCCGCGGTCGCGACCGCCCTTCGGCCCGCCCGGACCGCCCTTGAATCCGCCAGCGCCGCGCGGCCCGCGGTCCGGTCCGCGATCGTCGCGCCCGCGCGGCGGACCGCCGCGACCGCGATCCGAACCACGGTCATCGCGCCCGCGAGATGGTCCGCCGCGCCCGCGGTCACCACTGCGCCCGCCGCGACCGCGATCGTTCTCGCGGCCTCGCGGTGAACCGGATTCAAAATCATCGTTGAAGCCGCGCCCTGTGACTTCGGCTTGTGTTGGGCCCTCAGCGTCATGCGCAATGTCGCGTGCCTCGGCTTCCGCCGCTTCCGCCGGCTCAGGGTCTTCTGTGAAGCGTTCGAGCGGTTCGACCTCGGCCTCGCCTTCGTCGCTCGCCTCGCCCTGCGGCGCGTTGGCGAAGCGGTCGTTGGGCGCTTCCGGGTCGAAATCGTCGCTTCCGCCACCGTCGAAGAATGGCCTGATCTCGGGTTCGTCGTCGTCCGCGGAAGTGCGGCGATCGGCTCCGCCCATGTACTTCGGTTTGTCGTCCGGGCCTTCACCGTCTCCGTCTCCCTCGCCTTCGCCTTCTTTCTTCTTGGGCTTGCGGGTGCGTGGCTTGGGCTTGCCCTCGGCGGCGGGTTCCTCCGCGACCGGTTCGTCGGCCTTCGGTTTCGGTTTGCGGGCCCGTGGTTTCTTCGCCTCCGGTTCGGCCCGCTCAGTCGCCTCGACCGCGTCGATCGCCTCGGTCACTTCGAGCGATTCCGGTGCCGTGGGTGCGACCGCGGGCGGAAGCGAAGGCGCCTCTTCCATGATGCCGGCCCCGAACTCGTCGTCCTCAACCGGTGCCGGCGGTTGAATCACCGGCTTGTGAATCTCGACCCGCGGCGCACGCGGCCCTGCCAGTTGAGTTGCCGGTGCTTTCGCAACGGGCGGCGGTGCGGGGACATCGTTGAGACCGGCGCCGAACCCGTCGTCATCCTCTTCGACTGCGGCGGTTGCTTCCGGTGTTTCCTCCTCGACCAGTTCCGCTTCGACTGCCTCCGCTTCGAGTACCTGGCCGGCTTCCTCCTCATCGGGTGCTGCGTCGGCTATTGGCACCTCGTCGATGCCGGACGCGAATTCCGGTTCTTCGATGAGATCCTCGCTCCGCGACGCACGGGGCGCCGGTTCGAGCCACGAGGTCATCTCGCGCGCCGGCTTCGGCCCGCGATCACGCCCGCCGGAACTGCGACCGCCCCCGGCGTTACTGCTGCCACCGCCATATTCGCGATCCAGTTCGGCCTCATACTCAGCGAGATCGGCCTTCGACATCAGGTGTTTGTAGTAGGCCGGGTCCACATCAGAGACGTGCAGGAAGCCGTTGCGGCCGATGCCGAAATCCACGAACGCGGCCTGGATACTTGGCTCGATATTGACGATGCGGCCCTTGTAGATGTTCCCGACGTAGCTCTCCTGGCTCGCGCGCTCGACGTAGAGTTCTTCGAGAACCCCGTCCTCGACGATCGCGATCCGACACTCCTCCGGTTGGAGGACGTTGATCAGCATTTCTTTCTTCATGGCGCTCTTCGTGTTTCTTGTGGTGTGGGGTGTTCGTTATTCGACGACCGGGCCGTTGGGCGACGCGCCCCACCCGGCTTCGATGGGTTGTTGGTTCGATTCTTCGTTCAGCCGCGCGGAAAGCGCGGCCACTTCCGCACCGGACAGCGGGACGCTGTCGGCGGGGCCGTCCGGCGGAACGTCCGCCGGGTCAATGGTCGTGGTGATCTCGTCGCGAATTTCGACGACGGTGCGTGAGAGAACCGCGCCGGTATCAATCAAGTCTTCGATGCGCAGGAGGTGAAGCAGTTCGTCAACGCGTGCCGACCCGGTTTGCGTGACCCACAGGTCGAGGCGGAGTAAAGGCCAACCTACCCCCCCGGCCCCCCTCCCTGAAGGGAAGGGGGCCGGGGGGGTAGGTTGTCTTTCAACGCTCACGCCCCGGAAGTACGGTCGGATGTTCAGTCGCTTCGGACTCGGCTTCAGGCGCTCAACCCACACCTTCGGCTCGGCCATCAGCGCGGTCGCGGCGGCTTCGATTTCGGGCACGCGCTCGGCCGGCAGCGACATCTCGTACACGACGCGACGCGGCATCGCGGTCGCCTTCATCGGAACCGGCTTCACGCTGGTGAAGACCAAACCCGTGGGCGCCTGTGCATTAAGAGCCGCGAGCAGTTCGTCGGAGTCACGCTGTTCAGTGAGTTCGAGTTCGACGACCTCGTCGCACCCGACGACGCCGAGCGAAAGTGAGAGCGCGAACACGTAGCGTGGAGTGGGGTGGAAACCGGCGGTGGATTTAAACGGCACGGCGGCCCGACGGAGCATCCGCTCGGAACACCGCATCAGGTCGTGATGGCTCACCAGCCGGAGCGTGCCCGACTTGACGAACCGGAAACGGAACTTGTCACCGAGCATCGCGTCCGGGAAACCCGGCCGAAAGGTAGAACGTACAAGTAAAAAGTAAAACGGCCGTTTGGGAATGCGTGTGATTCCTCTGCTCCTTTTACCTTTTACGTTATACCTTTTACCTTTCTGACAGGTTTCCCCCTCCAGACCCCCCGGCGCATAAGCGGGGCCGATCAGCCGGGCCGGTCACGGCGGTTTGGATGCCCCGCAGTTCGACCGGTAACCCCGCCCTCAATCGACCGTCTCCGAGGGGAGAATTTTGCGTAAATGATCGCGTAAGTAACTGCTCACCTGACTGGCGGTTTCCATGCCGAGAACGTGCCGGGCGACATCTTCCGCCTCGGCAACCCTCAGCTCGCGGACCACCCGTTTGATTTCGGGGATCTTGCGTGGGGTCGCGCTGAACTGGCGCAACCCCAACCCCACCAGCAGCGGGATGTAGAGCGGTTCCCCGCTCATCTCCCCACACACGTTCACCTCGAACGGCCGGCGCCCGTGTTCCTGGCGCCGCGCGTTTTCCTTGTGGGCTGCTTGCACCACCATCCAGATGAGCCGCAGAACGGCAGGGTCTGTCGGGTTGTACAAGTTCGCTACGTGTTCGTTGTTCCGGTCTGCAGCAAGGGTGTACTGGATCAGGTCGTTCGTCCCGATGGAGAAGAAATCGACCTCGCGCGCCAGCACGTCAGCTATCAATGCGGCGGACGGCACTTCGATCATTGTACCGACCGGCACCTCGCGTTTGAAGAGGATTCCTGCGTACTCCAAATCCTCCTTCACCTCGTTCAGCAGAGTCTTGCACTGCCGCAGTTCGTCCACAGTGCTGATCATGGGGAACATCACGCGCAAATCGCCGTGTTGCGCGGCCCGCAGAATCGCCCGCAGTTGTGTCTTGAACAAATCGAGATTGTGCAGGCAGAGCCTGACGCTGCGGAGACCTAAGAACGGGTTCTTTTCGTTCGCGACAGCACCGGACACACTGGAGAACTTATCGGCGCCGAGGTCGAGCGTGCGGATCACGACAGGCCGGTTCGGGCCAAGTGTCGTGAGCACCGCGGAGTATGCGGCGTAGTGTTCCTCCTCGCTCGGGTGCGAGGACTTGTTGAGGTAGAGGAACTCGGTGCGATACAGCCCGACCCCGTCGGCTCCGCGGTCGAGGCAGTGGGCCGCTTCCTGCGCCAGTTCAATGTTGCCGAGCAGCCGGATCGAAACCGGGATGTCGTCGCGAGTAACCGACGGCTTGTCGCGGAGGTGTTCGTAGCGGTCCGGGCGAGCAAGCAGACGGGCGCGCTTCTCCTCGTAGCGCGCGAGGGTGGCCTCATCGGGATTAATGATGAGGACGCCTTCACCACCGTCCACGATGACGGTGTCGCCGCCCGACACATCGGTGAGAAAGCGCCCGATGCCGACAACGGCGGGAATTTCCAGCGCGCCGGCGAGGATCGCCGTGTGACTGGTCGGCCCGCCGCTCTCGGTCGCGAACGCACGGACGGTTCGCGGGCCGAAATCGGCCGTGTCCGACGGCATCAGATCGTTCGCGAGAACCACGACCGGTTCGGTCAGGTTGTTAAACGGGTTGGTCGGGTTCCCGAGCAACGCGGCGAGAAGTTGCCGCTCCAGGTCGATGAACTCGGTGGCGCGGCGGCGGGCTTCCGCAGCCACGTGGTCGCCAAGACGCTGACCGGAGTCCTCCAACCGCTTCACGAAATCGCGGATGACGCGACTGACCGCGTACTCGGCGGAATAGTTCTCCGCGCGAATACGGGTTTCGATCTGCATCCGAACGACGCGGTCCTCGAGCATCGATTGCTGTGCGGCGTAGATGTTGCCGAGCGCCGGGCCGAGGCGGACGGTCATCCGCTCACGATCGTCGCGCGCGGTCGCCGCGGTCTCAGCGAGGGCGAGACCCAACCGCACGATCTCGGCGTCCACCTGCTCGGGGGGCACGGTGCGGTGCGAAATGAGAACGCCCTCGGTATCCAGCACGAGGGCCGGACCGATGGCGATGCCCGGGGAGACTCCGATACCTTGCCTGTATTCCATTCGCCAAAACGTCCGAATGCCCGTAGTTGAGAGGCAACGACCAGTTTGGGCGAACCGGTTGTCGGGATCAAACTGAACGCGTCAGATCGTGTAGTTCTCGCCACCAGGGGAACCGAGAACGCCCGCCAAAGGGTCGATGGCTTTGGACGCATCCGGCCCATCGACTTCGAGAATCACATCCGAGTCTGGCATCGCCATCAACCCGATCAGATCCCAAAGGCTGTTGCCATCGGCCCGTGTCTCGCCGTTCCATACAACCACCGTACACACGTACTGGGCGCACGTCCGCTTGAACCAGTCAGCGAGCCGCGGGTGAAGGCCGTTCGGGTTCACGATGCGAACGACTCGGCGGAACGGACCTTCCCCAGACGCTGCGGTTCCCGTCAGCGGGTTGGTGTCGGGCAGCAACGGCAGACGGGTGCCTTGCGGGAGCACGTCCCGCGGCCCTGGCCCGTTTCCACTCAACTTGCCGGTCATCGCCACCCCTCAGTTCGCCCACTGAACCGCAGACACCTCTTCCTTGTGGTGCAGGCGTCTCGCCCACGCTTCGCGATGCAGGGCGCAGGCCCGCACTCCACGAAAAACTCACCACCCCGGCGCGGCGTTCTCCAGCAGCGCCCAAATTTCCTCACGCGTTTGACACGCCCGCAACTGCCGCACGAAGTCGTCGTTCCGCATGGTGCGGACAACCGCTTCGAGCGCGCGAAGGTGATCGCCTGGCCGGTCCTGCGGCGACACGAGCAAGATGAACACGTACACCGGTTCGCCGTCGAGGCTGTCAAACGGCAATCCGTCGCGGGAGAGCGCGAGGGTGCCAATGAGCCGGTCCGCGGCCGGGTGCCGCGAGTGGGGAATCGCGATGTGCCGCCCGATCCCCGTGGTTCCGAGTTCCTCACGCCGGAGCACCGCCCGAACGATCTCGTCCACGTCGGACACGCGGAAGTGACCGGCCGCGTGCAGCGCCACGACCATCTCCCGCACGACCTGTTCTTTCACGGTCTTCACGGTCGCCGGGTCGCGAGGCGTGCTCGGCACACCCGGTGGCGCGCTCGCGGCCAGAGATGGGGTGATCGCGTCGCGGACGATGAAGTTACACAGGCGCATTTCGACCTCTCCTCAGTGCCCGCTCGTAATCGTTACTTGGCGCTGTTCCCGCCGCAGTCCGCGTCGCGGCGGTGGTCCTGGATCTTCTCTTTGTGGTGCGTAATCTGGTGCTTCACATGGGCCGCGGCCTTGTTGAACGCGACCACCACGTCGTCGTCCTCGTCGGCCCCGACAAACTCGTGTTTGTGTTCGGCGGTCGCCAAAATCTCGACTTTCAACTTGCCGTTGGGGTCACGGTGCAGGTCCACGGTCACGGCGATCATCGTCAGACGGTTGAAGAAGTGGAGCAACTTCTCGCTTTTGTCCTTGAGTTGTTGCTGAACCTCGTCGCTCAAATGCCCGTGTCGGGCGGAAACTGTTACCTGCACGGATGACCTCACTCTTAGCTTGACTTTGCTCGACACCTCGGGTGGTGATTGTATCCCTCGAACGCGTGTGGTGCAACTTTGTGGCGTGTTAGGTGTTTGGTGTTTGGTGTTTCGTTAGCCGCAACCCCACAGGGGTGAGCGACGCACACGCAGACTGCGAAGCAAGTGACTCGCGGCGCGTGGGCCGAAGAGAACGTGCCTCCTGCGGGGTTGCGGCTCACCGAACACTACTCTTTTCCGATCCGCACCCGCATCCGCTGGCCGACGAGCAGTCCGTCTGTAGAGCCCTCGAATGTGACGACGCACTCGATTGTTCTCACGTCGTTTACCTCACCTGGCTCGAACAGCGCCGCGCGTTTACGCGCCACGAACGACCCGACGCGCTGCACCCGTCCGACCCACTGCGGCGAATCAGCGCGCGTGTCGTCGGTCACGACCGCGCGCAGGTTCGGTTTTACGCGGCCGAGGAACTCCTGTTCGAGTTCCGCCCGGACCACGAGAGCGCCGTCGGGCCGGAACACCAGCGCCGGTTGCACGCCACCGGGCACGACCGTTTCGCCGGGAGAAACACTCACGCGAAGCACCACGCCGGCCGACGGGGCCACAAGCACGCAGTCGCGAACGGCCTTCTCCGCTTGCTCCAGCGCGACCTGGGCCAACGTTTTCTTTGACTCGACGGCGCGCACCTTCAGATTCGGGTTGAGTGCCGTCAGTTCCGCGAGCCGGTCGGCCTCGACCATTTCGAGCCGTTCGGCCTGACGCACTTCGGCCTCCGCCGCGATTAGTTCGCTCGCGGTCACGGTGCCGAACGCCTTCGCGGCTTCGCGCTCCTTGAGCAACTTACGCGCGGTCAGGGTGCGGTCGAGCGCGCCCGCGATCGCGACCTTCTGCGCCGCGACCCGTGTGGGGTGCAACTTCGCCTCGATCGCGGCCGCCTCGATGTCGATCTCGGAAGCAGCGAGCGCGGCCTTCGCTTCGTCCACGCGAAGTTTCAGCGATTCGTCGTCGAGCCGAAGGAGCGGTTTCCCGGCGGCGACCGACTGCCCTTCGGATACGAACAATTCGGCAACCTTCCCGGGCGTGGCTGGGTCGAGCGACGCGGCGGGGAGCAACCCGTCCACGCGCCCGGAACACACAACGTCGAGTTCCGAAAGGGACGGAGTGGGCGCGCCGGTATCGCCCTTGGGCCGGGACAACCACCACCCGACCACGACAAGCGGCGCGAGCAGGAACACCACCGCGCTGAACGCGCCCAGCCCGGGAACCCGTCGCCGCTCGGACATCTGTTGACCTCAGTTCGAGCCCACTGACGATTGTATTGGGAGATCGTGGCGCGAGGACTCCCGGCAACTACGCAGGTTCGCCAACCGCGATTGCTTTCCCAGGTCCACATGCCGCGAGTTAGCCCAGGCTAAATTATTGAATACGGCGCCGCGAATGTCCCGATAGCGATGGTTGCACGACCGTGCCGGTCCGTGAACCGCGCGCGATTCGCGTTCGAGGGAGTTCGCCATGCGTCCGATTCGCACGTGTCGAGTACCAATGATCGCGACGGTCGCGTTCCTCCTCGGGAGTGCGTCAGTCGCTCGCGCACAGTTCGTACCGCCGGGACCGGTTCCGCCGGCATCCGCCCAACCTGCCGCATTTGTTCCGATTGCCGACGCGCCCGAACCAACCGCCTGGCCCGCGGACATGTCGAAACTGTACGAACCGTCGCTGACGACTGAGCGCCCGGTGAAGTACGGCCGACTCAACATGAACAAGTACCGTGGAGATTTCCAGCAGGAAACATTGTTCGAGTGGTCCGTCGGCCGCGACCCGCAGAAGAACGGTGACGCAGAGAACGACGAACCAGAAGAAGAGCGGCTCTCGTCCGACCGACCGGACTTCACGGAGGCGTCTTCTACTGTGGGCCGTGGGCGCGTGCAGCTCGAAAGCGGGTACACGTTCTTCAGCGACAAGTCAGGCGGGTTACGAACGCACACGCACAGTTACCCCGAAGCGCTGCTCCGCATCGGGCTGTTCGCGGACTGGTTTGAGTTGCGGATCGGGGAGAATGTCTTCACGCAGACGACGCGCAACGGACCGATGCGCACGAGCGACACCGGTTCCGTAGACCTCTATCTCGGAGCCAAACTCGCGCTGGCCAAGCAGAAAGGCGTGCTGCCGGAAACCGCTCTCATTCTGCAAGGGACCGTGCCCACGGGGGCGAGCGCGTTCACGACGAACCGCGTGCTCTACGGGGCGAACTACCTCTTCAGTTGGGAACTCAACGACTTCATGTCGTTCGGTGGGAGCTTTCAGGCGAACAAGGCAATCGACGACAACCGACTGGAATATGCGTTGCTGTCGCAGTCACTGACCGTGGGGTACAAACTGGCGGAGAATCTAACCGCGTACACGGAGTGGTTCGCGTTGTACCCAACGCTCGCGACCGCGACCGGCGGCGGGTCGCAGCACTTCCTCGACGGCGGCTTCCAGTACTACGTCACCAAAAACTTCGCGCTGGACATCCGAATCGGCCTGGGCCTCAGCAGCAGTGCGGACGACTTCTTCACCGGGGCCGGCTTCGTCGTCCGGTACTAATGCGCGTACAGTAATCGCAGAGCGACATTCTTTCGTAGGGTGGGCACCGCCCACCATCTTCGCTTTGTGGTGGGCGGTGCCCACCCGACAAGGCAGCGACGCACCATGACCGAGCCGAACCGAATCGAGCGCGAGTTCGGGGTGCCCTTCCCCGGTGTCATTCTCGATCAGGAGAAGTGGACCCAGACCGCGCTGAAGGTCATGCCCGACGGGCACCTGAACTGGGCCGAACTGTTCGGTCGCGATGCGCCGGTCGTGCTCGACCTGGGGTGTGGGAACGGGCGATACCAGATCGGCTCCGCGCTCGCGCGCCCAGACCACGACCACCTCGGCATCGATATTTTGCCCGTCGTGATCCGCTACGCGCGCAAGCGCGGCAACCAGCGTGGCCTTTCCAACCTGAAGTTCGCGGTACTCGGCGGGCGGGAACTTCTAACCGACCATATCGCGCCGCACTCGGTCGCGGAAGTACACTGTTACCACCCGCAACCGTACTACGACCATGCGAAGGTACACTTGCGGCTCATCACGCCCGCGTTCCTCGCGACGGTTCACCGGGCGCTGAACCCGAGCGGGCTGTTCGTGATCCAGACCGACAACCCGGGCTACTGGAAGTACATCCGGGCCGTCGTGCCGGTGTTCTTCGACTTCCACGAGTTGAGCGGAAAGTGGCCGGATTCGCCGCGAGGCCGGACGCGACGCGAAATCATCGCCACTCAAAAGAAGTTGCCGGTGTTTCGCGCCGAAGCCACTGCTCGGACGGACGTGAGCGAAGCCGACGCGATCGCACTGGCCGAATCGCTCCCGCCACCGACATTCGACGCGGACCGCCGCTTGCGTGACCTAGATCGGCTGGGGTGACGTTTGCTTCATGTCTTCCGCCGCTGTGCGGCGAATGACAACAGAACGACAACCTCTCGGACCTCGCCCGTGATCAACCTGACTGACATCCCGCAACTGGCACGCAGCGCGGGGCGACTCGCCGAGATCACCCGCGTCCTCGCGAAGTACGGGTTGGCCGACGCGCTCGCGCGCCTCGACAACCGGTTCGTGCGGCGCTGGACTGCCGACACCAAACTGGGGCGCATCTCCTCTCATTCGCGCGAGGCGCGCATCAGGCTCGTGCTCACCGAACTTGGCACCACGTTCATCAAGTTCGGGCAGGTTCTCAGCACGCGGCGCGACCTCATCGGGCCGGCACTCGGAGACGAGCTGGCGCAACTTCAGTCGAGCGTACCGAGCGATCCGTTCGAATTGACACGCGCAACTGTCGAAACGGAACTTGGGAAACCACTCGAAGAACTGTTCGCGTCGTTCGAGCCAGAACCACTCGCGTCCGCAAGCATCGGTCAGGTTCACAAGGCCACGCTGCGCGACGGCCGCAATGTCGCGGTAAAGGTGCAGCACCCGGACATCCTGCGCAAGGTGACGGACGATCTCGCGATCCTCGCGGAACTCGCGAAGCTCGCGGAGCAGTACCTCTCCGAGTTCCGCGTGTACCGGCCGATCGCGGTGGTCGCCGAGTTCGAGCGCGTGCTGACTCGCGAACTCGACTTCCGGCGCGAACTGCGTCACCTACAACTGTTCCGGCAGGCGTTCGCCAAAGACCCGTGCGTGCGGTTCCCGGAACCGTTCCCGGCGTTCTCACGCGAGCGCGTCCTGACAATGGAACTGTTCGAGGGAATCCCGTTCAGCAAGCCGGACCTAATCAAGACCGCGGGCGGGAACTTCGCGGACCTCGCGCGACGAGGTGCGAAGGCATTCCTCGACATGATCTTCCGCGACGGCTTGTTCCACGCGGACCCGCACCCAGGCAACATGCTGTTCCTTCACCCGACCGAAGCGTGTCCGGCCGGTGCGATCGGGTTGCTCGATGTGGGCATGGTGGGTCGCATCGAAGACCGCCTGCGCGCACGGATCGACGCTGGCGTCGGCGCGGTGCTGATGAAAGACGCCGCAACCGTGACCGAACTCATCGTCCAGGTGGGCGACGTGCCAGCGTCGTTCGACCCCGCGGCGCTGGAATGCGAGGTGGCTGAGCAGTTGTCGTTCTACCACGGGATGCCTCTGGAACAGTTCCAACTCGGCACCGCGCTCGACGAACTCACGGATGCGATCCGCCGCTACCACGTGATGCTGCCACCGCCGCTCGCGCTGTTGTTGCGCGTGTTGGTGATGCTCGAAGGCACCGGTCGGATGCTGGCACCGGACTTCAATCTGGTGGAACTGCTTGAACCGTACAAGAAGACGGGGATGCTTAAGAAACTGTCGCCGAGGAGAGCGTTGCGTCGGTTGATGGGCGCGGTCAGCGACTGGGACGATCTCATACGCGCGTTCCCGCGACAGCTCCACAACGTGATGCAGATGTTCCAGCGCCGCGAGATCGGCGTGGAACTGAGCCATCGACACTTGGAGCCTTCGGTCAATCGCTTGGTATTCGGGTTGATGGTGAGTTCGCTATTCGTCGGTTCGGCGATGATGTGGGCGTTGAAGGCGGAACCGCTGGTGTACGGGGTGTCAGGATTTGGTGTGCTGGGGTGTTTCGCGAGTGCGGCATTGGGTTACCGACTGTTCCGCGCGATCCAGCACTCCGGCAAACTCGAAGAACGCGACTGGAAGAAGTGATCGGAGAACGTCGAGCGCCGGCCCTCAGGGGCCGGAGATTAGCCAGGTCGCGGTTGATCTCAACCCGGTTTCGGCTTCTGGAAGGTGCTGAGACTCGGCTTCGCGGCGGGCGGGGGCGGCTTCGGGGCCGGGTGCTTCGAGACCGCTTCCGAAACTGCGGGCTTCTCCCCTTCTTCGGCGGGCGCGGTAATGCCGTTCGCGGACAGCCATGCGCGGGCCAGCGCGAGCGTCAGACCATGCGGACCGTCGCCGGCGGTTTCGACGGTTTGGCCGTTGGCAGCCAATGTCCCGGTCCAACTGGCATCGGCTTTGCGAGTCAACGTGAACTGCGAGCCTTCCGGGAGGAGTTTGAACGCTTCACCCTTCTTCGGCACGTTCGCGGCGGCCTGGCGCTGCTCGTCGTTGAGCTTCGCGACGCATACCTCACAGCGAGTCTTCTGAAACTTCGCCAGTCGCTGCGCGCGGTACCGGTCCACCGCGTAATGCTGAAACTCGCGTAGGCACCCACACGCGCGCGACATCATCGGCCGCGCGATGACTTCACCAGTCGGTACTCCCATCGGTCCACCTCCGAGCGCTGGGCAGGCGCAATGCCATCATACAACACGCTCCCAGTTCGTCCGCAAGGGGACGAGCGGAAAGCGCCCGGAGGGTGGTTTGGTGGGTCTAATCGATTGCGGGGAAGTGGCCCGGCTGATGCCACGGAAAACGGCCAGAGAATTGACGATGCCCGGCGCAAAGATCGCGGTCAGTTCAAGCCGTAGTAACCGACCCCCGGATCCTCGCCCGCGATCGCCGCATCCACGATGACGAGGTGTTCGAGCATCATGTACGCGGACCAGTACCGGCTGCTATCCTCCAGCCCAGATGCGCCGGATGAGGACCCGACGCGCGGCGCTGACATGATCGAGTGCGCGCACATCCTGTCCGCTTTCGAGCAACACCACTGGCTCGCCCGCTTCCGCGACAAGAACAGCGTAACGGTTCTGAACGCGAGGCGCGAGAAGAACGGTTTCGCCCGCGGGAGTCCCGCACTGGGAGCCTGAAGTTGCGGCTCCGATTCGCTATCGGTCACGAAATGTTCCCATCGGGTGTCTTCGTTTCGATCGCGCATGCGGCTTCAGCCTTCGCATGTGGGAACAACTTCACGCGCTCGTCTGCGTACTTGCGGAACCACCCCGATACGAGCAGCACACTGTCCACTGCCACGTCCGACAGCACGGCAGGGGCCGGGTGACCGGTGAAAGTCGTCGCAAGCAGCGCCGACACACGCGCGGCCGATTCCGCTTCGGGCGGGAACGCGACCGCTTTCACCTCGCCGCGGTGAATCAGGTACCAGCGTGTCTGACCGTCCGCGCCCGCGAGTGGGTAGACGAACGAATTACGGTCGCGCGCCGTGCGCAGAAGGCTGAGGCGGTCGTCGAGCCACTGAAGCGCCCGAAGCTTGTCTCGCAACGAGGTTGCTCGCTCGAACTCGAACGCGGACGCCGCTTCTTCCATCTGCGATTGAAGCGTGCGCAGCATCGACTTGTTGCGGCCGTCGAGGAACGCCTTTGCGCCGCGCGCGCCGGCCGAGTAATCCATTCGCGCACACGCCCCGACGCACGGCCCTGAACAGGTGCCCAATTCGAACCGTAAACACTTCGCGCTGCGTTCCACGTCGAACAACTCGCCCTGCTCCGCGAACGACAAGGCCACCGTTTGCGGGCAGTCGCGAAGCTTGAACCAGTCGTTCAGTCTTCGTGCCGCGTCCTCGGACTTGTACCGTTTCACGAACGGCCCGTATGTGCCCTGTTCTTTGCCAGTCGGCTTCGGTGTAACGTACACGTATGGGGCCGGCGACTTGCCAATGCAGATGTAGTGGTGCCGCTGAAAACCCGGGACGCCAAGGACGTTGAACTTGGGTCGCAACCGCTGGATCAGTTCGAGTTCGCGCAGCAGTGCGGCGAACTCGTCACCGGTCTGCTCCCACACGAGGCGCTTCGTTAGTTCAATGATCTTGCCGGCTTTCGGGTCGCGGCTGTTCTCGCGGAAATACGACAGGAGACGGCAGCGCAGGTTCTTCGCCTTGCCGACGTAGATGAGCCGGTCGCGGTTGTCGAGCATCCCGTACACGCCGGGCGCCTTCGGGGCGTGCTTCTTGGTGCCGCGTTTCAAACGACTGACGCGCTTCCCGCGAACTTCAAACACAGGCGCGAGTTCGTCGGCTGGGCGGAACCGGCTCGGCCCGAACCCTTCGAACTCGTCCGCGAAGAGCCGCGGTTGCGATCGCCCGTCCGTGGGGTTGCGACTCATGTTTTGGTGTTCGGAACTTGTGCAGAGTGGTGTACACGGGTATTCTATCACCAACTCTAGCACGAGGGGAACCGCGAAACTTCCACCGAGTTACCGGAGCCTTTTTCGATGCAAATCAAACTCGTCACCGGTATCGTACTCGCCGCGCTGTTGGGGCAGTTACTGCCTGCTCGCACCGCCGATACCGGAACAATCTACGCAACGCTTGCCGCGCAGAAGGAACACACCGTTCTGACGATCGCCGCGAAGGAAGCGGGCGAGATCGCGGCCCTCAATGGCGCGGGGCCGTGGACGCTGTTCGCGCCCACCGACGCCGCGTTCAAGAAACTCGACGACGAAACTATCGGCGCCATCGCAACCAAGAAGGAAGTGGTGCAACGACTCCTCCGCTCACACCTCGTGATGGGGAAATACACCGCCGCGGACCTGAAGAAGTTGAACGGGATGGCACTGAAGACAGTCCACGGGAACACGCTGAAAGTCGAGAACACGAAAGACGGGGTGCGAGTCGGCGGCGTGCTCGTGAGTACCGACTTCGTGTGCAGTAACGGCGTGATCCACGTCACCAACGCGGTACTGCCGATCCCGAAGAGGTGAGTTTGGGTGAGTGCCGCTTGCCGAGCAGCACTGGTTTCCGTGGCGTTTCGCTTCGCGGTCACCTGTGTTGCTTCCCGTACTCCGTCGCCGTGCAACTCGGCAAGCGACCTACAAAAAAATCGCGCCCGCGTCGCCCATTCTCGGGCGCCGCAGGCGCGATCTGTTGTTTCGGCAATCGACATCAGTCCGCTTCGTCGGAGAAGACCTCGATGCGGTTCAGAAGGGTCCGCTCGCCCACCGCCACACGAATGGTTTCTTGCGCCATCTGCTTGAGGTAGTAGCTGGACACCTGTCCCGTGAGGACCACCTCGCTCTCGTTCTCGGTGACGCGCAACCGTCGGAGTTGCCGGAGCGGGCTGGTCCGCAGCACGTCGATGAGTTCAGACGTCAAGACGGGGCAGGTGTTCATCGCGTCGCTCCTTCGGATGTGATGTTGGGCTAAGTCTTCCGAACCGGCAGAATCTACCAACGGTTGTAAACACCGGGCGTCGCAGAAATTCGGAACTCCCTCTGAGATTGAGTCGAATTGGTGAAATGAGTTTGTGAGTCCTTCCGGGTACAGGTCGAACCAAACTCCTTTTCTAACCATGGATGCTACACGCCGGCGGAACCGGTTGCAACGACTTTTCGAGTTTTTCCACCGTTTCCCGACACTTGA
>CAMDQN010000054.1 GCA_945905925.1 Singulisphaera sp. GP187
GGAGGCGACATACAAGTCGGCTAACCGATCCGGCTGGAGCCGTCCTGTCCGCAAGTCGTCCTTGAGTTGCTCGGCGAAATCCATGGCGAATCAATAACCGATCCGGCCGAGCGAGAGAATATCGGCTTCAGAGATTAGACAGCTACGACCTCGTACATGAAACCGACCGCTGCCAGCGTTTGCGTTTCGACGTTGCGGTAGAAGGTGTATTTCAGACCGGCCGCGATGTTCAGAAACCCCGTCTGCGAGGCCGCGTTCCGCGGCGCGAGGCGACCAATCCCGTCCTTGTCCGCGATGAAGCTCAACCGCTCCGTGAGCGCGAGGTTGAGTTGCAACCCGTACACCTGAATGTTACCGCCACCGAGCGGGTGCGACGCCGGGATGTTGTTGTTGACGAACAACACCCGCGCGTGGGTGTTGGACCGCGGGTCTTTGCTCAGCACCGGGTTCGAGATCGGCCCAACGAAGCCTTCGAACTCGCGATCACTCTGGAACAACCCGCGAACCGGTGCGGCGCACTGGTCGCAGAGCGCCGGTTGCGCACCAGACGCCGAGTACGCTGGCTGCGCGACCGGTGGCTGCGCCGGGTCCGCGTACCCGGAGATGGGCAGCATCTGATACGTTGTGGGAATCGGACTTTGATCGCTCGGTTCGGCACCGACAGCGCCGACCGCAAGCAGCGCGGTTAATGTGAGGGAGTTCATCCGTGACCTTTGAGGTGAGTGAGTGCGCCACGTTCATCCTGCGGGCGCGTCAATCGGGCGAACGCACGCCCGTACTGACGCATCGGCCCAACGAATCCCGGAAATGCGGCGTCAGCGCGTGCTTCGCAAGAGGATTGGCTGGAAATTCGTCCGTCTATGCCGACTGTATCGCCTGTACTGATTTGATATCCCGCTGGCTCCGATGCGAAACGGGCACAGGAGCCAGCACTTGCGGCGACTGTCGCACTCACCCGATCCGCGGGAACAGCGGCTTCACCTTACCTTCGACCAGTTCCGCCGTGACGCGAAGGTCATCCGGTTGGGCCTTCAGTTCGGCCGCGTCCGCGTACTCCACCTCAGCCCACGGCTTTGGGAAGTTGAAGCTCGTGTAGATCGCTTCCGCGCTCTTGGGGATGAACGGTTTCAGCAAGATGCTCGCGATGCGCAGCGACTGCACCGCGTTGAACAACACCCGCTTGGCCGCGTCCTTGTCCGTCTTCACCAGCTTCCACGGCGCGTTGGTTTCGAGGTACTGGTTGGTCGGCGTGAGGAAGTCCTGAACGATCGCCTGTAGCGCGAGGTTATAGCGACACGCTTCGACGTGTCCGCGAACGGTCGCAACAAACTCCGCGAGGTTCAGGTTCGGCACGACCGACTCCGGCGTTTCGTTCGCGGTGCCGTCGAGCTTCGACTCGTAGTTCTTCGTGACGAGCGTCAGCCCGCGGCTCAACATGTTGCCGAGGTTGTTCGCCAGCTCCGAGTTGTAGACCTCCTCGAACCGCTGCCCGCTGTAGTCGCCGTCCGACGGGAACGGGCACTCTCGCATGAAGTAATAGCGGTACGCGTCGGTGCTCGACTTGGCGATAATCTCCAGCGGATCGACGACATTGCCGAGCGTCTTCCCCATCTTCTCGCCATTGTTGTTCACGAATCCGTGCGAGAACACCTTCTTGGGCGCTTCCTCGCCGGCTGCCCACAACATCGCGGGCCAGATGTGCGTGTGGAACCGAGTGATGTCCTTCCCGATGAAATGCACGTCCGCGGGCCAGTGCTTGCGGAACGTCGCCTCGTCGTCGCCATAGCCAATGCCGGTGACGTAGGTGAGTAAGGCATCGAACCAGACGTAGATGGTGAACTCTGGGTCGAACGGGAGCTTGATGCCCCACTGTTCGCCGTGCCGCGAGATGTTCAGGTCTTGCAGCCCTTCGGCCTCAATGAACCCAATCATCTCGTTGCGCCGGCTCTCGGGCTGAACGAACTCCGGGGTCTCCTTCAGGTGCTTCAACAGTCGGTCCTGAAACGCGGATAGTTCGAAGTACCAACACGGTTCCGAACGCCGAACGAGCGGGCGCTTGTGCGCCGGGCACTGGCCCGCGTGTTCCGCGTGCGCCTTGTCGCTCTTGAACTCCTCGCACCCCGGACAGTACCAGCCTTCGTAACTCCCCTTGTAGATGTAACCGTTGTCGTGGACCTTCTGAACGAACTTCCGGCAGCACTGCTTGTGCCGCTCGTGGCTCGTCTGCACGAAGGTGTCGAAACTGATGTCGAGGGCGCGCCAGACGTGCTGGAACTGCCTGGCCATGTCGTCGCAATACGCTTGTGGTTCCTGCCCCAGTTCCTTTGCGCGGTCCGCGACCTTTAGCGTGTTCTCGTCGTTGCCCATCAGGAAGTAAACGTCGAACCCCTCCATGCGGCGGTAGCGGGCCTGCACGTCGGCTCCGAGCTTCTCGAACGCGGTCCCGATGTGTGGGCGGCTGTTCGGGTAGTCGATCGCGGTCGTTTGGAACCAGCGGGGTTTGTCCGTCACGGTCTTGCTCCTTCGTCTTCATCTGCGATGTAGCCTTTCTACAGACGCCGCACGGGTGGAGCAGGTTCAGCGCTCGTGTGGCGGAATGCGCTCGACCGCGACCGCACGCACGCGGTAAACTCTCTCCATCCCACCAAGTGAGTTCCGCCTCATGCTCACGCTCCTCGGTCCGACCTCGCGCAGTCTCTGCGATGGCGTCACACGGCGCGGCTTCATCCGGCTGGGTGCGATCGGCTCCGCGTTCACGCTCGCGGACGTACTCCGCGCGAAGGAGTCGCAACCTTCGACCGCGCGCAGAGACACAGCCGTTATCCTCTGGTGGATGGGCGGCGGTCCGAGTCAGAACGACACCTACGATCCAAAACCGAACGCGCCGGCGGAAGTTCGCGGGCCGTATGGGTCGATAGAAACCGCCGCACGCGGAATGCGCTTCAGCGAACTGCTGCCGCTGCAAGCGAGAGTCGCGAGCAAGGTCGCGATTCTGCGCTCGATGAGCCACTACGACCATAACCACCCGGACGCGGCGCATCTCGTTCAGACCGGCTACCACGAAAAGAACGTGCAATTCCGCGGACAGTTTTACCCGGCGCAAGGTTCCGTCGTGGCGAAGGTCCGCGGCGCGAACAAGCCCGGCATCCCGCCGTATGTGTGCATCCCGGACGCGTACTTCGCACGGCAGGGTTTCTACCAACTCGCGACATACCTCGGTCAACAGTTCGACCCGGTGAACAGCGGCAGTGAACCGACGTTTCGGTTCACCGGTCCAGGACCGTCATTCGCGCTTCCCGCCGGTGTGACCGTCGAACGCGCCGAAGACCGCAAGGAACTACTCCGACGATTGGACGCAGCCACGAAGCGCGCGGAACCACAGGTCGGCGGGTTGGACGCGGCCAACCAGAAAGCGTTTGAGTTAGTCACGAGCCGTGCCGCGAAAGAAGCATTCGACGTGTCGCGCGAACCGCAGAAGCTCCGCGAGAACTACGGTCTGAACCCGTGGGGCCGCTCGGCGATACTCGCGCGGCGGTTGGTCGAAGCGGGCGTCACGTTCGTGACCGTGAACCACTACGAAGCCGATGTGGACTGGTGGGACGACCACTACACCATCGAGGCGAATCTGAAGAAGCGGCTCCCGCCGTTCGACCGGGCGCTCGCAGCGCTCATCGAAGACATTCACGATCGCGGGTTAGCGGAACGCGTCTTAATCGTGGCGATGGGCGAGTTCGGGCGCGGTCCGCGAATCGATTCGCTCGCGGGGCGCGGGCACTGGGCGAAGGCGATGAGCGTGCTGCTCAGCGGCGGCGGGGTGAAGGGCGGTCGCGTGGTCGGTGCGACGACCTCCGATGGCGGCGAGCCGGCCACGCACCGTTACGGACCGGGCGACATGCTCGCGACCATCTACCACCACCTCGGCATCGACCACGCCGATTCGCTGCCGGATAAGCAGAACCGCCCGGTGCGGCTCGTCGATTCCGGTGAACCTATCCGCGAACTGTTTTGAGGTCGCGCCGCACCGTCACCACTCGCGGTGACCCGGCCGAACGCGATCGCGCATCGCGACACTGATCGGGTTCTCCGACAGTTCGATGCGCCGAAGTTTGATTATCAAACTCGACCGGATCAGCGTTGCAAGCCCGTCGTCGGTGATGTCGTTGGCGCGAACGTCGAGTTCGCGCAACCGCGGCAACCCCCACGATTCGCACAGCGCACGCAGCCCGATGTTCCCGATCGACTGCCGCGCGAGAACCAATCGTTCCAGGCGTGGGTACTCGCCTTCCGCGATCGCGCCGGCCCCGGCCCACCCAAGCAACCGGTCCCCGCGAACAACCAACTCCTTCACTCGCGTGAAGACCGATTGCTTCATCACCACGGCCAGCCGGCGCGGGGATACGTCGGGCGTCAGTTCCAGATATTCGAGCAGGTGCAACCGCGGGTCGTCGGTGTCGTCGAACTGCGACGCCGTAATCGCGCCGCGGTACGCGAACCCGCGCCGGTGGTACGCGAGCGTCTTACACCCCTTTGGCATCTCCTTCTGCCAGACCGTGTCCCACGCGTAAAGCAACTGACGGACGCGCGTCATCGCGACTTCGCGCTCTGGGTGGTCGGCCGGGAGCCATTCGGCGCGAACGGACAGCCTGATGAACTCGGCGCGAGCGACTTGCTACGGTTCGCCGAGTTCGTCGAGGTAGTCCGCGAACACGAGTCGCGGCGTATCCTCGTCGGGGTTCGCGGCGATGGCGCGCAGGAGAGCCGCTTCGGTGTCAGTCATAGCGCTCCCGATTAATAGATCGCGGGTCGAATCGCTGCTCGAACCGTTCGCGCACGTCCGCCGAGAGCGCGATTGTGTCGCAGTGTCGGTAGCCGACGCGGGTGGAAAACGATCTGAGGTTCGCGAGGTGCGGCGAGTCGAGTACGGCTTCCGCAGCGACATCCGAGAGCACTGCGTAACACGCGGTCAACTCGCGAAGCGCGCGAAGGGCGGCGCACCCCGCGAGCGCGAGAATCGCTCGGTCGCCGAGCACGTCGCGATAGTATTCCGATTCCAGTGACAGTTCGCGAACACGTTCGAGTGCCGGGCGCGTCACCAGGTCTTCGATGTCCGCGTCGGTCACATTCGTCACCTTCAGTTTCTCGAACGGCACCCGCACCGCGAGGTTAGGCCACACCGCCCGCAGTGCGCGCGCCTCACCGGAGACGCTCACCGGGAACCCGCGAACCCACTCGCGACAGGTCACCTTTGTGTCGCCGAATCCCAGTCGCGCGAACCACTGCGCGCGCCAGAATGGAACGTCGAGTACGCGGACGCGTGCCTCCGTGACCGGGTCGCCCGGTTCGCCTTCCGCGCGGCGCGCGAGTTCGATCTGCCCGCGGATGAACAGCGCCCACGCGCCGTGTACGTTCCCGCCCTGCTCTTGCAGATAGTCCGCGAACACGAGCCGCGCCGTGTCGTCGGCGGGCGTGTCACAGACCGCGGCGAGAAGCGCGGCTTCTTCGTTCATGGTGGGCGTCTCACAGCTTCGTTTTGGACCCGAAGCGCCGACGGAGTGCGGCCCGAACCGACCGGTCAGCAACCGGATTTCCGCGCAGGTCGAGGAACCGGAGGTTCGCGAGGGGCGACGACGCGACGAGTGCGTTCGCTCCCGCGTCGCCAACGACGTTCGACCCGAGCAGCAGTTCCGCGAGGTCCGGGAACCGGCCGTCGGCAATATCGGCAACGGTCGCGTCATCGACCAAACTCCCGTGGAGGTCGAGCACGGTCAGTCGGTGAAGGTGTGGCGAGGCGAACAGAGCGCGAAGGACGGGCGCCGATGCCCCCGCGATCACCCGGAAAACCCGGAGGTGGGTCAGTTCCGGGACGCGGGCCAGTCGCTGGCCGTTGGTCAGGCGCCACAGTCGGAGAACGTGAATGCCCGGCACGGCGAAGATTTCGGCCGCATGCGCGATGACCGGCACTTCATTGGTCGCCCGCACTTCTTCGATGAGTCCACGATTGAAGTCGCCCCACTCGACATCTTTGAGTTGCGGCAATTTCGCCTTCCACCCGCGGACGAAGTTCGTGAGGTAGTGAACGTTTTTCCGCACGAACGGGTACTTCTCGGCGGAAGAAAGTCCGGGGCGGGCCAGTTCCACCTGCGCGCGAACGAAGTCCGCGCGGTCCGGCTCGTTGTTCTCTTCAAGCCAGTCGGCGTACATGAGCCGCGGAGTGTCTTCCTCCGGGTTCTCCCCGATCGCGCGCAACAGTGCGTCGTGGTCGTTCATGACGTGATCCAGGTTCGATTAGCTGTCCACCACCGCGAACGGGAACCGTCGGTTGAACCGCTTGCGGGCGCCCGCGGACATCGTGTTCTCGCTGTACCGGAGGAACCGAAGTGCGGTCAAAGATGGACACGCCATCAGCGCTTCGGCGGCCTCGTTGTTGAGTCCCGTCACGGGGAGGTACAGGTGAGTGACACTCCGCACCCAGAGGCGGTTCCGGCACAACGCGACGATGCTTCCCGCCGTACACGGGCGCAAGAAGAGTTCGCGGACCGGCGTGAGTTGCGCCAGCTTCGCGCCGTGCTTGTTGATGACCGTGGCGGGCAGATTGAAGTATTCGACGAACCCGCGGCGGAACACCCACCCGCCCCACTGCCCCGGCTTGCAGCCCAACACCTTCGCGAGCGGCAAAACCCATTCGGCATCGTGCGCCATCAGCAGGTCGCGTTGACGCGATTCGAGGTAGCGGAGACGCTCGCGGTCGGGGACGCCGCGCGCGAGTTCGATCTGCACGCGAACGAACTCGGCCCGTGCCGGCTGGTCGTTCTCGTCGAGCCAGTCCACCATCGCGAGCCGGAGCGTGTCGTCTTCCGGTTCCGCGAGTAGCGCCTTCAGAAAGGGATTGTCGGGCGTCATGGATGAAAGAGCCGCAAGCGGCACTCCGGGTTCGTCCGAACTTACCCGATGGTCACGCGGTCGCCGGGCACGGGCACGGCCACGTCGTCGAAGCCGAGTTCGCGGAGCATGTCGGCCAGTGCCTCGGACTGTTCGCGCTCGCCGTGAATCAACCGCACCTTGCCGACCTTCCCCGCCAGCGCCGAGAGGTACGCGGTGAAGTCGTGCTTGTCCGCGTGCCCGCTGAAGCCGTCCAGGTGAACCACCTCGATCCACTTGTTCCAGTCGCGACCCTGGAACCGCACCGTTGCTTTCGGTTCGAGCAGTTTCCGCCCCACCGTGCCGGACGCCTGGTAACTCACCAGGATGATCGTGCATCGCGGGTCGTCCACCAGTTGCTTGAGGTGCTGTTGAATGCGCCCGGCGTCGCACATGCCGCTCGACGCGATGATCACGCTCGGCCCTGGGCGCGAGGCGAGCAATGTACTCTGCTCGAAGTCGCGAACGTAGGTCACGCCGTCGCCGCCGAGTAAACCGTGACCTTCGCGAAGCGCCTGTGCGATTTCATCGGAAAGGCTGTTCGGATGCGCCCGGTACACCGCCGCGACCTCCGACGCGAGCGGGCTGTCCACGAAGATCGGGATTGCGGGAAGCTTTCCTTCGCGCAGCCCCTGTTGCAGCACGTGAATGATGAGCTGCGTGCGCCCAAGGCTGAACGCCGGAATGAGCACCTTGCCATCGCGATCGATGGTGTCGCGGATCGTCGCGTAGAGTTTCTCCACCGTCTCCGCGAACGACCGGTGCGTGCGGTTCCCGTATGTGCTTTCGCACACGAGTACGTCCGCAGCCGGAATCGTGCCGGTCGGCTTCAGGATCGGCAAACCGCGCCGGCCCATGTCGCCGCTGAAGGTAAGCGTGCGGTCGCGGTCGTGCGCCGCGACAACAACGTGCACCATCGCGGAGCCGAGAACGTGCCCGGCTTCGATGAACCGGAAGCGGACGGTCTTGGTCGCGTCGGTGTCGCGACCGTAGGGCACCGAGACGAGGCGACCGAAGACCTTCTCCACGTCAGCAACCGTGTACAGCGGTTGCACCCACGGTTCCGCGTAGTTGCGGGCGATGTTGAGGTGTGCCGCGTCTTCTTCCTGAATCTTCGCGCTGTCCGCGAGCATGACGCGAAGCAAATCGCGCGTCGGCGGCGTGCAGTAGATCGGCCCATCAAATCCCTGTCGGATGAGCGTGGGCAGGTTACCGCAGTGGTCTATGTGTGCGTGACTGACGATGACGGCGTCGATCTGATCGGGGTGGAACGGGAAGTGCCCGTTGCGCTGTCGGGCTTCTTCGCGTTTCCCCTGGTGGAGTCCGCAGTCGAGGAGGATTTTGTGGTTCCCGGCTTCGATGAGGTGCATCGATCCGGTGACGCCGCCGGCGGCGCCCCAGAACGTGAGTGTGGGATTGACGGTGGAGGGTGTTGTTGTGGGTTTCATTCACCCATTCTAACCAACTACACGCAAAGCTGAAAGCCGGGCCGGACGGTGTTAGACCGCGTCCGGTTCTGGATTCTTGTTCCGCAGCGCCCAACCGATCAACTGCCCCAACCGCCCGGCCGGCCACATTACCACCGTGAACATCAGTGCGATCAACTGGGACAGCAGAAAGGAGGACGGCTCGACGGTCAGCGCCCAAAGCCCCGCGACAACGTGACTCACTACGGGGAACACGGTGACGCCGAGGCGCCGCCGACTACCCAGAACCGCGGCGACGGCACCGATGGCACCGTTGATCCCGGAGGGCACCGACGACACCAGCATTCGGAGGGCGTATTTGGAGGTTATCGCAGGCCAAGGCCAGCCCCTTACCAACGTGTCACTCACGTCTGCCATCAACAGGCTGATTGGGCCAATAGCTAGCCCGGCGGAGAACCCACACACGACCGCCACCAGTATCCGGGCCACGCGTTCCACGGATACATCCCCCGAGACCGAACTTAATACTCGCGAGAACTCGCAATTTACTCTCCGGCTGCTTCGCACGCAAATCGATCCCCACCAATGCCCCACACAACCGCCTTGACCCGGACACCCGATGCTGGCATACCTGCGATTGAATCCGCGAATAGTGTGAACCAAAGGGCGAACCGCATGGCGACGCGGCGAGAAGTTACGCACCGGCTCCGGGCCGCCGCGATAATGGTGTGCGCCGCCGCGCTCGGGTCGGCCGGGTGCGCCACCGCGCCGCCACTCGACAACCCAGTCAGCGTGCGCCGCGCCGAGGTCGAGAATCCGGTGCTCGTGTCGCCCGGTCAGCCCACGGCCGAAGCGTACCGTGAAGTCTTCGACAAGGTCGTCGAAGTTCTCGACGACTACTTCGAGCTTCAGACGCCCAACCCATACGAAGGGCGCGTGACGACCAAGCCGCGGGGGGCACCGGGGTACGAGCAGTTCTGGAAGCCGGGCAACCCGGACCCGCGGCAGCGGTTGCTCGCGACGTTCCAGAGCATCCGGCAGGTCGCGACTGTCGAGATCCGCGCCGGCGAGCGCGGCGGCTACCTTGTATATGTCGTCGTCGAGAAGGAACTCGAAGACATGCCGCGCCCGGCACAGTCCGCGCTCGGCGGCGCGGTTTTCCAAGAAGCTCCCACCGTGGACCGACAACTGGAAGTGGTTGGCCCCGAAATCACTCTGAACCGCACGTGGTTCAAGGTCGGCCGGGACTACGCCTTCGAGCAGGAAATCTTGCGGCGGATCCGACAGTGTAAATAGGAGAGTGTTTCGTGTTTGGTGTTTAGTTGGACACCCCGAACGCTGCGACGGGGGCTGTCGGCCTTCAACTAAACACTAAACACCAAACACGAAACACTGAAAGAAGATGGTCGATCAGACGTTACGGATGCGACTGGGTGTGTTCATGGGCGCGTCGCTGGCCGCGCTCGCGGGCCTCGTCGTGCTTTTCGGCGGTTCTCCGCAGTTGTTCTCCACCGACGCCAAATACTCGATCCTGTTTCCTGAAGCGCCCGGCATCGGCCCAGGCACGCCCATCCGCAAATCGGGCGTCCGCATCGGGCAGGTGACGACGCTCGAACTCGACCCGGTCAGCGGGCAAGTGCGCGTCAGGGTCGCGATCGAGCGGAAATACATGCCCCGCAAGACCGAAGAGGCGCACATCACGCGCGGGTTCCTTAGCGGCGATACGGCCATCGACTTCCTCCCGAAACTCGGTCCCGAAAACCAACCGGTGCCACGCGGCGACGAGTGGCCACCAGGCAGCGACATCCCCGGCGTGCCGCCGATCACGCCGCGAAGTTTCGTCGCGCCGGCGTCCAACGCACTCGCCACCGCACAGCAGTCGCTCGACCGCATCACGAAAGCGTTCGAGAAACTGGAGAAGATCGGCGACTTGAGTCCGAAGATGGAACGGGCCATCGACGAGGCAACCGGCTTGTTCCGCGACATCCGCGCGCTCGTCCCCGAATTCCGAAAGACCAACACGAAGTTCCAGAACCTGCTCGGCGCCGATGGTCCCGTGCCGCCGCGGGCCGGTGCGCCAGGTGCCGGGGTCGACGCACCCGTGGGGTTCGTTGTGGCCGCGCAGCCGGTCGGACCCGAAGAGCCGAACCTCAAATCGCTCATCCGCGACGCACAGGAAGCGCTCCGCACGATCAAGCCCGCGATCGAGGACTTCCGCGCCACGATGAAGCGCCTCGAACCCGAGATAATTGCCTCGGTGAAAGGCGCGCGTCAGGCGTTCGACGGCATCAACGACGTGCTCTCCCCGGAGAACCGGAAGGAGTTCGCGGAAGTGCTGAAGAACCTTAACAGCGTGTCCGCGAGCGTCATCAAATTCACGGGCGGACTCAACAACCTACTCGACACGGCCGAGAAAACGCTGAAGAACATCGACGGGCGCGTGACCGAAGTGGGTCAGGTGGTCGGCGACGTGCGCGCGGTTACTAAGCCGCTCGCGGCGCGGTCCGAAGGACTGGTGAAGGGCGTCGCGGATTCCGCCGAGCAGTTGAGCAAGATGATCCTGGAGATTCGCGGGATCGTGGCCGCGTTCGGCAAGGAGAACGGCACGATCCAGAAGCTGATTACCGAACCGGGCGTCTACCAGAACCTCGACGCCGCGGCCAGTTCGCTGGCGCGCATCCTGGCGCGGTCCGAGAAGATCACGCGCGACCTGGAAGTGTTCGCGGACAAGGTCGCGCGCCGGCCGGAGTTGATCGGCATCGGCGGCGCGCTGCGCGGGAGTAGCGGGTTGAAGGATTTGCCCGGTGTGCCGAGTTTCCGCCCGGACTGGCCGCCCGCGTCGTCCGCGCGCCCGTTCAGCGGCCCGAGTTGGCTAGAACCGAGTGGCACCGGGAAACCGCCGCCCGTGCAGGGCTATCCGCCGTAAAGCGAAGAGTAGAGTGTCCACCGCAGAGAACGCAGAGGACGCAGAGAGAAAACACAGAGTTGAAAGAGTCTTGGATTTCTAACTCTCTTTGTCTTCTCTGTGTTCTCTGCGGTGAACACTGTTCTCCGCCCTCTTACTTCTTCGGCGGGCTGAACTCCTCGTCCTTGATCGCGGCCGGCAGTTCCCACTTCTCGACGGTCAGTCTCTCGACGGCCACGCCGTTGTGAAGGCACTCGAATTTGTAGGGGAGAACCAACCCCTCCGGGCCGGGCTTGTGATCCGAATAGATCATCGTGGTGAGCCGGGGCGAGCCGAACTCGGTGACCGCGTACTCCACGCGCAACAGCGCGTCAGTCTTTCCGTCGAAGGTGAGGTGGTAGGTGGGATACGCGCCGAGCGCGAGCTTCACCAGACGGAGCATGCGGCGGTCGGATTCGACCGATTGCGAGTCGAACAACACCGCTTTGGGGTCCGTCGCGGGTATGAGTAACGCCATCCAGTGCTGCCCCACTTCATCGCTCGCGAAATTCTGCTCCCGCTCGGTTGGGTTCGCGTGCGGGTGAGGCACGCCGTTGTTGAAAACGATCATCTCCGGTCGGCGCAGCCAACCTTCAATAACGACTTTGTTGTTCTGTGCCTGGAAATCCTCGGCCGCGTACACCCGGTCCGGCCACACCGCCGCGACGGTCCGGTTGACCTCGGTCCACTGGGTCGCGGTGTCACGCGTGAACCGCACACCCTTGAGGTTTGCGCGACTCACCTTCCCCTTCGCGAGCAGTTCGGGCTTCCCCCCAGTCAGCGCAAGCACCGCCCGATCGACGATCGCCTTCGCCGCCGGTTCGGATTTGTTGGGCGTGACCTGTGGCAGAGTGGGCGCGCGATCGACCTTCGGCACGTCGGTGGGAAGTTCCTTCACCGGCTCGCAGCCGACGACGAGCACCACGGTCACCACGAACCCCACCCAAGCTGCATACCGTGCCATCCTGCCATCCTCAACGCGCAACGACATCACAACCCTACCCTGTTTGTACCGCGACGAGCGGTTCCGCGTCCATCAGGATAACCGTGCCGCGGGCACAGCGTTGGGGTCAAGCGTCAGATTGAAGGGACGAGGCGCGGAATGCGGTCGGCGCGGAACCCGCTCGCCGCGCGGCGACGGGTTCCTAGCATATCCGCGAACCGGTCCGCGGGCCGGTGCGTAATCACACTTGCCACCCGTTTATCGGATCGTGCCGCCCTTCCTTCATTGGCGGCCCCGGAGATTGCGTAATGGCCGAAGACCTCGTCGTCGAAACCCGCAGCCTCACGAAGGTGTACCGCGACTTCTGGGGTCGCAAGAAAAAGACCGCGCTCAACGCCCTCGACCTCAAAATCCACAAGGGCGAAATCTTCGGTCTTCTCGGACCCAACGGGTCCGGCAAAACCACCACCATCAAGCTCCTCCTCGGCCTTCTGTTCCCCACGTCGGGCGACGCGTTCGTGTTCGGCGAACCCGCGGCGAAGGTCGAGAAGAACGAGCGCATCGGCTACCTGCCGGAAGAATCGTACCTGTACCGGTTCCTCAACGCCGAGGAGACGCTCGACTTCTACGGGCGTCTCTTCAACATCGACCCGGACACACGCAAGGCCCGCGCCGCCGAACTCATCGAACGCGTCGGCCTCGGTGCGGACAAGAAGCGCATCCTCAAGGAATACTCGAAGGGCATGCGGCAGCGCATCGGGCTGGCGCAGGCGCTCATCAACGACCCGGACCTCGTGATCCTCGACGAACCGACCTCGGGCCTCGACCCGCTCGGCACGCGATGGATGAAAGACCTGATTCTCGACTTGAAGGCGAAGGGCAAGACGGTGCTGATGTGTTCGCACCGTCTCGAAGACGTGCAGGACGTGTGCGGGCGGATCGCGATCCTTTACAACGGCGACCTGCAAACGCTCGGCAAGGTGTCCACACTGGTCGAGGACGCGCAACGGCTGGAAGTGCGTGCCAGCAACGTGAAGGAATCGCCTGAACTGAAGGCCGACCTCGAGGCCGTGTTCAAGAAGCACGGCGGCTCGATGGAAGCAATCGGTCATCCGTCGAGCACGCTCGAAGAGTTGTTCCTGCGGGTCATCGAGGAATCGCGTGCGCGTCCCGGCCGGCGCTATCTGCCGCCGGAAGAGGCGAAGGTGCCAGTGTACGGCACCCCGGCTCCGGCGGGAACCGCCCCGGCCGCAACGGTGCCCGCGGTTCCGTCGCCCACCGCGCCCCCGCTCTTGCAGCAGAAGCAGCAACAACAGCCAAACCAGGATCAGGGCAAGAACAAGAAGAAGAGCTAAGGGCGATAACGTTCCGAGGCGAGCGGGGGGCGCAGCCCCTGATACGTCCTCCCATCGCGCCCACATGGTCGAATCTATCAGGGGGCTTACGCCCCCCGCTCGCCAAGATTGAAGGGTCTCCCGATGTCGTCGGCGCTGTTCGGCATTCTGCAACTGGACCGGGGCGACCCGTGGGGGTACGCACAACTCCTCGGCCTCGCGCAAGCGTGGCTCCAGGACGCGGGCGGGTTCGCCGCCGTTGGGCTGATTCTGTACCTCGTGTACGCGCTGTACACGCCCACCGACAAGTCCGAGTCCGAGCGTCTCCGCGTCCCGGTGTCGAAGTGGATGCTGGTGACCGGCGCCATCGCACTCGTCTGCTACGCACTCCTCCTCGCGCTGCTGATCCTCAACAAGGGCGCTCCACCATACATCCCGCCCCCACAACCGGGCGAGATGGTAAAGATCGAGCCGCCCGCGTGGCACAACGAACTGCAACCGATGCTCCTGATGATCGCGGGGTTCTTCGCGCTGCTCAGTATCGGCGAACCATTCGCTCGGGACCTGTGGAAGATCATCAAGCGGAACGTCTCGTTCAACTCGTCCGGCATCAAGCGACTGAGCCGCTCGCTCAACGCGTACTCAAACGAATTGCTCAACCGCAACCGTGTCGTCGTGTTAGGGGGAGCGATTGCGGTGTACGCGCTCATTGGCGTGGTGCTGTTCGCGGTCGGCGCCCCGCAGCTCACCGCCATCTGGATGTGGCTCCTCGCGGTGGGGTTGGGCGTGTTCCTGGCGGCTCTCGCGCTGCTAATGTTGTTCGAGGCGGAAGGCCCGATGTGGGCGATCGCGAAGCTGAGTTTCAAGGAAGCCGTGCGCAGCCAACTGCTTTGGGTGTTCCTCATCTTCCTGCTGCCGTTCCTGTTTCCGGCACAGTGGGTTCTGCAGATCAAGCCGGCCGACGAGTTGCGCACCACGACCGCGATCCTCACCGCAGTGCTAAGCGTCCTGATCCTGGTCCCGGCCGGGCTGTTGGCCGCGTTCGGGATCCCCAACGACATCAAGTATCAGAACATCTTCACCGTCGTGTCCAAGCCGGTGGAGCGGTTCGAGATCGTGCTCGGCCGGTTCGTCGGGTATCTCGCGCTGATGACGCTGGTGCTGCTCGCGCTCACGGGCGTGAGCGTGGTGCTGATCACCAACACGACGATGTCGGACAAGGCGCGCGATGAGACGTACAAGGCCCGCGTCCCGCATCGCGGGAAACTGGAGTTCAAGAGCGTGCGGGCCGAGGATCGTCAGGAGAAAAGGGACTTCGACGGCACCAACGTGGGCCGCGAGTTCGACTACCGGCGGTATATCGCCGGGCACGAGAAGTCCCCACAGCGGGCCATCTGGAAGTTCGCGAGTGTGCCCGGTCAGATGGAGCGTCCCGAGGGCGACCGGGTGCCTGTCGAGTTCACCTTCGACGTGTTCCGAATGACCAAGGGCGAGGCCGACAAAGGCGTGGCGGTTAACTTCACGATCGTCACGCACAACTCCGCGCTGCGCCAGCCGACCAAGGACGAGGGCGCCGAGTGGCAGTGGGTGGACACGGCCCAGCGGGACACGTACATCGCCCGCGCCGACGAGTACCGGCGCCAGGGGTTCCGAATCGACAACGCCCAGCCCAGCGACCCGAAAGCGTGGGCCGCGGCGAACAAACTCGCCGAGGAGTTCGGGTTCTACGAGTACAAGGGCAAGCAGGTACTCGACTACACCGTCATGGGTCTCGAGATCCCGGCCGGGCTGTTCCGCAACGCGAACAAAAACGCACCGGGCAAGGACGAGAAAGACCAGACGCTTCCGCGCCTCCGCATCCTCGTGAAGTGCGAGAGCGAGGGCCAGTTGCTGGGCATGGCCGAGCCTGACCTGTACCTGCTCCAAAACGAGATGCCCTACGCGCTGAACTTCTTCAAAGGGATGGTCGGGCTGTGGTGCCGGCTGTGCATGGTGATCGGGATCGCGGTCACCTACAGCACATACCTGAGTGGGATCCTCGCGTTCCTGGCCACCGCCGGCGTCTACATCACGGGGTTCTTCACCGACCACCTGAACGACATCGCGTCGGGCCGCAACATCGGCGGGCCATTACAGAGCATGTCGCAAATCTTTAAGGCCGAGCAGCCCACGGTACCCGCAGGCGACACGGCTTATGCGCGAACCCTGATGTTCGGTGACAAGATCGTCGCGTGGTTCTACCGCCGGTTCCAGAACGTGATCCCAGACGTGGACTCCTTCAGTTGGGGCCACTTCGTGTCCGAGGGGTTCAACATCAACACCGAGTACCTGGTGGTGAACGTGCTGATCACCTTCGGCTACCTGATACCCTGGGCCATCGCCGGGTATTATCTGATGAAGTCTCGCGAAGTGGCGGCTTGATGCGTGTTTGGTGTTTGGGCTGTGCGTCTCGAATGCGCGTTGCGGTTCTTTGGACAAAACACCGAACACAGAGGTAAGACATGAACCCACTGCAACGAGCCGCGTTCGTCCGCAAGGCGAGTTACGTCGCGGCAATCCTCGTGCTGTTCACGGTCAGCATGTTCTGGCGCGGTGCGATCCCGGTCCCGCTGGGCACCTCGACCGCGACCGCGGCGACGCCGTTCCGGTGGGCCGCGAACCACACCATCCAGAACCAGGCCCAGCGCCTGGAAGTGTGGGAACTCGACGAGCGAGAGGGCGAGGCCGAAATCACCGGCAGCGCGCTGCGGCTCACGCTCACCGGCTCGCGCGGCATCGCGGTCACTGCGTTGTGGCTTTCCGCCATCGACAAGCAGAAGCGGAACGACTTCCACGAGTTCGAGACCCGCGTCCGAATGGTCACCAAGCTCCAACCGAACTTCATCACGCCATGGATCTTCCAGAGCTGGAACATCGCGTACAACGTGTCGGTCGAAATGCACGGCTCCGGCGACATGTACTTCTACATCGTTCGCGGCATCCAACTGCTCGCGGAAGGCGAACGCCGCAACAAGCGATCCCCGGACATGCGGTATCAGATCGCGTTCTACTACCAGAACAAGTTCGGCGTGTCCGACCAGGTCGAAGTGCTGCGGTGTCTGTACGACCTGAGTTGTATGCCGCCGAGCGAGCGTCAGGCGGACGACTTCTACACGACGGCATCCGACGGCAGCAAGAAATTCAACCAGGATCGTTTCCAGACGTTCTGCGAGAAACACCCCCACCTGGTTCGGCGTCTCCGCGGTCAGGAACAGCAGTACACGGACAAGCGATCGAAGGAGAAGTTGCGCCGCGCCACCCCGCAGGAGATCGTGGATTTCCTCAAGACCAACTGGGAGGTTCCATCCCGATATCGCGTTAACTCGTTGAAGCAACCGATCGACGAGTTGGACACATCCGAGAACCCGTTCCCGGTGCTCCCGCCGAAGTTCAACCAGGGGCCGGGCGAGGCGCACCCGGAGCTCGAGACCAAGAACGACACCGAAACGACCGGCGGGTACTTCACCGCGTTCAAGGCCGCCCGCGCGTGGTACAGCTACTCACTGGTGCTGCTCCCTCCGCCGCTGATCGACGCGCAGGGGCTGGCGATCCCGGGGCCAACCTCGCGCCCGGGCGAGTTCGGTCACGACCCGGCGACCCACCGCGTCCCGCGACTGCCCATGATGATCATCTTCCGCCAGGGAGCCCCGCGCGCTCAAACCTACCAGGCGGACATGGAACAAAAAGAGGGCTGGTTCGACGAAGAGGGCTGGGTGATTGACAAGCCAGGCGGCGAGCCGTCGAAGTGGTGGTTCCCGGACGACCCTGACCGGCCGACGCGTGCCAAGGGCGTGGTCGCGGGCGCTGGCCGGGCGTGGTCGCTGGACGAGTGGCGCCGGGCCGCGGAGATGTGGGACCGGCACGGGAAGGACTACGGCCTGTCTTTCGTACTCGGGCGGCAGGAAACACTGGCGAACCGGCGCGGCGACCCGAGTTCCATTCCTCCCGAACTGTCCCCGGAACAACTCGCCGACCCAGTCATGCGCGAACGCTACCTCGCGAAGATCGGACTGGAGTTCTACGGTTCGAACCGCAGCGTCACCAACTTCCCCTACTTCCTCGCCGCGGCACAGGCTGAGGAGAAGCGTGCGACCGTGACGGCCCGTAAGACCCTCTGGAAAGCAGAACGGGCTGCCAAGAGCGGGATCGAGACGGAACTCGCCATCCGCCTCTACAAGGAGGGATTAGACCTGTGGAAGCAGGTACTCATCAACAACAAGGACTTCCACCGCCCAGAGCGGTCCGAGCGCACTGAAGAGGAGACGTTCGAGTACGAACTGGCCTACATGCGACTCCTGGTATCGGACGACGAGCGGGTCCGCGAGCGGGCCAACGAGGTATTCCAGGCGTGGCGCGGGTTGATCCCGTTCCGCAAGCCCGCGGTCCCGTTCCCGACCGACGAGTTCCGCAAGTGGCGTTGGATGATCCCGTTCCTGCCGGTCTCGCGCGGAGCCGAGGTGCCGGCGACACCTGACCCGCTGTGGACGCCGGCCAATCGCGAAGAGATCAAGTGGCACGTCGTCGAGAACGCCAGCGCGAAGGACTTTGAACGCATCGAGGATCTGGAGAAGCGGAAGCAACAAGATTTCTCATCGCCGTTCGTCGGCTCACTGGCGCCCGACCGGCTCGCGTGGGTGGGCGAAGGGATGAAGGAGGCCGTGCGCGTCCGGCAGGGCGTGTCGCGAAAGCAACCACCGCCAGCAGCGCCAGGCGCGACCCCCATGGCGACCCCAGAGCCGGGCAAGCCGTAACCGCAGACCGGGGCGATGGGGCGTAAGCCCCCGCTCGCAGCGCCGTTTCTCTTGCGAAGCATCAGGGGGCTTACGCTCCCCGCTCGCCTTCTAACACAAGAACCCCCACCCATGAACCACACTGCCCTCGCCATCCTCGCACACCCCGACGACGCCGAGTTCCTCTGTGCCGGCACTCTGGTTCGGCTCCAGAAGGAACACGGCTGGACGATCCACGTCGCGACCATGACGCCCGGCGACTGCGGTTCCGCCGAACACACCCCCGACGAGATCGCGCGCATCCGCCGCGCCGAGGGCAAGGCCGCTGCCGAAGCCATCGGCGCGACCTACACCTGCCTCGAAGAACGCGACCTACGCGTGATCTACAACGAAAGCGCTCTTGAGAAAGTAACGCGACTCATCAACGCGGTCGCGGCGTCGGTGGTGTTCACGCACAGCCCGGACGACTACCACCTCGACCACGAGCAGACGAGCAAGTTGGTGCGTGCGGCGTCGTTCGCGGCGCCCATCCCAAACTTCCTGCACGCTCGCCACCTGCACCCACCGATCGAACACATCCCGCACCTGTTCTACTGCGACCCGCTCGAAGGTAACGACGCGTTCGGCCAGCCGATCAAGCCCGGGTTCCGCATCGACATCAGCAGCGTGATCGCGGACAAGTCGCGGATGCTGGACTGTCACGAGAGCCAGCGAGCCTGGCTGCGGAAGCACCACGGGGTCGATAACCTCGTCGATTCGATGCGCGAGTGGGGTGCGGTTCAGGGCGCCGCGGCGGGCGTGCCGTATGCCGAAGGGTTCCGCCAGCACCTCGGCCATAGTTACCCCAAGAACAACCTCCTCGCGGAGTTGCTCGGCAGCGTGTGAAAACGCGGTGCGAAAGTTGTGTGAAGATCGGACCGCGTGTCCGGTTCACGCCGCGAAGATCGTTGACATGGGTAACTGCGCGGGTTTACGATCCCATCGCACTGCAGGATCGAAGCCGTGACGGCACTTCAGGAGAACGCCCATGTTCCGCTCGTCCAAGTCTTTCCTCACGCGTCTCATCGGCCTCACAATCGCCCCCCCCGTCAAAACGTCAGTGAGGGCGCGGCACGCGAACCGCTTTCGCCCGATGCTAGAGGCGTTCGAGGACCGCACGGTGCCGGCAGCGGGAATTTACACCTGGATCGGGTCCGTGAGCACCGACGCAACGGACCTGTCCAACTGGTCCATCTCAGGGGCGTCCTCGGCGCCCGGTTCGACCGCCAACCTCATCTTCGGTTCTAGCGCCCAGCGCAACTGTGTCGGGTTGGTGTCCACGGGAACCTCGTTCGCAGTCGTCACGCTCGCGGACAATTTCGCGTACACCGCCTCGCTCGGGGAAGACCTGACGTTCGGCAACTTCACGCTGGCGGGCGGGGCCATCTCGCAACCGGACGCGAACAGCGACCTGACCGTGACCGGCGCGTTCAACTGGACCGGCGGCACACTCAACAGCAGTGAATACCTCTCGACCTTCACAATCACCGGCGAGACCGCCACGGGCTTGTTCGCACCGGCGAGCGCGGGAACTGTCTGGCTAGGCAGCAATTTCAGCCTTGAGGACGGGGCCGTCGCGACGATGGAAGAGGGCACAATCGAACTGAACAAGGATGGGATCGAACTCTGCACCGCCACCAGGGCGAGCCTCAACTTCGACCCCGAGTCGGGATCTGCGATCTTCGGCGTCACGCGGTATCTCGACGGCTCTATTGGCTCTGGTACAACTTGGACGATCAGCGCCGGCGCGTCGGTTCCGTTCAAGGGGATGATCACCAACAACGGCACACTCGCGATTCTGCCCGGCTCCACCATCACCATTGCCGGCAAGCCGACGATCGCTGTCGCCTACGGTCAAGGCGTCGGTGCATCGATCTTCCTTCACGGCTCCTCGACCCTCGCGACCGCGGCGGACAAGAAAGTGGTACTCGCTGGCGGAAAACTGGCCACCGTGTACAACTCCGATGTCAGCAGCGCCAACGCCACAGTCAAGACCGACCAGTTCGAAGTCGCGGGCACGGACATCTACATCAACTATCAGGGGTCGAATGTCCACTTTGGCGAGTTGCTCGTCGACGGGGATGTTCTGTGGACCGGTGGCACCTTCCACACCGAGGTGTACAACGGCGGGGCGACGTGCAACGTCTGGCGGACGACCAACGCGGGCGGCAACGGCGCACAATTCACAATCGCCGGTGGTACTATCGACGCGATTTTCCTCGACACGGATCACAATACCGGCTCGTTCCCGTTCGGAGGTGACTCTTGGAAGGTGCTTCGGGCGGGTGGGGGTTTCGTAGACGATACCGCCCCGAACCTCATGGACACCGATCCCGATCTCTGGGAGATGGAAGTCGATCCCGATAACCCGGCAATTTACTGGAAGGTGGTAGCGAAGTGAGACTTTCTGGCAGAAGCGTTTAAACATTCAGTTTCACTGCCTGGGGAGCACTTATGTCGCGCATCATCTTGTTTGTGCTGGTTTTGCTGTTGTGTCTCAGTCACACCTCACTGGCTGCGGAATACCATCCATGTCAGGGGCGGGTAGTTCCCCCCCGGAATCCGCGAGCGGGCGACAGTGTGAACAACGACTTCGGTGGCGTCGTCACAGCGGTGGCGAAGGACTCGATCACGATCCGGTGGGTCAACTTGCCGAACGAACCGCCGAAGACGTTCGCGGTGTCCGAGGCGCTGGCCGCGGGTAAGGTGCCCGTCGAACCGCGTATGCTCCCCGGTGCGCAGCATGCGTACCTTGTGCTTCCCGAGGAGATGTACCGATTAGTCGACGTGAAGGTCGGCGATTGCATCGCGATCTTGTACGCCCGCGTCGATGGCGTCGATATCTGCGACCACATCCGCATTCGTCGTCGTCCCGGCAGTGAGGTGCCGCCGCTACCGAAAGCGGCCGAAGACCTGCGGGACGGGCGCGAGATATGGAAGGCCAAGAACCCCGGCAAGCCACTCCCGGAACACTTCGCGAAGGTGCGATACCAGCCGTACCACGAGTGGATCAACGCGTACTGGGCAAAGGTCGCCCCCATGCCGCGCGAGGTGAAGGCCAAGCCGTGAAGACGCCGAGAAATGCCCAACTCCTCAGCGCCCCGCAGGTCGCAAGCGAAGGAACGTTGATGTCCCGCATCATCCGGTTCGTGGCACTGGTTTCACTTCTGTCGCCCGGTGTGCCCCTGCTGATGGCCGTGGACTGCCGTCCGTGCCAAGGAGTGAAAGTTCCACCGGAGCCGAGGAACGACGCAGGCGGTGTGCCGTACTGCGGCAAGGTGACGGACGTGACCCGCACGTCCATTACGGTGCAATACGCCGACGAGAAGCCGAAATGCTTCGCGGCCTCCGACGCGCTCGCTGCCGGGAAGTGCCCGAAAGAGCCGCGGCCAATCCCCGGGCGCCAGCAACCGTACTTCGTCCAACCGTCGATGATGTATCGGTTGACCGACGTTGTGGTTGGCGATTGGGTCGATATCTGTTATTCATCGGTGGACGGGGTGATTACCTGTGACCACATCTGCATCAAGAAGCGGCCAGGCGGGCTTGTTCCACCTCTGCCGGAGGAGGCTGAAGCGTTACGAATGCGGCGCCCGCTGGCACCCGGGGTTCCGTTGAAGAACCCGCACATAGCCTACCATGAATGGACGAACGCGTACTGGGATCTCGAAGACCGTGACATCGCGTACCCCGAGAAGTTCGGCCGCGACCGACGTTTCCCGGTCGCGCCACTGCCGCGAGAAGTGAAACCACAGCCGTGAACGAGCCTGCGCCCCGTGAAGCGGTTCGCCATCCCTTGTGAGCCGAAATGGAAACCGCGACCGGGAACCTCTTCATCAACTTGCCCGCGGCGCCGCCCGCGGGTGAGCAATTCGACGTGCTGCTTGAACGCCCCGGCTGGAAGGTCGAGCGCATCGTCTCCTGGGGTCACGCAACCGCACCGGGCGAGTGGTTCGACCAACTCACCGACGAATGGGTGGTGCTGCTCGCGGGCGCCGCGAGTCTTCTGATCGAGAGCGAAGCAACGCCGCGCGAACTCGCACCGGGCGACTGGGTGTTTCTCGCGGCGCGCGTGCGGCACCGCGTCGAGTGGACCGACCCGGCGCGGCCGACCGTGTGGCTCGCGTTCCACACGATCGCGTAGTTGCCGTGCGATTCACAGCGACGCGGTTCCGCGCAACACAACACAGCACGGTCATCCCGACGACCGTCGGTGCTAATGTTGAAGCATTTCATATCTGGAGTTCACGCTCAGCTCAACGTGTGGGTATACTGCAAAAGCCGACCGAAAACCTGCCGAGGCGCTGACGCGTGCGCACCACAACCCTCGCGGCTTGGACCACAACTGCCGTACTCGCTCTGCTGCTGACCCCGGATCAGGGCCGCGCACAGCCACCGGGCGCGGGTAAACCGCCCAAACCGCCCGCGGACGAGTTCCGCTCGATCGTCCGTGAGGTCGAGGAAGCGTACAAGGCGCCCTACGAGGTGGACAAGGACATCCTCGACGAACTCCGTAAGCAGTATAAGAATCCCACGCCCGAGCGCGAGGCGAAAATCTTCCGCGAGGTCCAGCGACTCTACAACCTGACCCCGGATCAGGAAAAGAGTATCACCGCGGAACTTCGGAAAGCCTACGAGCGTCCGTCCCCCGAACAGGAAACGCGAATCTTCGACGCGATCCGCAGCAACGGCCGCCTCCCGGTCGGCACGGTGCCCGCTTCAATCCAGGCCGAACAATCGGCCAAACTGTTCCGCAGTTTTGACCGCAACGCGGATGGGCGGCTCGCGCCCGACGAGATGCCGGAAACCCTTGGCGAGCAATGGAAGAAGTGGGACCGGAGCGGAGACGGGGCCATCGACTTCGCGGAGTACGGCGACTACTACCAGGCTCACTTGCGCTCCGTAACGGAGCGAGTAGCGTCGGGCGAGATTTCGATCAAGCTCCCCAAAGGTGCGGTGCTGTCGCTCGCCGACGTGCGCCCAACCGCACCGACAAAAGTCGCCCCGGTGCCAGAAGGCACGCTGCGCGATCCGCTCCCGTTCGCGGTGAGGTTCGGCAAGTTGCCGCCCGGTCTGCCCGGCTGGTTTGTCGAATACGACACTGACCAGGACGGTCAGGTCTGCCTGTACGAGTGGCGTCGAAAGGGTCAACCGATCGACGGGTTCACCCCGATGGACAGCAACGGCGACTGCCTGATTACGGCCGACGAGGTGTTGCGGTTCTTGGCGGCGAAAGCAAAAGAGAAGCCCGCCGAAGCGGACTCCGAAAGCGGCACCCCACCCAAGAAATCGCCTGACAAGAAAAGACCGTGAGACGTGACTACCACGCCGGGCATCCTGTTTGGAATGCTTGGCGTGGCAGTTGGAGTGCCGAGCGGTGATTGGCCCCTGCGGTGCCAACACTAAACAACGCGACATCGTCAGTCGAACAAGCTCAACAGCGGTTCGCCAGTGCTGAGCGGCTTCGACAGACCTTCCTTCGTCACGCGCGATTCGTAGGGCACGTCGAGCGCGTGGAAGATGGTCGCGCTGAGGTCTTGCGGGCGCACCGGCTTGTCCTTCACGTAGGCGCCGATCTTGTCAGATTCGCCATACACCTGACCACCGTTAATCCCACCGCCCGCGAGCATCGCGGTGTAGCACGCAGGCCAGTGCTGACGGCCCGGCGTCGCGCCGGTCAGTTGGTTGATCTTCGGCGTGCGCCCGAACTCGCCCATCACGACCACCATCGTGCTTTCGAGCAGCCCGCGGTCTTCGAGGTCTTCAAACAGCGCCGACACCGCGGTGTCGAGCACCGGTTGACACCAGCCCATACCATAGGAGCCGGTGCCGAATGCGTTGCCCATGCCCATCTCGCCGCCATGCATGTCCCAACTCGAACTCGGCGGGCCATTGTTCTGCGTCTGACTCGGGGCGGGTCCGGTCCAGCCATTTACCGTCACGAACCCGACACCGGATTCGACCAACCGGCGCGCGAGCAGCAGGTTCTGGCCGAGCGGGTTGCGCCCGTAGCGGTCGCGGGTGCGCACGTCTTCGCGATCCATGTTGAACGCTTCACGCGGCCCGGTCGAGGTCGCGATCTCGAACCCGCGACCCTGCACGTCGCGCCAGCCCTGTTGTGCGGACTCGCTCGCGCTCTTGCCGCGGTCGAGGCTGCCGAGAAGGTCGCGGCGCCCGTTCAGGCGCTCGGTGGTATCCACTGGCGTCAGCGCGTCGGGCGCCTTGAAGCCCGGCAGCGCGGGATTGTTCGCGGCACTCCCGACGAACAGCGGCGCGTGGTGCGCACCGAGGTTGCCGCCGGTGCCGATGTTCGGCGCGCAGAACACCGGGTCGCCGACGCACTTGATGAGCCACACATACGACGAGAGAGCTTTCTGGCTCGGGCGCACCTTCGACAGGATCGAGCCGAGGTACGGCGAGTCCTGCGGCGCGTTGTGTTGACCCGAAAGCAGGTTGTGCATCGCGTCGAAGTGGTTGCTGATGTTCCCCGGGTGGGTCATCGAGCGAACAAGCGCGAAGTGCTTCGTGAGTTTCGAGAGCTTCGGCTGGAGCTCGCTGATCCGCATTCCGGGCACCACGGTCTGGAGCGGCTTGTACGGCCCGCGAATCTCGTTCGGCGCGTCCGGCTTCAAGTCCCACAGGTCGAGGTGGCTTGGCCCACCGCAGAGCAGCACGAAGATACACGACTTCTCGGCCGCGCCGGGCGTCCGTTTGGCCGGGTCCATGCGCGCCGCGACCGTTCCCGGAACGCCCATCGTCAGCGCGGTGACGCCGCCGAGTTGGAGCAACCGCCGGCGCGAAATCGGTGTGGTGTTCATGGGTGAATCCCAGCAGGTTTGGTTCTTGTCGGGTGGGCACTGCCCACCACGCTGCACGAATGGTGGGCAGTGCCCACCCTACGAAAGTTCCGCGATCGGTTCCGGGTCGTCGAGCAGGTACACCGGGCGCCCGGTGAGGTCGGGCAGCGTCGCGCGCGGGTCAATGCCGAGGTGCCCGTACAGCGTCGCAAGCATGTTCGCCGGCGTGTACGGTGTGGAGCGGGCGCGTTCGTGGTCGCCGCGCAATCCGGTGTCGCCGATCTTCTGGCCCATCTTGAACCCGCCGCCCGCGACGATCGCGGTTCCCGACGGTGCCCAGTGGTCGCGGCCACCGTCCTTGTTGATCTTCGGCGTGCGCCCGAACTCGCCCCAGATCACCACCGTAATGTCCTTGTCCAGCCCGCGCTCGTAGAAGTCGGAGAGGAACGCGTAAATCACTTTGTCGTACACCGGAAGGCGCTGCCGGTAGTCCTCGAACTGACCGAACTTCCGACCGTCGTTCTTGCCGTGCGTGTCCCAGTCGCCGACCGGCACCACGGTGCCCGCGACTGACACGGTTACCACCGACACGCCAGCCTGCGCGAGCCGCAATGCTTGAAGGAGCCGCTTACCGGGGCCGTACCGTTCCTGGAGCGATTTGGGTTCTTTGCTCACGTCGAACGCGTCTCGCACTTTCGTGGACGCGATGACTTCGAGTGCCCTTTGCGTAAACACGTCGGTGCCGGCCATTTCGCCGCGTGCGTCGATGTCCTTGCGAACGGTGTCGAACGTGCTGAGGAGTTGCTTGCGCTCGGTAAGTTGTTCCGGCGTGACGCCCTTCACAAGCGTGAGGCTATTCAGCGCTTCGCCGCCCGGCTTGAACGGCCGGTGTGCGGTGCCGAGATAACTGGGGTCGGCGGGGTCGGAGCCGTTCTCGCCGCCGAGCGCGACGTAGTGCGGCATCCCGTCGGACCCGGTGCCGCCACGAAGTCGGCTCACGACCGAGCCGAACACCGGGCGCTTCGACGGGCCGTTCAGATGGCCACGCATCAGCAGTTCGGCGCTGTGCGTGTCCACGGATTGAATGCCGTTCACGACCGCGAACTTGTCCGCGATCTTCGCGTGCAGCGGGAGCAGTTCGCACATCTCCACGCCGCTTACGTTCGACTTGATCGGTTTGAACTCGCCGCGCACCTCCGCGGGTGCGTCGGGCTTCATGTCGAACATGTCGATGTGCGATGGTCCGCCCGGCAGGTAGACCATGATGACCGCTTTCGCGGTCGTCGAGGCGGGATTTGCGGCGCGTGCGCGCAGCACATCCGCAAACGTCAGCCCACCCAATCCGAGTGCGCCGACCGCAAGGAAGTCGCGCCGCGAAAGACCGTCGCAGAGATGGTGGGTCGCACCGCGAAGGGTGAGCACGGGCAGGTCTCCGAAGGGAGCGCTGAGGCGGGAAAACCGGCAGGGCGAATTGACAGGGGCAATTCGCTCAACCAAGTGTCCCCCGACCGCAAACTCGCGTCAAGCGCATTCCGTGTTTGGCCGCGCCGAACGCACCCTTCAATTCCGCACCGGTTCATCGACCATCACGAGGACTGGCACGGGCACGGGCTTCCGCACGCGGACCGCACCGGCCGCGAACCAGACCGCGCTAACCAACGTGAGCACCAGCAGCGCCGAGAACGTGCTTCCCGGAATTGCGGTCCACGCGAGCGGCAGCAGCACGCCGCCGAGCGCGCCGAGCAAGCCCACCAGCCCACCGACCGCGCCGACCTCTCTCGGGAAGTGGTCCGGGATCATCTTGTACACGCTCGCCTTGCCGACGCCCATTCCCACACCCAACACGAACAACGCGCCGGTAAACCACCACACGCCGAGGTTCCACGGCAGCGACAGCACCGCGCCCGAAGCGAGCATCCCCCAGAACACCGCGACCATCACGCCGCGCGCCCCGAACCGGTCCGACAACCACCCGCCGACCGGCCGCAACAGGCTCGCGGGGAACACGAAGCACACCGCCGCGAGGAATCCCACCCACTTCGAGAGGTAGTTCAGGTCGTCCTTCACCGCCGGGTTCGCGGTCATGTACGCGGTGTATGCTTCGCCCTTCAGCGCCTTGATCGCGTCGAAGTCCGCGACGAGCGTTTCGTTCAGGCTCAGGCTCGCCGCGAGTGCCTTCCCATAGTTCGCGAAGTAGAACTGCGGCAGCACGCCGGAGAGCGCGACATACGACCCGAACACAACCGTGTACTGGAGGCTGTATTCCCAGACGCGCGAGTGCTTCATTGGCGCGACGAGTTCGGACATCGCCCGCCCGCGAGCCGGCGTGCGGTCTTCCCGCGGTGAGAGAAACCACACCGCTGCCGCCAGCACTACGAGCAGCGCGGCGTACACGACCGGGATGAGCCGCCAGCCGCCGGGAATCGCTCCGTCCAAGAACCCCGCGGCCGGCACGATGGCGATCAGCAACGGGCCGAGCAACTTCGTCACCGACGCGCCGACGTTACCCGCACCGAAGACGCCCAGCGCGATGCCCTGCCGTTCCTTCGGGAACCACGCCGCGTTCCACGCGATTCCCACCGAGAACGAGTTCCCCGCTACACCGTACAGAATCGCGCAGATGAGCAATTCGTTGAAGCTCGTCACGCGACTCACGAAGAACGTTGGCAGCACGGTAAACAGGATGAGCACGGTCAGCACGCGGCGTCCGCCGTAGCGGTCGGTCCAGATGCCGAAGTGAAATCGCATGAGCGAGCCGGACAGGATCGCGGCAATCGTGAGGTTGTAGAACTGCCCGTCGGTGAGGCCGAGTTCCGGCTTGATCTTGATGCTCAACATGCCGAGCATCAGCCACACGGCGAACAGCAGCGTGAACGCAACGGTGGATAGCGTGAGCACGCGCGCGCGTTGCCCGGCCGCCAGTCGGTCTGGGGTCATGATGAAACCTGTGGTGGGATCGAAATCTTGTTAGCCGCAAGCCGAAGGTGAGCGTCCACGTAGGCGCTCGCCTCCGGCTTGCGGCTAACGGGCGCTCGCCATACTTGTGTGAGTCGCCAGCATCGCACTGAGTTGCCCGCGACACGACCCGCAACCGGTTCCAGCGCGTGTCACATCACAGAGCGTGGGGAGAGTATCACAGCCGCCGCGGATAGCCTCGACGACGGCGGATTCGGTTACGTGGTTGCAGTTGCACACTTCACGCTCGGCCGGTGTCGTCGCCGTGTTCCCGGTTGCGAGCACGTCGAGGCGGTTCGGTGGAAGGAGTTCGTCGCGATCGAACATCTGCACCAGCGCCGGCGCTGCTTCGGCGCACCCAACAAGCATTGCGCCAGCGAGTTTGCCGTCGCGAACGACGAGCTTGCGGTAGACCCCGCGGCGTTCCTCGAACACCTGCACGACCTCGTCGGTGGGGAACTCCGCGTCGGTGACGCCGAAGCTAGCGACCTCGACCCCGGCGACCTTCAACCGCGCGTACACCTTTGAGCCAAGGTAGCGGGCACGCGGGTTCGCGCCGGTGAGTACATCGGCCAGCACCGCGCACTGTTCCCATATCGGTTGAACAAGGCCGTACACCTTGCTGTCGTGTTCGGCACACTCGCCGACCGCGTACACGCCGGGCACCGGCGTCGCGAGCAGATCGTTCACCAGGATCGCGCGCTTGACCGGCACGCCAGAGGCAATCGCCGTTTCGAGACGAGGAACGATCCCGCACGCGAACACGACCAGATCAGCCGGAACGACATCGCCGTTCCGCATCTTCACCGCTTCGACGTGGCCGTTGCCGATGATCTCTTCGGCCGTCGTGCCGGTGCGGACGAAGATGCCCATTTTCTCGATCGCGCGCCGGAGTAATTCGCCGCCCGACTTATCGAGTTGTGCGTTCATCAGCACCGGGTCGAGGTGCAGAACAGTAACGTGAAGGCCAAGGTCGCAGAGCGCCTTCGCAGCTTCGAGGCCGAGCAACCCGCCACCGACAACAACCGCGCTGCTCCCGGGTCGGGCGCGGTCGCGAATCGCCACGCAGTCGTCGATGGTGCGAAACACATGAACGCCGTCGCGCGGCGAGCCATCGTCGGACTTCAGCCCACGGACCGGCGGCACCAGCGGCGAGCTTCCCGTCGCGAAGACACACACGTCGTATGGGTGAAGGCCACCTTCGCTGGTGGTGAGGCGACGGGCAACCGGATCGACCTTCGCGACGCGCACGCCAGAGTGGAATGTCACGCCGCGTGCCGCGTACCACGACGTTGGCTTCAGCGAGATCTCGTCCGGGTTGCTTCCGCTGAGGACGCGGCCGAGGAGGATGCGGTTGTACGAGCCACGCGACTCCTCACCGAAGACGGTGATCTCGAACGAATCGGTCGCGTTGCGGCGCACGAGTTCGTCGAGCAGCCGCGAAGCCGCCATTCCGTTGCCAATGATTGCGAGGCGCTTCTTCATACTTGGCCCCCAACGAGCCGCTTGCGGTTTCACGAGCACACTCGCGAAACCGCAAGCGGCTCAACCAACTTTGGCAATCCGCACGGCCGCGAGCTTGAACTCCGGCATCCGGCTCGTTGGATCCAGCGCACCACTCGTGAGCAGGTTCGCGGCGGCGCGCCCGCCCCAGTGGAACGGCGCGAACAGCGTATCCGGGCGAATATCAGCGGTCACTTCGGCCACAAACTCGACCTTCGCTCGCCGACTCTCTACCGTGACATGGCTCCCGGTGACAACGCGGTGTCGCCGGGCAAGTCTGGGGTGAATCTCCAAACGCGGTACCGGCTGCGCGCTCGATAGTTTCCCGACGATTCGCGTTTGCGCGCCGGAGTTGTAATGTTCCTTGTAGCGCCCCGTCGTGAAGAACAGCGGAAACGCAGCGTTCGGTTCCTCGCCTGCCTCTCGATGTTCCACCGCGAAGAACTTCGCACGCCCGTCGGCGTGATGGAACCGATCCGCGAACATCCGTGGCGTGCCGGGATCGTCTTCGGATTTGCACGGCCAGAACACGCCATCTTGCTGTTCGATCTTCGCGTAGGTGATGCCGCTGTAGTCCGCCGGTGCGCCCGCAGTGGCGAGACGCAGTTCGTTGAAGACGCTCTCCGTGGTGCGGAACACAAACTTCTCGCCACAGCCGAGGCGCGACGCGAGTTGGTGCAGTACGTCGAGGTCACTACGCGGACCGGTCGGCGGGCGCGACACGACTCGCCGCCGAATCACGCGACCCTCCAAGTTCGTCATCGTGCCGTCTTCCTCGGCCCACTGGAGTACCGGAAGGAAGACGTGGGCGTGGGCACTCGTGTCGTTGTGGAACGCGTCGGACACAACGAGCAGTTCCAGCGCCTTCAACTTCGGAAGAAGGTGCGACAGGTGCGGGGCCGCGACCGCGACGTTCGCCCCTACCACGAACAAGCTCTTCACGCTCTCGCCGAGCGAATCGAGCAGTTCGTAGGCGCTCTTTCCCTTACGCGGGAGCGATGCGGGTTCGACGCCCCACACCTTCGCGATGGCTTCGCGGTGTGCATCTACCTCGATGAGTCGATATCCCGGAAGCTGATCGGCCTTCTGGCCATGTTCGCGCCCGCCCTGGCCATTCGCCTGCCCCGTGAGCGTGCCGAAACCGCTCTGCGGTTTCCCCACTTTCCCGAGCGCGAGCATCAGGTTGATCCACGCGTGAACGCTGTCCACGCCCTTGCTGTGCTGCTCCGTGCCGCGCCCGGTGAGAACCATTGCACTGCGAGCGGTCGCGAGCCAACGGGCCGCTTGCCGCAGTTGCGATTCGGCGATTCCCGTGAGCCGCTCGACGCGGGCCGGGTGGTACTGAAGCGCTACGGCACGGACCGCATCGAATCCATTCGTGCGATCCGCGACGTAGCGTTCGTCGGTCAGCCGCTCTTCGATCACGACGTAGAGCAGGCCGTTAGCGAGCGCGAGATCGGTGCCCGGCGTGAGTTGCAGAAAGAGGTTCGCGAGGCGCCCGGTCGGTGTGCGACGCGGGTCCGCGACGATGAGGCGGCCACCGTTCGCCTGCTGCCGGTCGAACCACTGCATCATCGGCGGGAGCGTGTCGGCCGTGTTTGCGCCGACGAGCATCACGACTTCCGCGTGTTCCACGTCCGCGACCGGAAACGGCAACCCGCGATCCAGTCCGAACGCGCGGTTCTGCGCGGCCGCGGCGCTCGACATGCAGAACCGGCCGTTGTAGTCGATGTTCGCGGTGCCGAGCGCGAGCCGTGCGAACTTCCCAAGCAGATAAGCCTTCTCGTTCGTCAGCGCGCCGGAACCGAACACACCGTTGGCGTCGGCCCCGTGCTTCTCGCGGATCGCAAGCATCTTCACGGCGACGAAATCGAGCGCCTCCTCCCATTCGGCGCTTCGCCATTCGCCGCGTGCGTCGCGGAGTTGCGGCGTGTTGACCCGCTGCGGATGGTCGAGCAGCGCGGCCGAGGTCCAGCCCTTGATGCACAACTGGCCGTTGTTCACCGCCCAGTGCGGGTCGCCGCTCACCCGCGGCAGGTCGCCGCCGAGGTCTTCGCCCATCAGCATGCCGCACTGGAACGCGCAATACGGGCAGTGCGTGCGAACGCCGAGCGCCTGGGGGGCGAGCATCGTCAGCGGGATTGGCGGAATGGCACTCACGCGACCGGCACCGTGACGAATACTTCGCCGTTCAGCACTTCGGCCGGGTACGCTTCGATGCCGCAAACGCTCTCTTGATCGCACGCCCCGGTCTTGCCGTCGAACCGGAAGGCGTGCAGCGGACACACGACCTGCTCACCGATGAGCATTCCGTCCGCAAGCGGGCCAGATTTGTGCGGGCACTTCCCATCGACGGCGAACACTTGACCTTCGCGCCCGCGGAACACCGCGAGCGAGCGCCCGCCAACTTCAAAGGCGCGGCCGAGACCGTGCGGCAGTTCGTCGAGCGTGCAGAGGGGGATGGTTGTGGTCGGCGCGGTCTGGTTCATGTCGAGTGCCTCGCAAGCCGCAGGGTTGCAATCCTGCGGCTTGATGCGTTGCGAATCAAACCACAGGTAAGGGAATGCGCTTCGTCTCGTCGAACTGGCCGGCGTACACCGGCGAGTCACGCTCCAGCCACGGGTCGACGTAAGCTGCCATCGTCTTCGCTACTTCCAGATCGAGTTGCGTTCCGATGCCGAGCGAGTCGTTCACGATGATGTCGCGCACGTTCTCGATGCCGAGCCGCGGGACGAAGTCGTAGGTGCGTTCGAGCCACTTCGCGTTGTCGCGGTAGTAGATGAGGAACCGGCCAATCACGCGAAGCGCTTCCTCCTTCGTCGTCACGCGGCACAGCACGTCCGTCTTGCGAACGTGCGCGCCGGCCGCGCCGCCGACTGACACTTCCCATTCACCACCTTCGGTGGCAATCACGCCGACATCCTTGACGGTGGATTCAGCACAGTTCCGCGGGCACCCACTCACCGCGAGCTTCACCTTCGCGGGGAACTCGAAGCCCTGGAACCGCTTCTCCAGGTCGATCCCCAAGCCGGTGCTGTCGTTGGTCCCGTAGCGGCAGAACTCGGTGCCGACGCACGTCTTCACGGTGCGCAGCGCCTTCGTGTACGCGTGACCGCTCGGCATGCCGAGATCGGCCCACACGCCGGGCAAGTCTTCCTTCTTGATGCCGAGCAGGTCGATGCGCTGCCCGCCGGTGAACTTCACCATCGGCACCGCGTACTTCTTCGCGACGTGCCCGATCTTGATGAGGTCGTCGGCCGTCGTGATGCCGCCGTAGATGCGCGGGATGACCGAGAACGTGCCGTCTTTCTGGATGTTCGCGTGAACGCGGTCGTTGACGAACCGCGAGTCGCGCTCGTCGATGTACTCGCTACCCCAGATGCTCTTGAGCATCGAGGCCAGCCCGTTGCGGCTCTTCTCATCGTCCGCGGTTCCGAGTTCGCGAAGCACCGCGGACACGCTCTTGAGGCCGCGGGCCTTCACTTCCGCGACGAGCGTCGGCTTGTCGAGCGGAACCGCCGCGACGTACCACGATTCGCTCGGCTCGGCCTTCACGCCGCCCGCGACCGCTTCAATAAGTCCTTTGACGAGCTTCTTGCACGAACCACAGCCGGTGCCGGCGCGAGTCGCCTTCCCGACCGCGGGAACCGTGCACTTCCCGTTCTTGATCGCGTTGACGATCGTTCCCTTGCACACGCCGTTGCAGTCGCAGATCTGGTGTGAATCGGGCAGGTCCGCGAGCGAGACTTCTTTCTTGGCCGACCCTGCGGTAAAGAAGAGTTCTAACCTCCGTTCCGGCGCCACCGTGCCCGCGTGGAACATCCGCATGAGGTCGTCGGCCGGCGCGAGGTCACCCAGCAAACAGGCCGCGTTCACCCGGCCATCGCGGATGATCGCCTTCCAGTACACGTTGCGGGCCGGTTCGCTGAACGAAACCACCTCGTCAGTCGGTTGCAGGTCGTTGATGCGGCCCATGCTGGCGAGTTCGACGCCCATCACCTTGAGCTTCGTCGCGATCTTCGAACCGCCGTAAGTCGCGGTCGCGTCCGCACCGGTGAGCACCTTCGCGAGCACCTTCGTCTGCTCCCAAAGCGGGGCGACGAGGCCGTAGATCATACCGTTGTGCTGAACGCACTCGCCGACACCGAACACGGCCGGGTCGCTCGTGCGAAGCTGGTCGTCCACGACAATCGCCTTGTCGCAGACGATGCCACATTCTTTCGCGAGTTCCGAGTTCGGCCGGATGCCCGCGGAGATCACCACCATGTCCGCGGGAATCTCGGTGCCGTCGCCGAACTTCACGCCGGTCACGCTCACATGACCGAGCAGCTCCTTCGTGCCGGTCGCGACGCGCGCTTTGATGCCGAGGTTTGCGATGGTCTGGCCGAGTACCTTTCCGCCGGCTTCATCGAGTTGCACGCTCATCAGCCACGGGGCCATCTCGACGACTGTCACCTCGACGTTGTGCGTCATCAAGCCCTTAGCGGCTTCCAACCCAAGCAACCCGCCACCGATCACGACCGCGGTCTTGCACTGTTTCGCGTAGTCCGCGATGTTGCGGCAGTCGTCGAGTGTGCGGAACGCGAACACACCATGCAGCGGCGTCCCCGGAATCGGCGGGATGAACGGCTTGCTGCCAGTCGCGAACACGAGGTAGTCGTAATCCACCGCGAAGTCGTCCGCGAACACACGCTTGCCGTCGCGGTCGATCTGAGTGACGCGCTTCCCGGCGTGGAGCGTGATGCCGTTTTCCTCGTACCACGCGAGTGGGTTGAGGAAGATTTCCTTCGCGTCCTGCGTGCCGTTGAGCACGTTCGACAGCAGGATGCGGTTGTAGTTGCCGTAGGGTTCGTCGCCGAACACGGTGATGTCGAAGAGGTCCGGGTCGCACGCGAGCACGTCTTCGAGGAAGCGCGCCCCGGCCATCCCGTTCCCGATCACGACCAACTTCGGCTTCTGCGGGTGAAGCGCGCGAATCATGTAGAAGCTCCTGAAGAACCCACCCCCCGGCCCCCTCCCTGCAGGGAGGGGGAGGAAGACGACGTTTCGATGAGCCGCGAGCGCGAGCGAGCGATTGCTTTGCTCCCCCTCCCTGCAGGGAGGGGGCCGGGGGGTGGGTTTCTTCGCGCGACCACTTCACCAACCACCAACACCGCCGGCCCGCGGACCTCCGCCGCCTCCGCGATGCCGCCAATGTCACTCAGATCACCCACAAATACACGCTGCGCGGAAAGCGTTCCCGACTCGATCACTGCCGCCGGCGTGTCGAGTGACAGCCCGCTGTCACTCAACTTCGCGGCGATCTTCGCGACGTGCCGCACCGCCATGTAGAACACCAATCCCGGCATCCGCGCCAGTGCTTCCCAGTCGAGCGTGCAGTCGGGCGAATCGGGGTCGTGATGACCCGTCACGAGCGCGACCGCCTGGCCCGCGTCGCGGTGCGTGAGCGGGATACCGGCCGCGGCGCACACGCCCGCGGCGCTGGTCACACCGGGGACGATCTCGAACGGCACGCCGGCTTCCGCGAGTACTTCAGCCTCTTCGCCACCGCGACCGAACACGCACGGGTCGCCGCACTTGAGCCGACACACCGACTTGCCCTCGCGAGCGAACCGCACGAGCGCGTCGTTGATCGTTTCTTGTTTGGTGGAACCGACACAGTACCCGCGCTTACCCACGGACACGAGTTCCGCGCCGTGCCGGGCTTCGGCGAGTAGGTCGGGAGAAAGGAGTGCATCGTGGAGAACGACATCCGCCGATTGCAGGATGCGGAGACCGCGAACGGTGATGAGGTCCGGCGCTCCCGGGCCAGCCCCCACTAAATACACGACTCCCGCTGACGCAAACCGGCCCAAGGCATCCTCCGGGCATGACGGTCCCAACAACGGGCCTGGGAAGAGTTCCGGCCCGCCGCGGGAAGTGTGATCCGAGAAATCAGTTTCGGAAGTCAAGTTTCAAGGATTGCATTTGGTGTGCCAGACCTGTGACTCACCCCGCTCCCCGGAGACAAATACGTGGTAAACCACGGTAAATCCTCGCGGAATTGTCTTGTGAATCACCTCGTTGACGAGTGTGCAACACGGCCAAGCACGCATATGGTTCGCGCATCCCCTCGCGACGAGTGCCCACCAACAGCGCACGCGAGCAGATGTTGTGTGATGCGCCGACCACGTAGACTTGAACGAAGCCACGCCTCAGGAAGAAGGCCGATGCCAAGTCGGTCTCGGAATCGGGAAAACTGCTGGCTCGCTAAACTGCGCCGCTTACGACTTCGCGAGTCTCGCGATGCCGTAAGCGGCACTCCTTTCCAGAACCTCACCACCGGTAACTCATCTGGAGGTAGAACAGACCCGCATCCTTCGCGGTTAGGCGGCCCGCGGTGTTCTTCAAGAAGTCGCCGCCGAACAGGTGCGAGTACCCGGTGAGCACATCGGCGTGCTTCGACACGTGGAAGTTCAGCGTCAGGTCGATCTCCTCGCCGACGTGCGATCCGGCTCGCCCGGTTGCGTCGCGACGAATCGCGTTGCCGGCCGCGTTGTACAGCGCGTCGTGCCGGTCCGCGAGCCAGAAACTGTGGAACTGCGTCCACACCGTCAGCCACTTCGTCGGATACAGGTACAGGTGGAAGTTCAGGTCGTGGATGTTCTGCCGACCGACCTGATCGATCCACCCGAGGTAGTAGTGACCGAACGGGAACAACTGGTTGAACGTGTTCGCGCCGTTGCGCCCGCCGCTCGCGTAGTCGTAGTACGCCCACACGCTCGGGTTCCACGCCGCGTCCTTGAAGTTGTAACCCAACCCCTGCGTCGTCATCGCGGCGAACACGTCGCGCCCGTTCTGCTCGCCGAACTGGAACGCGGTTTCCGAGTCGAACAGCACGTTCCCTTCGGTCCCCGCGTACCGCCCGCCGACGGTGTGCCGCGTGAAGTTGCCGCGCGGGATGCCCTGTTGCGTGACGCGATTCGTGTTGTCGAGCAACAGGTAATACGCGTCGATCGTGTGACCCTTCTTCGGTCGGTGCGTGGCCCACGCGCCGAAGAAGTTCTGGTTGTTGTCCACCGAGTCGATCCGGTTCGGGTTGATCGCCACCGGCTGAACCCAGAACAAATCGAAGTCCCACTTCTCCGTTTGGCGGAACCCGCGCACGCCCTGGAACGTGCGCCGGGTATTCGCCCAGTCGAGCGTCGAAATGAGCCGCTGCGAACCTAACAATAGTTCCTGGCGCCCGGCGCGAACGTAAGCCGGTGAACCGCCGAGGTCCGCGACCTTCACGTCCACAAACGCATTCAGCAGGTCCGACTTGTTCTCGTCGATCGGGAGTCGCGGCAGATCCTGGAACTGCGACCACGCCCCGATGCCCTCGACGAACACGCGGAAGTCGTCGCGATACCACAGGTCGCCATAGACGCGGGCACGGGTCAGGTTGTAGTGGTTGTCGCGCTGTCCGAGACGCGCGTTGTACTTGTTCTCGTACCGCGAGCGGACGTCACCGCCGGTGGTGAACAGCCAGTTCTCGCCCAGGCGGATGCGCTTGAGCGGGTCGAACAAGTCGTGTTCGGTGTTCTTCGGGTCGTCGAGGTACGCGAAGTTATCGACATCGAAGAACGACGGCTGAATCAGCCCAAACCGCGGGTACGGGTATTTGGGCGGCCCCTTGAGGCACTCGCCGCGAAGTTGGTCGAGCGCGGAGTAGTAACCCGCTCCCGTCGGCAGCACGGGGAAGTTCCCTGGTCGCGGGAACGGGCGCGCACGCGGCGTCTTCTTCCGGTCGAACTCGGCTTCACACGAGGCGCACGGCACCGCCGGTGGCGGAGCGAGCGAGACTGGTGCCGCTGGCGCATCTGGCGCAACCGGCAACGCCGCCGGCTGCGCGGCGAGCGGTGCGACGAGGGACAACAGCACGACCGCCGCGCCGCGGAACTTGAAACCGAACATCCTTGTTTCTCGCAGTCCAGAGAGGCTGTGTCGTCCCGGTTCGTCCTGAACCGGGTGCGATGAGGAAAGGTATCGGAGTGGTAACACCGACGTGGAGAGCGGGACCGGTCGCGCGCGGTGCGCGATTCTCCCGACGCGCCGTGCGACCGCTCCCATCAGCGCGTCGCATAGTCCTCTCCATGCGCCCATCGCAATGGAAGTTCCTTGACCAACGGCGCTACCACGGGGACACTGACAACCGCAGCACACCCGGAGCCGCTCCTCATGCCCGCGCCGAAGTTCCTGTCGTTCCTGCCGAAACCACTGTTGTTCGGGCTGTACGGGGGCGCCGGCGGGCTACTCGGCGCGCTCCTCTTTGGCGAACTCCTCTGGTATCTGCTCCGCCCGCCGCCACCGGCGCCCACAGGACCGCAAGCGCAGGTCGCGATCGCGGCTTCGGCGGACGTGGAAGTGTTCGTCGCAGGGCGGAACACGTTCCCCGTTCAGATCGCGCGCGACGGCTTCACCGGCCCCGTGACGGTTCGCGTCGAGGGGTTGCCCGCAGGCGTCACCGTGGAGCCGGTCACAATCCCCGAAGGCAAAACGGAAGGCGCGGTGACAGTGGTCGGCGCTCGCCGCGCGACGGTGGGTCCGAAGCCGGCGAAGGCAATCGCGGAAGCCACGCACGACGGGACGAAGATCACGGCTGAGTTCCCGATCAACTTGAAGGTAACGGACCCGCCGCGCCCGCTCGCGGATGTGGTCTTCATTCTCGGCGTGGCGCCGAGCATGCAGTGGGCCATCGACGACCTGAAGAACGGCATCGGCAAGTTCGCCGACGCGCTCGGTAAGGCGCGCGTCGACTACCGTCTCGCGCTGGTGACTTTCCAGAACTTCAACGCCGCCGGCCCGAAGGTGGAAATACTCACCTTCAAGGGCGGCGACTTCACCGCCGACTCGGAAGAATTCCGGGCCGCGGTGGGCCAACTCCGCGTGGTAATCGGCAGCGGAGGCGGCAACATCCCGCAAAGCAGCCTCGAAGGAGTAGCAGCCGCGTCCAAGATGGAACTCCGCGAGAACGCGACGAAGTTGCTGCTTCTCGTCACCGATCAAGCGCCGTCGGTGGTTCCAGAATCGCGCACGGCAGAGGCGGTTCGGGACACGGCGACTCGCGTCACGAACGCGAAGGTGGATGCGCTCCATGTCGTCGGCATGAAGTACGACGAGGCCGTGTACAAGCCGCTCTTGACCGCCGGCACGGACAAGAGCGGCGGGCGGTACTTCAACCTGGGCGACGTGGTGCGCGGCGACGAGGGGTTCGACGAGGTACTCGCAACGTTCGGCGGAGTCGTAACGGCAGCGGCCATCGCGAAGAACCCCGACAGCAAACCGCAAGTGGCCGCGAAAGCCGGCGAAGCCAAACTCGGCGTGCGGAGCCTCCAATCCGGCCAGCAGTCCGCGGCCGGCACCGAAGGCAAGGTCGTGCTGCAGAGCGGCGCGTGGACCGGCACGATCGCGGCGCTCGTGTGCCTCGCGCTGCTCGCGGGACAGCACCACTACCTGCGTGGGTCGCTGCCCGCGGTTGGCGGAACGCTCGCGGGTCTGGTCGGCGGGTTGGTCGTGGGCTTGATCGGCGGCGCCGCCGGAGCGGGGCTGTTCTTACTCGCACCGGGAAACGCGGTACTCGCTCACTTCTTCCGCGTGGTGGGTTGGGCGCTGCTCGGCGGTCTCGCGGGTGCCGGGCTGTCGCTGTTCATTCCCAACATGAAGCTGACACTCGGTCTCCTCGGCGGAGCGATCGGCGGCGCGGTGGGCGCCGTCGGGTTCATCGCGGTATCATCCGCGACCGGCGATTTGGTAGGCCGTCTCGTCGGCGGGTTGGTACTCGGTTTCGGGATCGGGTTGATGGTCGCGGTCGCGGAGGCCGCGTTCCGCAAGGCGTGGCTCGAAGTGCGATACGGCGAGCGCGAAACGATCACCGTCACGCTCGGCCCAGAACCGGTGAAAGTTGGCAGCGATGCGAAGGCGTGTACCGTGTGGGCGCGGGGCGCACCGCCAATCGCGCTGCGGTTCTTCCTGCGCGACGGACAGGTGATCTGCTCCGACGTGGTTCAGAAGCACGAATGCGCGGTCGCGAACGGCTTCGCGAAGGAGGTGGGCAACCTCACGGTCACGGTCCACACCGGAAGCGAAGCGCCGTCCAAGGCGCCCGCGAGGCCCGCGCCTCGACCGGCACCAGTCGCGAAGAAGCCCGCGATGGACCGCGACAATAACGACGATGCAAACCTACCAATGCCGATGACGCCGAGCGCGCCGGCTCCGCGACCGCTTCCACCTCCACAGCCCGTACCGGCGGTCGCGAAACCAGCCGTGCCGGCGCGTCCACCCACCCCGACCGCAAGCCCAAAGCTCGCGGTTCCGGCTCCGGTTCCGGTTGTCACCCCAGCGATCAAAGCCACCACAAGGAACCCCGACGCGTGCCCGGGGTGTTCGCGAGTGATCCCCGGCACACCCGGCGCGCGCTACTGCATGATCTGCGACCAGTCGTTTTGAACTGGTTCGGCGAAACGGTCGCGATCAACGGGTACAGGCGCGCGACATTCTAACGCCCATCGACGTTCCACGTGGAACGTTGGGTAAAGACGGCAAGCAGCGCAAGCGCGCCGAAAAAGCAAGCTACTTTCCCGAAATGATCGGACGCGGCCTTCGGCCGCTGAACGGGCCTACTTCATGCCCTTGTCGGCGCTCTGCGGGTCGTAGCGGTAGTACACTTCGAGCGTCAGCAGACACAAACACGTCGTTCCGAGCCGGCCGCAATGCCCGCCGATCGTACCCGGTTCTGGATCCCAACTCCCGCGCTGGCTCGGGGTCCGCACCTGAAGGTCGATTAACCAGTCCGCCATGCCGCCTTTGCGTGTGTCGCCCTTCAGCGTACCCTCGTTCCAGGTCTTCCACTCTTCACCGCCATAGTAGCGCACGACCTGCGTCGCGTAGTAGTAGTAGTACAGGTCGAGTTGCGGGCGGGTTTGGGTCGCCGCGGGCGCCCGCTTCATAAGTCCCTTCGATCCCTCCGCGAAGCCCGCGGTTTCCGGCCGCCACCCGTCCACGTAGTAGCGACACAGAAGGCCGATCGCGGTGAGCGACGTCGCCGGGGCCGCGAGGCCCTTGTCCGCGTAACCGTAAGTCGCTTTGTTCTGCCCACCGGCGACGCTGTCCAGGAACTTCATTGCCTGCTTGATCACCTTGTCGTCCACGTCGAGTTGCGCGAGCTTCGCGGCGTGCAGCGCCTGAATCTGCCAGCCCACGATGGACGTGTCGCCAGAGTCCGGCACGCGATAACCCCAACTGCCGTTCTTGGCCTGACCCTTCTGGATGTAATCGACCGCGGCTTGCGCCGCCGGTCTCAGCGCGGGGTCTTGGGTCATGCCGCAGGCCTCGCAGAGTGCGAGCGTCGCAATGCCCTGCGCGTACATGTCGCCGATCGTCTTGAATCGACCACGGTTCGCGCCCTGACCCGTTTCCACACTCTTCACGAGCCAGTCGAGTCCAGCCTGAACGGTCTGCTTGTACCGCCCTTCCTTGTGCGACTGCCCGGCGCCGAGGAACGCGAGCACCGCCATCCCGGTTGCGGCGGCCGTTTCACCAGTCCGACCGGTGTCGTACACCCAACTCCCGTCCTGCTTCTGCATCTGGGTGAGCCACGCGAGGCCGAGCATCACGGCCTCCTCGCTCTCCGCGCTGCCACCGAACTCTTTGAGGAGCCGCTTCTTCGTGACTCCGGTGCGGTCGATGCCGCCCTTTTTGGCCTCGTCCTTCGCGGGCGGATCGGCGGGCGTGCCAACAGCACCGCTTGACAGGAACAGCAGCGGCACGGCGAGCAACAGAAGCATGGTGCGACGAGTCACCTTGGGCACCTCCGCACGGACCGAGGGGTGGTTTGTTGTTGTGAAGTGTACCCCGGCACGCGTGCGAACAGAAGGGGCGACCCGCGAGTCGGAGGTTCTTGCGCGTTCCGGGCGTGGCTGGAATCGTAGGTGTTGGTGCGGATCGCAAAATCGTGTTACCCCCGTCTTCTTGGCGTTCAAGCGGTTTATCTCGTCTCGTCGATGATATTTCGTGATTTCTACCCCAGTCCCTCGGT
>CAMDQN010000055.1 GCA_945905925.1 Singulisphaera sp. GP187
GCGCCCGCCGATGCTCACGAACAACTCGCCCGTCTTGGGGTGAACCGCGAGCGCGGTCGGCGCGAACCCGCTCGTGCCGATTGCTTCCGCGAACACCTCCGGCTTGCCCTCGTAAGTCGAACCGCTTGCCTTCAGCGGAACGTGGTGGATGCGCCCGAACGTCCAGTCCGCGAGGAAGAACCCGCCGCGGTAATTCGCCGGGAACTGCGAGTGTCGGTAGCACGCGACGCCGGTCGGTGAACCGCGACCGAGGTCGGCGATTGGCGGCACCACGTCCGGGAAGTACGTCGGTTTGCGCCACGTTTGCGAGAGCTGCGGCGAGCGCCAGCCGTAATTGCCAGATGGCACGACGTGGTAAAAGCGGCAACCTTCGTACCACGGAAGACCCACGCACCGCTCGTTGTCGGAGTCGTAGGTGAACGGTTCGCCGTCCGTGTTGAAGTCGAACGAGTACGGATTGCGGAACCCGTCCGCGACGACCTCTACCGACTTGAAGCTCGGCGAGATGCGCAGCAGAGCGCCCGCGACCGGGTCTTTCACGGGCGACCGCTGGTCGGTGATGATTGTTTTTCGCACGCCCGCGTTGTTGCCGCACAGCAAGTAGAGCCAGCCGTCCGGCCCGCGACGAACCGCGTGCGCGGCGTGTTCGCCTCCGGTTGTCAGTGCGAGAATGAACTCCGGCGGTCCCTTCAACTTGTCCTTGCCGTTGTACCCGCGATAGCGTTTCAACCCGCCGTCACTCACAACGAAGAGCGAGTCACCCTCGGCGAGCAATCCGAGCGGCCCTTCTTTCAACCCGTCGATGAGATCAACCGCACGATCGGCATACCCGTCGTTATCGTCATCAACCAACACGCGCACGTACCCGCGACCCGCGATCAGCACGCGGCCCGCGTCGTCGATGGTCATCGTGTAGATGTCGGGCGCGATGGGGTTGTCGGCGTACAGTTTCGCACTGAAGCCCGGCGGCAGTTTCAGATCGGCCACCGTAGCGGGTGCAGCGACGGTCGCGGCGAGCAAGAGAAGGGCTGGGGTCATGTGCAGTCTCCGACAGAAGAACCTCTCCCCCCAACCCCCTCCCCTAAGAAGGGAGGGGGAGCCAGAAAGGAAGCAACGGCTTTTTCCACTCATTCTCCTCCTCCCTTCGGGGAGGGGGTTTGGGGGTGGGTTGTCTTTCCGGCGGTCATCAGCCTACCGCTTTTCTCGGAATGTTGCACGAAGCAAGACGCGCGGCGCCACTATTGAAGGTGACGATGGACGAACCTCGGAGTGATCATGCCACGTCTGACGCTTCGCACCCTGCTCGCCTACATCGACGACACACTCGGCCCGGTCGAAACGCGCAGTCTCGGCCGCAAAGTGGCGGACAGCGAAGAGGCTCGCGAACTCGTCGAGCGGATCAAGAAGGTCACGCGACGTCGCGGGCTGCGGACCCCCGTTCCGACCGCCGCCGACGAAACCGCCGACCCGAACACGGTCGCGGAGTACCTCGACAACACGCTCGATTCGGCCACGCTCAAACAGGTCGAAGAAACCTGCCTCGGCTCCGACGTTCACCTCGCGGAAGTGGCCGCGTGTCACCAGATTTTGACGCTAGTCCTTACCGAACCGGTGCGCGTCCCGCCACGAGCGCACCGGCGCATGTACGGACTTCAAACGGCGCCCGGCGCGACGCCCGGTCGGCGCCCGAACAAATCGCTGCCGATCGGTGGGGTGCGCCCGCCGGAGTCAGAGCAGACCGAACTCGACGACGCCGACGCGGCCCTTCTGCTCGGCCTGAAGCGGTATTCCGCCGAAACCAGTTGGGCCGCACGGCTCGCGCTCGTTGGTGTCGGTGCGCTTCTGCTCGTGTTCCTCGCGGTTGCGGTGTTCATGGCGCTCCCGCCGCGCACCCCGAAGCCACCCGAAACGACGCCTGGGCACTCGTTCGCACTACTACCGAACCCCGCGCCGGAGGCGATCCCATCTAAGCCGAAGGAGATCGGTGCGCCGAAGAAGCCCCAAGACCCCGACGACGTGGCGCCGAAGCCGAAAGACGTGGACGTCAACGCGGTCGTGAGCGAACTCGCCATCGCGGTCGTGAGCGAACTCGCGGCAGCGAAGCCTATCGACCCCGGACCCGCACTCGGCGACCCAGCCGCGGACCCTGACGTGAAGGGCCGCGACCCGATCGGCACCGTCGAAACCAAACGCGTCCTCGTCCTCATCCAGGATCCGCTGCAGCCCGGCGTGTGGTCCCGGTTGCGACTGAAGGACGAGGACGACGAACCGGTATCCGCCAACTTCCCGGTGATGGCGTTACCCGGCTACAAGGCGAATCTGTTGATCGGTGAACGCGACAAGCAGGTGCAAGTGGTGCTGTGGGGGAATGTGCCGGAGCAGTTGCCGTACCGGGTGTTCGAGTCGCGTGTGACGTTCCACCCGCCCGCGAAGGGATTCGACGCGGACGTCACGCTGCTCGCGGGCCGCGTATACCTGAAGAGCAAGAAGCTGGGCTTGGACAAGAAGCCGACCGGAGCGAAGGTGCGGGTGCGGGCGGCGGGCGAGGTGTGGGACGTGGCGCTGCCGGACGCGCAGGCGGAGGTGCTGATCGAGCTGGTGTCATGGTTCGAGCCGGGCACGGCCTATGCTCGCGTCGAGGGCACGGCGCCGAAGCGCGAGGCCCGGTTCGCGGTGACTGCGGGCGCGGCCGGGTTCGCCGCCCCGCGCCGGTTCAAGATCATCAACACGGTCGCGGTCAACACACAGGTGACGTGGGATTCCTCCTCGGGTACGCTCCACGACCCGAAGGCGATCGAGAACATGCAGGAGTCGTTGTTGAACCCGGTGCTCGACGGGAACTCGCAGCGGTTGGTGACGCGTGTCTTGACCGAAACGGCCGACAAGGTGACCGAGCGGAACGTGACGCGCCAGATCCTGGCGACCCGGTTCGACCCGGCCCCGACGGCCCCGGACCGCGAACTCGCCGCGCGCCTCGCGGTGTACTCGCAGGCGGCGCTCGCGGACTCGACGCCCGCCGGGGGTGACCTGCTCAAGCCGTTGGTGGACGTGCTCAAATCGGAACTGCCGTGGCTCGCCCGCCAGTCGGTGGTGACCGCGCTGACGGCCTGGGTCGCGCGGGATCGCGGGAACACCGCGATTCTCCGCGCGGTCCTCATCGACAAGGGGTTGGGAGAGGACACGGACAGGGAGGACGCCGCGGACCGGTTGCTGCGCCTGTTGCGAGGGTTCGTGTCGCCGACGAAGCCGGACCAGGACCGGCTCGACCTGCTGGGCAAGTGGCTCGATGACCAGGCCATCCCGGTACGCGAGGCGGCGCTGTGGAACATCGTGGCTGTGGAACTGGCGGCGTGGGTTCCGATCCCGGTGGGGGTGAACGTCGGCGCTGTTGGCAGCGCGGTGAACAACGACGAGTACAAGCAGTTCCTTCTGATTTGGCGTGGAAAGATCGAGAGACTGAAGAACCGCCAGCCCGCCCCATTGCCCGTACCACCGCCCGTGGGGAAGCAGTAGGTGCTGCTTGCCGAACGGCACACGCCAACCTGAGTGGGTGCAACACGAACTTTCCCGAAGCGATTCGAGTTGTACAGCCGTTGTTCGGCAAGCGGCACCAACCCACACACCTCACGCCAACGTCACCGTTTTGCCGGGCTTCAGGTCGATCACCTGAAGTTCGAGCTTCTTGTAGCCCTTCCAATCGTTGATCTTCGGCGTGAACGCGAGACAGCAGTCGCCCGCGGCGCTCATCAGCTCTTCCATCCGGTCGGCCATCCCCCACGCGACGCACCGGATTGTCGTTTCGCCTTGCCGCACACGGAAGTCCATGTGGCGCTGAACCTCGCCCTGACCGATCAAGCGTGCGGCTTCCACCTTCAAGCCGGACGCGAGGAACTTTGGGCGGGGGTTTCCGGCCCCGTAGGGTTCGAGTTTGTCGAGGTCTTTGAGCAGCCCGAACGTGAGTGCCGAGAGCGGCACTTCCGCGTCGAGCGTGAGTTGTTGCGCGGGGGCGCCGCCTGGGTAGTGGTTCGCAACGTGGTTGTTGAACCGCTTTCGCAACTCAGGGATGCGTTCCGGGCGCACCTTGAAGCCAGCCGCCGCCGCGTGGCCCCCGTGCCCTTCGAGTAGGTCGTCGCACGCCACAAGTGCGGTGTGCAGCGCGAAGCCTGGGACGCTCCTCCCGGACCCGGTTGCGACTGGCTCGTTTGGCTGCATCGCGATGACGAGTGCGGGCTTGCCGAAGTAATCGACCAACCGGCTCGCGACGATCCCGACCACACCGGGGTGCCAGTCCTCGGAACCGACCACGACCGCGGCGTCGGTCGCGAAATGCTCTTCCACCAGTTCCTTCGCGGTTTGTGTGTACTTGCGTTCGCGCGCCTGGCGATCGCCGTTTTGCGCTTCGAGCTGTTGCGCGAGTTGAATTGCCTTCGCTGTGGATGTCGTGGTCAGCAATTCGACCGCGAAACTCGCACAACCCAGGCGCCCGGCAGCGTTCAGCCGCGGCGCGAGTTTGAATCCCACATCCTCGCTCGTTAGCACCTGGTCCGGCTTCACACCGCTCGCTTCGAGAAGCGCCTTCAGCCCGACGGAAGGCTTCGTGCGAATACGTTCCAGCCCGTGGCGGACGAAGATCCGGTTCTCGTCGCGTAGCGGCACGACGTCCGCTACCAACCCCAGCGCCGCGAGCCCGACCGCGTCGAGCAGCACCTCGCGCACGTCGTCGGGTACCTTCTGAGCGCCGCACACTCTCTGCGCCACCGCCCACGCAACCTTGAACGCGACCCCGGCCCCGGACAGGTCGCCGAACGGGTACGGCTCAGGTGCCGGCAATCGCGGGTGAACTCGCACCTCCGCCAGCGGCAGAAGTGGCCCGTCTAGCCCCATCTTCATCTCGTGGTGGTCCGTGATGATCAACTCCAGGCCGATCTCGCGAGCGACTTGTGCTTCCGCGAGGCTCGCGATCCCGCAGTCCACGCTCACCACGAGCGACACGCCAGCGCGCTTCAGTTCGCGCAATCGCTCACTGTTCAGGCCGTAGCCCTCGGATAGGCGCAGTGGAACGTGGAACTGCACATCCGCGCCGAGTTTACCAAGGACGCGGAGGAGTATGGAGGTGCCGGTCACGCCGTCCACGTCGTAGTCGCCGTAGATGCAGATGCGGCGCTTGTCCGCGATCGCTTGTGCGAGGCGTTCCGCAGCCTCGGCGACGCCGGGGAGTGATAGTGGCGGGTGCAGTCCCGCGAGCGGGGAATCGAGGAATCGGCGGGCCGAAGGCGCGTCCTTCACGCCACGATTCAGCAAGAGTTGTGCGACGACAGACGAGACCCGCGCCAGACCCGCGAGCCGGTTCGTCGCGCTCGGGTCGGATGGGAGCAGGTGCCACTGCTTTTCTGCGCGCGCCACGGGTCGGCCCTCACTTCTCGTTTACGACCATGTATTTAGAACGGATGTTCACTGACGGAACAAGCCCAACTTGTCCGGCGAAGTCCTCCGAGCGCCGGTGCGGTCGGCGCGCGCGGCAGATCCGTGCCCTCCGCGAAGGTCGGCGCGCGCGGCGCGACCGCGCTTCGGGCGGTGGAATTGTGGTTATTTGCGTTCCCCTGCTTCACGATTTCGTCACGGCAGGGTCGATGCTTGAATCGTGAGGTTGATCTCTTCACGTCGTCCAAACTCTTTCGGAGGATAGCCACCGTGACAGCTGCGTTCCTGCTTATGTCCTCGGCCGCGCTGGCCGGGGCCGATCCTGTTCCTGTCGCCCCAGCGGCGCCCGCTCCTGCTGTTGTCAACAGCGGTGCCGGCTGCAACAAATGTGCACCGTGCGGCTGTGAGAAGAAGCCGGGCCTTCTCGACCGGTTGAAGGAGAAGTTCGGCAAGAAGTCCGGCGACTGCTGCGCTCCGGTACCGGCGTGTGCCCCGGTTAAAGTTCCGCTGCCGTGCAACACCTGTGGCTCGAGCGCCGCAGACCGGCCGAACCTGCTCGACAAACTGAAGTCGCGCTGGAGCAGCAAGCATTCGAACTGCGGTCCGACATGCTGCACTGCGGGCGCCCCGATTATCCAGCCGGGCACTGGTACGGCGCCGAAGGAGATGCCGAAGCCGAAAGATGTGAAGCCGAAGTCCGACGATAAGCCGAAGGCCGGCACCAGCGGTAGCATCCCACTTCCGCTTCCGCCGGTCAATGGCGCGGGTGGCCTGACCGGGAGCGGCAGTCCGTACTGAACGCGCTGTCACTTCTGACACCCGCGACCGCCGACCCGTTTACCAGAACTGGCCGGCGGTCGAGTTTTTTCCGCACGTTTGCCAACTCCCCTCTTCCACGAACGCGCACCGGCATTAGTATTTCCAGTAGTCGGAAAACGCCAACGGGGTTAGCACGGATGAATGCGGCATCTCCGGGGGTCGGGGTCGAACTCGCGAACAAGATCGCCCGGCTCGTCGAAGAGCGGGGCTGGAACCAGGAAGACTTCGCCAAAATCTCGCGCCTGAACCGACACACAGTCCGACAGATTCTGCACGGCGGCCCGAAGCGGCAACTCCGCAACGCCACGGTCAGTCAGTGCGCCGAGGCGCTCGGGCTGACCGTTAGCGAACTGCGCACGCTGCCACTCGACCGCCTGTTGCCGCGGATGCACGGCAAGCCCGCAGCCGACGAGGAATCGTTCAACCTTCTCTACGAGCGAGCCACTCTCCCCGAACTGATCGGTTGGCTGGATCGCAACCGTGACCGCGCCATCGAACTGTGCCCTGCCGAGGTGCAGGAGTTGTTGGACATGCAGGCGCCCGGCGGTCCGCTCGTGAAGTTGGGCGTGGACACCTGCGTCGAGATGTTGGAGCGCCGTCGCCACCTCGTTTGCCGCGTGAAGGAGATCGCCGGGACCGAGTATTTCGAGTTCCTGGAACAGTGCGTCAAACTCATCCACGAGAAGGTGAAGCCCGTCGCCCGGCGTGGGTGAGACTTGCACCCGCCGCTACGGATCCTGTCCCGGTGCTGCCGGCCAGATCATCGCGCCCTCGTCGCCCCATCGTTCGAGTGTGCGGAATCTCGTCTTCTGAACGGACCCGTTGAACGCGCGCCAGACGTGCTCGTATTCAGTCGTGCGGCGCACCCACACTACTCCATCACCGCCCATGTAGACGCGTGCCCAGCCGGGGCTTGCGTCAAGGTAGTCGGCCAGTTTTCCCAGGGACAGCCACGGCCCTCGGTTGGTTGTCAGGATCACGAACCCGATCCGCTGTTCGTCGAGTAGCACTAGACCGTGGTCGGTGCATTGTGCGATCTCCAGATAGTCGGTTCCCACCTGATCGGGATAGGCATTGAGCAGGTCGATGTAGAGGCTCGGGCGTCCGGCGAAGCGCCACTGGAAGTAACTGGAGTTCTCGTAGTCGTTGAACACGCGACCCTCCAACTGCTGTTCACCGACGAATCGGACGATTCCTTTTTCGAGGCGAGTGGGCGTGTATTTCGTCCACGGTCGGAAGTCGGCGAACACCGGCCACGCGTGAAGCAGCAGCCAGAGCATCACGAACACCCTCAAGGCCCACCTGAGGAACGCCGGTGGGGGGAGCGACTTGGCTCGACGGTTGATCATCCGGCTGAGGCGTGACCAGATTGATTCGAGGTCGAGCGAGCGGGCGTTCGCGGCCAACATCATCAGACACACGATGGCGAATGGCCAGATGTTCCGGCGAGCCAGAACGTACATGGTGGCGAACATCACGAGCCAGCCGAGTTGTGCCCAGCGGCGCTCGGGATTCAGCACCCAGGCAAGGGTCGCGAGCGCTGGCAGGAGCACTGCGGCGATAATCACGGCCTCGGGTTGATCCGGGTTGCGCCACACCGGGAACCACTCGACAATCGTCGAGAACCGGTAACTCCCGACTGGGCGCAGCGCAAGCCAGTAGGTCGGGCCGTAGGGGTTCACACACACCGCGATTGGGGCGAGAATCGCGAGTACCGCGGGGAATTTCCAGTGACCGTCCCGCCGGTTCTGGAGGAAATCGCCGACGGCCGTTACGAAAAACACCTGCACCCCGATAACAACGGCCCCGTGCAGGTTTGCCCAGATGCTGAACAACCCGAGTACGACGCCCGCTTCAACGATTCGCCGCCTGGTCGAGCGTGTGGGTCGGTCTGGTCCGGGCGGGTCGGCTCGGCGGGTCAAGTAGACCAGCAGCAGGCTCAAGAAGAACGCCGTGAACAGTTCGGGCCGGGGTTGGAACCGGTGACCGATCGCGTCGAGTGCGACGACGAACGGTAGTGCCATCACGCACGTGAACCGCGCCCTCAGACCCCAGACCCACCACGCGAGTACGAACGGCGTGAGGGCGAAGAACGTGGTGAACCCGAGAACAACTCTAGCGAGCGTCTCCGGAGTGCTGATACGAGTCAGGTTGTAGAAGAGGAGTTGTGTGAGCCAACTGTGGTAGACCCACGGTTCGTCGGCGGTCCACAGGAAGAGCGAGCGGTCGGGGACGCGGCCGTTCTCGGTGATCCAGCGCCCTACCCCGGCGTGCGCCCAGAAGTCGTGCGCGCCGAGGATCGGGTTCCAGACGAGTATCATACCCAGTGCCAACACCAGACCGGCGAGGGCGAGGTGGAAGGCGGCAGCGGGTAATCGCGACCAGTCGCGCCGCGTGGGACCGTGTCCGATCGGAGTCATGCTCTCCCCGCGTGGAGGTGGTCCCGGAGGATACCACCTCCACGGGCGGATTGCGCTGCCCGCGAAACCGCGAGCGGCGGAAGCCCAGCGAATCTCACCCCGCGTTGGTACCGGCGGTCTTCAGGTCTTCCATCGCGCGCGCCACCGCCAACGGCAGCACCTTTCGCAACCGGCGCCCGCGCCGCACGTCGGCCCAGTTCTTCAGCAGGTACTCCGCCTGCCGACTCCCGGTCCTGGCGAAGTACTGGTGCAGTAGTGGGTGCATCCACTCGTAATCGACGTGCGAACAGTCGATCACCGTCACGCTCTTGCCGTGCAGTTTTGCAGGCGCTTCGGTCTTGGGGTCGAACACGAACAATTCGCCACCCGTCATCCCGGAGCCGATCTCATTCTCGACCGGTCCGAGGATTAGCACACGACCGCGGGTCATGTACTCGCACGCGTACTTGCCCGCGGCTTCCGCGACAATCGTCGCGCCCGAGTTGCGAATTCCGAGCCGGTGTCCGGCGCGGCCGCCGATGAAGATCGTGCCGCCGGTCGCGCCGTAACCGACGTTGTTCCCGGTCACGCTCTGAATTTCGCCGCCGTAGTTGCTGATGGTGTAGTCGAGCGTTACCACGACGGTGCCACCCGAGATGCCCTTTGCGACACCGTCCTGCGCGAAGCCGCGCAACTCCAGGTCGAGACCGTGGATGCACCACGCGCCGAAGCTCTGACCGGCTTCGCCTTCGAGCCGGACCTTGATTTTGCGGTGATTCGGCATCCCCTCGCGGCCGTACAACTTCGCGATCTGGCCCGCGACCGTCGCGCCAACGGCGCGATCCGAGTTCCGCACGCGAAACACGAGGTCCGCGTTCTGGCTGGTGTCGATGGCATCGTAAGTTGCTGCGAGGATGCGTTCGTTCAGCGAACCGGTGATGTCGCACAACCCGCGACCGGGCGGCGTCTGCGGGTGGTTCTCAGCCAAGCGCGACATCGCCATATCGGGGTGGATGAACCGCGATAGGTCGAGCATCGCGGGGCGCGGGTGCTTCTCTTTGAGGTCGGTTCGCCTCACGAGAAGGTCCGAGCGCCCAGTGATTTCGGAGAGGTGCGCGAAGCCCATGCGCGCGAGCAGCACGCGCGTCTCGTCCGCTACTGCATGGAGATAGGCCTTCGTGTGTTCAGGGTGTCCCTTGAAGATTTCGGGTGAGCCGGTGATCCCGGTCGGGCAGTTCGGGATGTGGCACGACTTGCACACGATGCAGCCGACCGACACCATCAAGCCCTGTCCGAAGCTGAACTCGTCCGCGCCGAACAGCGCGTACTTGATGATGTCGTGTCCGTTTTTGATCCCGCCGCCGACGCGGAGTTTCACGCTCGTGCGCAAGCCGTTCACGACCAGCGCCTGATGCGCTTCGGCCAACCCCATTTCGCTCGGCAGCCCTGCGTGTTCCTTCGACGACACCATCGCGGCACCGGTGCCGCCGTCGATGCCGTCGATCTCGATGATGTCGGCCCCGGCCTTCGCCACGCCGACTGCGATGGTGCCGATGTTCTCCACCGCGACCAATTTCACAGACACAGGGACGTTCGGCTTGACCGCTTTCAGGTCGTAGATGAGTTGCGCGAGGTCTTCGATGCTGTAGATGTCGTGGTGCGGCGGCGGGCTGATGAGGTCCGTGCCGGGCTTCGCGAACCGGATCTCCGCGATCTCGGCGGTCACCTTCTTGCCCATCAACTGACCGCCCTCGCCGGGCTTTGCGCCTTGCGCCATCTTGATCGAAATCTCGTCCGCGTTGACGAGGTACTCGGCGTCCACCCCGAACCGGCCAGATGCTATTTGCCGGATACGGCTGCGGAACCGGCTCTTCGCGAGGTCGCCGCCGAGGGTGTAAATCTCGGGGTGTGCGAGCCGCTGCGCGCGCACCTTATCCCAGAACGACCCGTAGGCGCGTTCGGGGAGGTCGTTGCGCCAGCGGGCTTCGCCGCCCTCGCCACTGTTGCTCCCCGCGCCGAGTTCGTTGACCGCTGCGGCAATGGTCATGTGCGACGCGCCGGTGAGTGCGCCGTGACTCATCGCGGCGCCGCGGAAGTGCTGAGCGATCATCTTCGTCGCGGATTGCACTTCCACTTGTGCTACGCCGCCAGCAGCGAAGCGAATCGAGAACAGGTCGCGCAGCACCGTGGGCACGCGCGCGCTCACCATATCGGTGAACTTCACGAATTTGTCTGCCACGCGCTGGGGCGCGCCCGGGTCGTCCTCGCTCGGAGGTGCGGTGTAAGCCATCTCACCGCCCTGTTCCGGCTCCGGGTGCGCTTCCTTTACAGCGTCGCGCAGTGCCATCCGCACCTTCGCGTTGAACGCGTGGTAGTCGCGGTTGCGGCCCAGCACGGTCATCTTCTCGGCCTGCTGAACGCGCCACTGCGCGTCTTCGACCAACTCGTTGAAGCCGATGCCACCGAGCCGGCTCGGGAAGTCGCCGAGGAACGCCATGAGGTCGGGGCCGAACCCGACCGCCTCGAACAACTGCGCCCCGCGATAGCCCTCGATCGTGGTGATTCCCATCTTGGAAATCACTTTCTTGGTGGTGTCTTCGAGCGCCGCGAACAGGTTCTCCAACGCCTCGCGCGGTTCCAGTTTTGATTCCTGCTTTGAGTCCGGATCTTTGAAATTCAGCCCGTCCTTGACGAGCCGGAACATCAGGTACGGATGCACCGCGTCGGCGCCGCACGCGACCAGACAGCAGATGTCGTGGCCTTCCTGAATGTCACCGGCTTGCACGATAAGGCTGCACTTGTCGCGCAGCCCGTGCCGGCACAAATACTCATGCACCGCACCGAGCGCGAGCAGCGACGGGATCGGGAAGATGCCACGCTTGCACGCTTCCTTGTCGGACACGCAGAGCACGTGGTAACCGTCGTGAACGGCTTTCTCCGCGGCGCTTTGAAGAGCAACCAAACTTGTTCGCAGCGAGTCCGCACCGCCCTGGATGGGGAACGTTGCGTCGAGCAACTTGAAGCCGAGCACCTCGTTCTGCCGAATCTCCTCGACGATGGCGTCAGAGATGATAGGGGAGGGGAGTTCCATCTGGCGACACGGCAGTGCTTCAGGCGAACCCGGAGCATCAGCGACGGGATCCCCCGCGTTTCCTGCGCCGCCCCCCCGTTGCTGACGCTCCGGGTTCGCCTGCGCGGGGCCACGCCCCAGGTAAGTTGTCAGCGACATCGCCCCGCCCTCACGATAAGGGTCGATGGGGGGGTTCGTCACCTCGGCGAACGTCTGCTGAAGGTACTTGAACAGTGTTGGGTGGTGTTGGCTGAACACCGTCAGCACGCGGTCGTGGCCCATGCTCGACAGCGGTTCCTTCTTGAGCTTCGCCATGTCGCGCACGAACACCGCGCGGTCGAAGTCCCAACCCGCCGCTTGAAGCAAGTGATCGAGCGACCACGTGCGATCCGTGAGCATCGCGCCCACGGTGTCGTCCGTTTGGCGTGTGTAGTCGAACCCTTCGGGAATGATGATCTGCCGGCGGTTGAGTTCGCGCACGTCGCCCAACTCGGCTTCCGCCTCCGTGATGACGCGGGCCATGATTTGGTAACTGTCGAGTCGCTCGCCGGTTTCGGTGTCGAGCGCGATCATCTGCCCGGGTTGAAGTTGCCCGCTCGCGACGATGGTGGTCGCGTCGAGGCCGAACACGCCGGATTCGCTACCGATGTAGAGCCAGCCCCTTCGGTCTGAACACCATCGCACAGGTCGCAACCCCATGCGGTCCACCAGGCCCACGAGCATTCGCCCGTCGGTGCCGATGATGCCCGCGGGGCCGTCCCACGCCGCGAGGCTTCCGAACGTGCGCCGGTAGTACGTGAACAGGTCGAAGGCTTCCTGACCCCACACGTCCGCTTCCGTGTCCCACACCGGCGGGATGCTGAGCCGTAGCGCGCGCAACATACTCCAGTTCTGTTCGCGCATTAGATACTCGACCCACTCGTCCAGGCTGGCCGAGTCGCTCATCTTCGGTGTGAGGAGGTCGCCGCCGGGCAGCGGTGGTTGCAACCCGCGCGCGAACGCCGACACCGCATTCCGCGTGGTGCGGACCGTGTTGATCTCGCCGTTGTGGCATGTGAGCCGAAACGGTTGAGCCAATGTCCAATTAGGGAACGTGTTCGTGCTGTATCGGCGGTGGAACGTCGCGATGCCGGTCTCGAATGCGGGGTTCGCGAAGTCCTGGTAGAAGTCCGCGAGTTGGCCGCTGGTCATCAGCCCCTTGTAGCCGACTAGCGTCGCGGAGAGCGAGACCATGTAGGCGTTCAGGCCGGCGGTGGTGAGGCGCTGACGGAATTCGAACCGGCGCAGCAGGAGCCAACGGTCGGCCGTGGCAACGTCGCCCTCCACCTTGAAGAGTGCGTGCTCGATGTACGCGGGGCGCGCGCTTCGCGCTTGCTGTGGAAGCACGTCGTCGACGACGGGCACGGGGCGGAAGCCGAGGAGTTTCACCGGGCCACCGGAGAGCACCTCGCGCACCAGCGCGCGAACTTGATCCGCGCGCGCCGGTTCAGCCTCAAAGATGAACAGCACGCCGACCGCGACTGCGTCTTCGGCCCGGAGGCCACGTGCGCCGTCGAATCGGAGTCGCTTCGCTTCTTCTTTGAAGAAGGCTTGAGGGGTCGCGAGGAGCAGGCCGGCGCCGTCGCCGGCGTCGCCGCACACGCCGCCTCGGTGTTCCATCGCTCGGAGCGCTCCGACCGCGCGCCGGAGCAACTCGGCCGAGGGTTTCCCGTCGCGGGCGGCGACACCGCCGATACCACATGCATCGTGCCCGACTTCGTCGGTGTACAGGAGTTTACCGCCGCGGACCCGTGCCAGGCCGGTCTCGTTCATCGTCGCCTTCACCCGCTAGGGCGATATCTTGATTTCGAAAATTCAGACGGTTGCCACTACGCCGTGGCACGCAACAATTTATCTTCGGTCGCGTGAGGTACGGTGGCAAGGGGCCGCGCGGGGCAGGATTCACAAAGATTTTTCAGTGGACGCTTGCATCAGGTCGAATTGGCGAGTAGAACACGTTTGATTTTCTACAGGTCGGCGGACGGTTGGTCCGACTCACTCGCAGTTTCGGGGCCGTGCTGCTGTTCACTCACAATGCCCAGAAGTGGCAAACCGAGGGAAATGATCATGGATTTCTTGACCAGTTGGTGGACCATGGGCGGGATGTTCGTCGCCCTGCTGGTTCTGATCGGCGTGATGCTGTTCCTCCGCGGCAACAAGAAGGACGAAGAGTAAACAGGTCTGTACCGGACTTTCACCTCGAACGGAATCCGTGCGTGTTAACAATCCGGGCCGCCATGAAGGGCGGCCCGATCGTCATTTTGCAGGATGCTCGAACCTACGGCCGGTTCGACCTCACTGGCTTCCCGGTGTATTCTCCCACAACTATCTCAATCGCCTGTGCTTTGCGGTCGCGCCACACCGTTAACTTCACCTTCTGTCCAGGCGGCAGCGCTGACACCACGTTGATCAGGTGGTTCTCGTCGCGCAAGGTCACGTCTTCGATCTGAAGCACCACGTCGCCAACTTTCAGGCCCGCTCGTGCCGCCGGCGTGTCAGGGTGAACGATCTCGACCAGCGCACCGCTCACGCGGTTCAATCCCAACCGCAGCGCCTCGGCAGGTTCGAGCACGCTCGCGAGTTGTACGCCGAGGTAGCCGCGTGTCACCACGCCCTTCTCGATGAGTTGCGCCGCAATTCGCTTCACGAGATTCGCCGGGATGCTGAATGACACTCCGCTGTTGCTGCCGCTCTTGGACGCGATCGCGGTGTTGATCCCGACCACCTTTCCGTCGAGATCGACTAGCGGGCCACCACTCGACCCTGGATTGATTGCCGCATCGGTCTGCAAGAACTCTTTGATGCGGATCGTCGAGCCGAGCGAAATTTGCCCGCGATCGGTCGCGGAGATGATTCCGTGCGTGACGGTTTGGTTCAGCCCGAAGGGGCTACCGAACGCGAGCACCCATTGCCCGCGGCGGGCGCGCGAACTGTCCGCTAGCGGCGCGGCCGTCAGCGTGTTGTCTTCGATATTCAACAGCGAGATGTCCGATTCCGGGTCGCTCCAGATGCGTGCCGGTTGCACGATGCGCCCGTCGGAGAGCGTGACGTACACCTTCGCGGGCGCCGCGGCGCCGACGACGTGGTAGTTCGTGACCACAACGACGCCGGTCGCGCCGGGCAACTTCACGATCACGCCGGAGCCGGACTCTTCCACGGGGTTGTTCTTCGTCGCACCAGGCTCCGCCGGTTTTACCGCGTCCACCGCGACCACGGACGGACTGAGTTGCCGGATGACCGTCTGGAACCGGTCGTGCGGAATTCCTCCGTTCGCAACGTCCATCGGGGGAAGCGCCGGAGCGGGTTGCGCGTTCGCGCTCCCTCGAACGACGGATTCGGTCGCGGCGCCACCGAGGAATGCGCACGTTGCACACACCATCCCGAGTCCCAACTGTCTGCGCATGACGTTTCGCCTTGAGGGAAACCAGTCGAGTCGGCACGTTGTGCGTGGCCAGACCCGGTCCAACCGTTTCCACTCTACTCCTCAGGGGGTCGGTGCGGGGAACAAGGTCGCTAGAAACCGCACCACCGGCGGGGGCGAGTCGCTACGAAACGAAAAAAGCCCGCAGCCGTTTCAGGCCACGGGCTTGATACGATCCCTTCGACCGGCTTATTTGCTCAAGTCGATTTCCAAGTCTGCGATGTTCACTTCGCGCCCGCCCATAGGGTCGCCGTCGGCGATCCGCCCCCAGTCACCGGCCCCGTGGTCGGCTGCCCATCCGCCGTCGAGTTCCATTTCTCGCTGACAGGTTACGCACATCGTGCTGAACGGCAACGCATTCAGCCGCGTGACCGGGATCTTGATCGAACATACCTCGCACTTGCCGTAGGTGCCGGCCTTGAGCCGACGCAGCGCGCGTTCGATTTGAGCCAATTCCTTGGATTCGAGTTCGGCGATGGCTGAAGAAATTTCTTCACCGCTCGCGTCGAACGCGGCGTCCGCCGGATCCCCGCACGCGGACGAGTGTTTTACGTGAGCGAGTTCTTCGAGTTCGAAACCGAGCCGCTTGCGGAGTTCGGTCCGGCGGGTGATCAAGTTCTTATGGAGTCGCAGGAGAGCATCTTGGCGAGCCATTGTTAAGTACCTCCCAGGTCGGCAGATTCCGTTCGGTCGTAACCGTTGGATACTGTTGGAGTTTGTTAAAACCCGTCGGGTCAAGAACATCACGGGCCTAATCCGCCCTGCGTCAGTTCTATTTCCTGATTGACAAGCCAGTATAGGCCGACAACCGGTGTATCTTTCCCCAAACTGCCCGATCCGGGTAGGTTGGAGTGGAATTTTCCAGCACAGAACGTGCCGCAACTGCACGAGCCGCGCATCCCGCCAGTAATAAGATCGTCGTCAAACGCGAACAGTTTCAGGATTCCAGACGAGAGAGGCGAAGTTTCGTTGGTAGTGGGAGCGTTACGCGAATGATAGTGCGCAAATTCCGCCCCGGCGGGAATGTGACCAACTCGTGACCGAGGACTAAATGTCCAGTCTCTGCTATTCAGCGATTTGAAGCAACCTCTGCTCAAAAGTGGACACAAGCAGAGAAGACAGAAGTAGGGAAGAAGTAGCCGCACGAGAAACGCAGATAAAGACACGATAAAGGCTAAGACCGAGTTCTGAAAACACTCAGTTCTTCTGCCTTTATCGTGTCTTTATCTGCGTTTCTCGTGCGGCTACTTCTTCCCTACTTCTGTCTTTTGCTTACGATTGCAGGTTTTGGAGCATGTCGCGGAGCGGGACGAGACGCTGCCCGCGAGTGTCTTCGATCTTGAACGCCTTGAGGAACCGGCGTCGGAGTTCACTTTGGAGGTCTTCGATGGCGCTCGGAGCGGTGCTCGAGAGCGGGATCGCACCACCGGCACGCCGGGCGTGCCCCCCCGCACGGCCGAGTCTGCCGACCACCAGTCGCAGAATCTCGCCCGCGCGAGCGTTCTCGATCGAAGCGCGCACCGAGAGGATCAGGTTGTCCTCGAACACCCCACCGCAGATAGCGTAGTCGATCTGATCGAAGCGGATCATGAAGTCCACGACCTCGGCCGCCTGCTCTGGGAGCGGGAGCGGGTTCACCCAACTCATCAGCAACCGATCGTATACGAACGAACTTTGCATCGCCTGGAGTGTGCATTCAAAGTAACTGTGCGGCAGGCGGGCGTTGCGGATCTGCGCGATCACGTCCTTGTCCGCGCCTGGGTACAGTTTGAGGAGCGCTGCGTCGTCTGCGGGGCTGGCTTCCCGGGGGTAACCCGTCACTTCCGTTTCGATCCCGTAGAGCAAGGCGGTGGCGACCTTTTCTGGGATCGGCGCACCTTGCTCGAGCAGGTACTTCGTGACGAGGGTGCAGGTTGCGCCGTGCGTGACGCGGATGTCGGTGAACGCGACGCCTTCGAGGTCGCCGGGGGTGTCGTGGTGGTCGAGGACCGCGTAGAGCGGAACGGATTCCGGGAACGTGTGCCGCCCAGTGCGCGGCTGACTGTCCACCATCACGACCGCGTCGTTCGCGCCCCACGCCATCTCTTCGATGGGAACGAGATCGAGATGGAGTATCTCGACGAGCGCGCGGTTTTCGGCGCGGTTGATAAGGCCATCGCGGGTGATGATGGTGGGCTTGCCGAGGCGGGATTCGACGAGGTGGGCGAGGCCCAACATGCTGCCGAGGCTGTCTGGGTCAGGCTGCACGTGCGAGACGAATACGACGCGATCGAACGGGGCGAGTCCAAGCAGGAAGCGATCCGACCTGCGTAATCCGGAAGAGGATGATTTTGAGTTGGAGGCACTTTCGGGGTCGGCGCGATGGTGCGCCATGGGTGTCGTCCTCAGAGCATCTGGCCCTTCACGTCCATGTGAGGGGTTTGTTGGGGGGTTGCCAGGCTCTTCCAAAAGCCCCATACCGTTGTACCTTGCGGGCCGCGTGTTGCCAAGCACGGATGAGAGTTGGCGGGCGATAATTGCCGAAAGCGTTGTGGGAAAGCGAGTTACTGCGCGTGTAAAAGTGATTGTCGCGGTCGGCGAGCGGCCATGTCTGGTATGCGCGAAACCCAAGATTGTTCCACCACACGGTTCCATCCCGCAGCGAACCGGTTAGACTAGTGTGGAGAACTCCCGCCATGCCCGCCTCCCACTGCACTCACCATTCCTGCCGTTCTCTTCGCGTCCGAGGTGCCGATCCATGCGCCTGACCTCGATTGCCCTCGTTGTTGGCCTCGTGTGGCTCGCTCCGCGTGCCGGTGCCGCCGACGACCCCGGTATCGCCTTCTTCGAGACGAAGGTGCGCCCGGTGTTGGTGAAGGAGTGTTACTCGTGCCACTCCGCGACCGAGAAAAAAGCGAAAGGCGGCCTGGAACTCGACAGCGCGGCCGGGTTGCTCAAAGGCGGGGAGGGCGGTCCGGCCGTGGTCGCCGGCAAGCCGGACGCGAGTCCGCTTATCAAGGCGATTCGGCACGCCGACACGCAACTGAAGATGCCGCCGACAGGGAAACTTCCAGACGCGGTCGTCGCGGACCTGACGAAATGGGTTCAGTCCGGGGCCGCGATGCCGAAGGACACCGGTGTCGGGGTTCGTCCTACAACCAAGATCGACATCGAAGCGGGGCGTGCATTCTGGTCGTTCCGACCGCTCGCCGCTGCTGTACCGCCCGAAGTCAAAACGGTTGGATGGGCACGAACGCCCGTCGATCGGTTCATCCTGGCGAAGCTCGAAGCGAAGAAGCTCCGTCCGAACAACCCCGCGGACCGCGAGAAGCTCATCCGCCGCGCCTACTTCGACCTCACCGGACTGCCGCCGACGGTCGCGGAGATCGACGTGTTCGTTGCTGATAATTCGCCCGATGCGTGGGCAAAACTGGTCGAGAAACTCCTCGCGAGTGATCGCTACGGCGAGCGCTGGGCACGGCACTGGCTCGACGTCGCGCGGTTCGCGGAGAGTGGCGGGTATGAGTTCGACGGCGACCGCAAGGGCGCTCACCACTACCGCGACTTCGTCATCCGCGCGCTCAACTCCGACATGCCTTACAACGAGTTCGTGCGGCTCCAGTTGGCGGGCGACAAGCTCTTGCCGAACGACTACAACGCGGTCGCCGCGACCGGGTTTCTGGTGGCCGGGCCGTACCCCGGACAGACGACCGCGAAGACGCTGGAACCGATCCGCTACGACCAACTCGACGACATGATATCCACCACCGGCTCCGCGTTCTTAGGCGTGACGATCGGCTGTGCGCGCTGCCACGATCACAAGTACGATCCGATTCCGCAGGACGACTATTACCGGTTGCTCGCCACTCTCGCGACGACCAACTCGACCACCGCGAACCTCGACCCGAAGCCCGAACTCTACCAGCAGCAAAAGCTGAAGTGGGATGTGATCCGCGCGACACTGGACGTTGAATGGCAGTCGTTCGTTCGCGACCGGTTCCCGAAAGCGTTCGCGACGTGGTGGGCGGAGAATGGCGAGCAGGTGATTTCACGAAGAGTGTTCGCGGACCCGAGAGCGATCGTGGCCCGGCAATTGGCCGCGCTGCTGGCGAAGAGCGACGGCAAGGTTACCGACGCGAACCGCGCGGAACTCGCGGAGTTGGCCCGCGGGATGGAACCGGAGTCGCGTAAGGCTTTTGCGCCGACTCTTGCGCATCTCGCAGCCGCGCCGAAGCCGAAACTCGATGCGGTGTTCGCGGTCGGGCAGCGCGGCGGTGAGGTGTTCTACCTGATTCGCGGCGAGACCGGGCGCAAGAACGGTATACCCGCGCCCGGGTTCATGAAGGTGTTGATGTCGAACCCGGACAAGGACGCGCGGTGGACCGCGCCGCTCGCGGACAAGAAGTCCACGGTCGATCCGCGTGTTGCTCTGGCGAACTGGATGACTGACGCCGACGCCGGGGCCGGGCGATTGCTGGCTCGCGTGATCGTGAACCGGCTCTGGCAGCATCACATGGGCCGCGGACTGGTCGCCACGCCCAACGACTTCGGCGTGCAGGGCGACCGCCCGACACACCCCGAGTTGCTCGACTACCTGGCGAGCGAGCTGATTCGCGGCGGCTGGCGTTTGAAGCCGATTCACAAGTTGATCATGACGAGCGCGGTGTACCAACAATCGGGCGACGACATCGCCGCGAGTCGTGCCGCCGACCCCGACAACAAGTTGTGGTGGCGCCGCCCGCCGATGCGCCTCGAAGCGGAATCGGTGCGGGATTCGCTGCTCGCCGCCGGCGGCGCGCTCGACTTGACGATGTTCGGTGCGGGCACGCTGGACGAGGCGAGTTCGCGGCGCAGCGTGTACCTGACCGTGAAGCGGAGCCGGCCCGTGCCGATCCTGCAACTGTTCGACTCCCCGGAAGCGATTCAGAGCATCGGCGAACGGCAGGTCACGACGGTTCCCACACAAGCGCTTACGCTGATGAACTCGCCGTTCGTGCGCAAACAGGCCGACTTGCTCGCCAAACGCGTGCGGCCCGTGGGAGGAGAATTGCCCGCGGCGATCGCGACCGCGTACCGCACCGCGTTCGGGCGCAAACCGACCTCGCAGGAAAAGGACCGGGCCGCGGCGTTCGTCGGCCGGCACGCCGAAACCTACGGCAAAGGTGAACCGGCGACGGCACGTGCATTTGCCGACTTCTGCCAGGCGCTGCTGTGCTCGAACGAGTTCGTGTACGTGGATTAGGGCTCCCAGACAGAACCCCTCCCCAACCCCTCCCCTAAGAAGGGAGGGGCTAAATGCTGAAGCCCCTCCCTTCTTAGGGGAGGGGTTGGGGGAGGGGTTCTTTCCGACAAGCTAAATCTGGTTCGCAACAGCTCCAGCAGGAACCCACCAAGAGAACCCATGACACCTTCGATTGACACAGGCTTTGGGCCGCTCGTTCCGTCTCGCCGCCAGTTCCTTCGCACGGCGGGCATGGGCGCGGGTTCGCTCGCGCTCGCGTCTCTGCTCCACTCGGAAGGGCTGCTTGCGACCGACGCGCCCCCTTTGCCAAACGATCCGCTTGCACCCAAGAAACCGCACTTCGCGCCGAAGGCGAAAGCGGTCATCTGGCTGTTCATGACGGGCAGCCCGTCGCAGGTGGATACGTTCGACTACAAGCCGGAGTTGCAGAAGCGGAACGGTCAGCCGCTCGCGGGCGCGGACCCGAAGACTGGGTTCTTCACCACGAGCGGGAAGTGTCTGAAGTCGCCGTTCGCGTGGAAGCAGCACGGGCAATCCGGCACGTGGGTGTCGGACGTGTTCGAGCGCACCGCCGAGTTTGCCGACGACATGGCGTTCGTTCACTCCTGCTACACGCGCGCGAACAACCACGCGCCGGGCGCATACGAACTTTCGTGCGGCGTCACGCGCCCGGGACTGCCGAGCATGGGGTCGTGGATCACCTACGGCCTCGGGAGCGAGAGCCGGAGCCTGCCAGCGTTCGTGGTCATGCACGAGACCAAACCACGTGGCGAAGATTCCATCTGGTCCGCCGGGTTCCTGCCGAAGAACTTTCAGGCGCTCGCGATCGACGGGCGCGGCAAAAAACCGCTCGCGCACCTCGACCGCCCGGCCGAACAGTCGGACCCGCAACAGCGCGCCGCACTCGACCTGCTCCGCGAGATGAATCAGAACCACCGCACGGCGCACCCGCTGGAGTCGGAGTTGGCGGCACGCGTGGAGTCGTTCGAACTGGCGTACCGGATGCAGACGGCCGCGCCGGAGGCGTTCGACCTCGCGCGCGAAACCGACCGCACGCGGAACCGCTACGCCATCGGCGACAAGGACGCGGACGTGTTCGGCCGTCAGTGCTTAACCGCTCGCCGGCTGGTAGAACGCGGCGTGCGGTTCGTTCAGATATTCGCGGGTCGCGGTGTCGGTGGCGACGGGAGCGTCGGGGACGTGCCGTGGGACGGGCACAACAACATCGAAACGAACCACCGCAGTTGCGGGCGCGCGTGCGACCGGCCCATCGCCGCGCTACTCGGCGATCTGAAAGCCCGCGGGCTGCTCGACAGCACGCTCGTCATCTGGAGCGGGGAGTTCGGCCGCACGTCGGACTCGCAAGGCTCGCTCGGCCGCGACCACAACCCGAACGCCTTCACGGTCTGGATGGCCGGCGGCGGGGTGAAGGGCGGAACGCACTACGGCGCTACGGACGAGTTCGGCTACCACGCTGTCGATAAGCGGACCAGTGTTCACGATCTGCACGCAACGATTTTACACCTGCTCGGCCTCGACCACGAGAAACTGACGTACCGGTTCAACGCGCGCGACTACCGGCTGACCGACGTGAGCGGCACCGTGATCCGCGACATCCTCGCCTGACCCGTATCCTGAACAGATCGCGTCGACTCGAGTTTCGGACTGATCGAGGAGTTCCGCAGTTCTGAGGTCCAGGGGTTTCAACCCCTGAAACTGTGACTGGCGGCGCCAGTGAGGCGTTTGTCTCCCTCGCCCCGGCTTTGCGGGGCGAGGGTTAGGGTGAGGGGTCTTTTGCATGACCACCAAACCAAGCACCCCTCACCCTGCCCTCTCCCCGCAAAGCCGGGGCGAGGGAAAGAACTCAAACTTGGCCGCGCGAAAGCTAACGGGTATCGAAAATGGCGGTTGAGGACTGGCGAATACGCCTTAACATCGGCCCCGCCCCTGTCGTACCCGGAGACGCCCCATGTCGATCGCGGGTCTGCTGACGCATTTCGGGCTGAAACAACTGTTCGACGTGACCTCGAAGGAGGTCGTCGCGTGGGTGGATAGCCGATTCGAGGATTCGAGCCGCGACGTGCTGCGCGCCGTGTTAGACGCCAACGGCCGGGCATGGCAGGTGGTCGGGCTGGCGCTGGACGAACGCACTTTCTGGGAGCGCCTCCGCGACCCGAGCCGCGAAGCCGACCTGAAGGCCGCCCGCGACGGAATCCGCCAGATTCTCGCGACGATACCCGCCGACCGGCGCGATCTCGCCGCGGCCGAACTCGCCGCTTTCCACGACCGCCAACTCGCCACCCCGGCCGAACTCCAGCGGTTCGCCACCCCGGCGGACTACGCGGGCGAAGCGGATCGCGCCGCCGGCGCGGTCGCGGACACGCTCGCGGACGCGCCGAATCTCGCCGCCGTCCTGCGGATCATGCCGGACGGTCGCACGCCGCTGTTCCAGACGTTCTACCGCTACTACTTCTGGAAGTCGGTGCGGAAGGATACGAGCCTGGCCTGGCTTCTTACCCACGACCAACTGCGCGCCCTCGCGGAGAGAGTGGACGGCCGCACCGCTGGCATCCTCGACCAGATCGACACGCTCTTCGACGCGCTCCGCGATGAGTTCGCGAAGGTGAACGCGAAACTCGCGGACCTGGACGCGAAGCTCGACAAGCTGCTCGACGAGCGGGACGTGACGACCAATACCCGCGACCCGCTCAAGGTCAGCGTAACCAACGCGAAGGAACTGAACCAACTGCGGCAGTGGCGGGACGAACTCCGCAAACTGCCGCCGGAACTGGTCGGGTCGTCGCGCTTCTCGAAACTCGGCGACGCGCTCGCCGCCGCTCAGATGTTCGCGGAGGCGCGGCAGGCGCACGAGGCCGCGGCGAAGGTGGCCACTGACCGCGCGACAGAGGCGGAGGCCGAGTTCAAGGCGTATCGGGATGCGTGCGAGCAGGAAGCGTGGGCCGACGCGCTGCCGGCGCTGCTTCGGGCGGCCGAACTCGACGCGGACCGCTTCAGCCCGTTCCCGTTCAAACGGTACGAGCCGGTCGCGATTCTCGGCGCGGGTGGTTTCGGAACGGTCATTCGGTGCCGCCAGCGGCTGGCAAAGGGGCGCGAGGTCGCGGTGAAGACGTTCCACGCCGCCGACTTGGGGCGGGATGTGGACGAAATCTTCGCCGAAGCTCACACGCTCTCGGAACTTGTCGATCCGGCGATCGTGAAGATCACGCACTGGGAGTTCGCCGACGCCGCCGAAACCCGGCCGTATCTGGTGATGGAATACTTTCCCGGCGTCAGCCTCGCCGCGTGGCTCAAGCGCGAGGGCCGGTTGCCGGTCGCGGACTTCATTGCCGTCGCCCGGCAGGTCGCGGAAGCGATGGCGGTGGCGCACGCCGCGAACATCCTGCACCGCGACCTGAAGCCGGGGAACGTGCTCCTGCGCGTTTCAGGCGAGCCGGGAGCGTCAGCGACCGGAGGTTGGGACGTGCGGGTCATCGACTTCGGGCTGGCCGTCCGATTCACGGCGGTCCAGGCGAGCATCAGCACATCGCTCCCGCACCGAACCCGGCGCGACCTGAGTTTCGCCGGCTCGCTGGAGTACGCCAGTCCGGAACAGAAGGGCGCCGTCGTCGCCGCGGTCGGGCCGCGGTCGGACGTGTACAGCTACGGCAAGACGATGATCGAAGCGTTGCTCGGCACCACCGAGCCGACCACACGAACCTGGAAGTCCGTGCCGGACGAGTACCGGGGACCGCTTCAGGAGTTGCTCGAACAGTGCGTCGAGAAGAACCCGTCCGACCGACATGCCAGCTTCCAGCCGCTCGCCGCGGCGCTAGCCGCACTCGTCCCAACGGAGCAAGCGAACCGCGCTCGCCTTGAGCGCGAAGCCGCCGAGCGGAAACGCCAGGCCGACGAGTTGGTGCGGGCGCGACTCGCTGCCGAAGAGGAGGTGCGGATCACGGAGGAGCATCGCGCGCGCAAGCACGCCGCAGCCCAGGAAGCGGCACAGCGTCGCCGCGAGCAGGAAGAGACCGATCGCAAACGTCTGGCGGAAGAGGAAGCCCGCCGGAAGGCCGAACAGAAGGCGAAGGCCAACGACCCGCTCTCGCCCGCTCGCGTGCGGACGCCGGGTGAGAACGTCACGCTCAAGTTGGTTGGCGATGTGCGCATTACTTTCGCGTGGTGTCCGCCTGGTTCGTTCCAGATGGGCGGATACGTCTACGACGCTGAGAAGCCGGTTCATAAGGTCACGCTCACGAAGGGCTACTTCATGGGTATCCACCCCGTGACGCAAGCCCAGTGGAAGACCGTGATGGACACTGACCCGAGCCGCTTCAAGGGTCCAGACAGGCCGGTCGAAACCGTCCCGTGGGAAGAATGCGAGGAGTTCTGCACGAAACTCACGGCCAGTCTCAAGGGGCGTGTCACCGTGCGGATGCCGACGGAGGCCGAGTGGGAATACGCCTGTCGTGCTGGAACGACCAACGACCGCTGGATTGGGAGCGACGAGGACGCGCTAAAGCGCGCCGGCTGGTACAGAGGCAACAGCGAGCAGACGCAACCGGTCGGCAAACTAGCGAAGAACGCGTGGGGGCTGCACGACGTTTACGGCAACGTCTGGGAGTGGTGCCAGGACTCGTACACCGCGTACGGCAAAGGGAATCAAACGGACCCAAAAGTACAATCAGACGTTGATACGCGCGTTCTGCGTGGCGGGTCGTGGGTCAACCATCCCGCGAGCTGCCACGCCGCTTTTCGCAAGTGGGCCGCGCCGGACCACTGCGGCAGCAGCATCGGTTTTCGTGTGTGTTTCCGCCTGGACTGATTGCTCAGTTGCGGATCGTTGAAATGAATTCCCCGCGCACGTCGTCTGCGAGTGGTTAGGAAATAGTCTCGCGGTGGCTCGCGAACACTACTTACAGACGACCGAAGACCACTACCAAAAGGCGGCGCAGAATCCGGCGCAAAATGGGGCGCAAAAGGCGGCTCAGACAGAAGCGGACACGAAAAGACAGAATCGGACAAACTCGGACGAAGTGCTTGAATTACAAGCATCCCGTCCGATCCTGTCCTTTACTGTACAAGTGAACAGGTGACCCTATCGGGATTTGAACCCGAGTTTGAGCCTTGAGAGGGCTCCGTCCTAGACCACTAGACGATAGGGCCGAATTCCAATGAATTTGTAATCGCGTGCGTGGGGAATGTCAAGAGTTCGACGTGCGAGCGGGTCGCGGAACTCACAGAGTGCGCGGAGTGTTCGTTCCCGTTCGGTGTGCGGTCTGGTAAGGTAATAGTTCGCGTTAGCATTGCGGCGAGCGGGGGCGGCCCATGGGTATTCAGGACCGGGACTATTACCGCGAAGGCCCAAGCTTTCTGGACCGCGTAGGCCAGCAGGGCGCGACCGTCTGGCTCATCGCGATCACCGTGGGTGTGTTCTTCGGACAGGCACTCTCGGGCGGTGTGCGCGGCCCGCTCACGGAAGTCGGGGCGCTTGACGCACGCGTCATCCAGGGCGAAGTGTGGCGCCTCGTCACAGCTGCGTTCCTCCACGCCGATCTGTGGCACCTGTTCTTCAACATGTTGGTGCTGTACTGGGCTGGGTCGCGGGTCGAAGAAGTTCGCGGTTCGCGCGAGTTCGTACTGTTCTACCTGCTCAGTGCCGTCGGCTCTCACTTGATTTACCTCGCGGCGCAGTTGGTAGGAGTCGCTCCTCCGGGTGCTGCGATTGGAGCCAGCGGCGCGGTGACGGCCACGCTGATCCTCTTCGCGTTCCACTTTCCGCACGCGCAGGTGCGCCTCTACTTCTTCATCCCAATGCCAGTGTGGTTGCTTGCGATCCTGTTCGTGGGGTTCGACGCGCTGGCCGCGCTGCGTGGCGGCGGACGGATCGCGTACTTCGCGCACCTCGGCGGCGCGTTCTTCGGCATGCTCTACTTCCAGACCGGGGTGCGGTTCGGCCGGGTACTCGATCGAACCCCGAAGACCCGCGTGCGGCCGAAATTGCGCCTGGTCCCGCCGCCCGAGGAGTCGCCGGTACCTGTCGGCGCTGCGGTCACGGCCGCGCCGCGCGCGTCCGCTCCCACCGACGAGCAACTCGAAGCGAAACTCGACGCGGTGTTGGAGAAAGTGTCGAAGCACGGCCCCGAGTGCCTCACGCCCGAAGAGCGCGAGATCTTCTACAAAGCCGGGGAACTGTACAAGAATCGCCGCAAGTGACCACCAAGGAGTCCCCGTGCCCCTCTACGAATATACCTGTCGGAACTGCGCACACTCTTTCGAGGCGCTCGTGTCGGCACGGGTAGCTGTAGCGGTGACGTGCCCCGAATGCGAGGGCACGGACCTGGACCAACTCATCGGACTGCCCGCGCCGGGGCGCGTCGTCGAGGGCAATCCCGCGACCAACTGTCGTGGCGATGGACCGCCGTGCGGCGCGCCGCGATGCGGGCGTAGTGGTTCGTGATTGGGTCGGTATCCTCATCGGAATGTCGTGCCCAGCGGCCTTGCCTTCGACGCAGGCACGCGTATAAATATAATGCTTGAATTACTCTGCTGGAGTTTCCCCATGTCCTGACAGGGTATTCGGTTCCGTTGAGGAGAACTCTAAACCTCTCCTTACTCACCCGCTCAGGGATGCCGTTATGACCGACGCAAAGCAAGCTGAGGACTGCGCGAAAATGCTTCAGGCGCTCGCTGAACCGAACCGAATTCGGATCATCGAATGCCTGAGGGCTGGTTCGATGAATGTGACGCAACTTGCCACGGCGCTCAAGGTGGAGATCGTGAACGTCTCGCACCACCTCGGGGTGTTGCGCGATGCCGGTCTGGTCGAGAACATCAAGGACGGGCGATTCGTGATCTACACGCTGCACCCGAAGGTCTTCCACAACGACAGCTCGAAGGCGACCTATCTCGACTTGGGCTGGTGCCGTGTCGAGATTCCGCACAACTAACAGTCTCAAGTCGTAACGTCTCAAGTCGAAGACTTCAACAGCGGGTGTTTGCGACGTTACGACTTCACGACGGTCGTGAAGCGACCATAGATCGCAGGCGGGAACACTTCGACTTTCATCCGCTTCGGTAGTACTTCGACCGTCACTTCCTTTATTCCCTCTCCCGGCACACACACGAACTCGCCGTCCGCGTGGACGCAAAGCGGCGATTCGCATTTCACCGAGATGCGCCCGGCACGCCCGAGCGTGAGGAGCTTGTGGTTTTCCGGGAGCTTGCCCAGCACCATCGCGGGGAGATACCGCAGGAGGTGCAATCGCGTGAGGCGAGTCGCGTGCATGTAGTCGAACAGGCCGTCGGTGAGGCTCGCGTTTGGGCGCAGCGGGAAGTTGCCTTCGCGCTGCCCGTTCAGCACGGAGAGCGCGAGCGTCGGCGTGGTCACTTCGCCGTCGTCAAAGGAGACGGTCATCAACGGTTTGTCAAAGTGCTTCACGAGTGCCTTGAGGAACGCCCACGCGTACAGTGGAAGCCCTTTCAGCCAGCGCGTTTTGCGGGCTTCGCCGTTCACCATGCCGTTGAACCCGACGCCGAGGTTGCACACGAAGAACACCGATCGGTTCGCGGTCGTCACGCGGCCCACATCGATTTCAAGCACTTCCTTTGCCGCGTCTTGATCGCGCTTCGACCACCATTCTTTCATTCCGAGCGTGAACGCGAAGTCGTTGGCGGACCCGAGCGGCCACACGCTGAACACCGTGTCGCGGCGCTCACTCTGAAGCACGCCGTTCGCGACCTCGTGTACGGTGCCATCGCCACCGGCCGCGACGACTTTCGCGAACCCTTGTTCACACGCGAGGCGCGCGAGCTCTGTGGCGTGTCTGGCGTGTGACGTGGGGCGCAGTTCGACGCCGCTCGCGAGCGAGGTCGGGAGCGCCTGGAGAAGGCGTTCCGCTCTTCCGCGACCGGCGGCGGGGTTGTAAATCACACAGGTGGCGTCGGCCATCGAGAACCTCGATCGCGGTGGGTGTGTCGGTGCGCTGGTGCGCATTGTGTGAGAACCGCGGGTGAAGGGAAGGGGACCGTGAACGGCCTTCTGGTACTCGACAAACCCGGTGGGATGACCTCGCGCGACGCAGTGAACCGTTTACAGAAGTGGTTTCCGCGCCAGACCAAGATTGGGCACACGGGGACACTCGACCCGCTCGCGACGGGTGTGCTGGTGGTGTGCATCGGCTTCGCGACACGTCTCGCGGACTACGTGCAAGCAATGGGCAAGAGCTATGAGTCGCGCTTCCGGCTTGGCGTGAGCAGCACTAGCGACGACGCCGACGGTGAAGTCACCGAGACACTGAGCGCGGTCGCGCCGACGCGCGCGCAGATCGACCTGGCGCTCACGGCATTCAGCGGGAACGTGGAGCAACTGCCGCCCAGCGTGTCCGCACTTAAGGTCGGTGGCCGGCGGGCACACGACCTCGCGCGCAAGGGCAAAGAGGTGCCGCTCGCGCCGCGCACGGTGCGCATCGACGCGGTTCGCGTTCTGGCTTACGAGTGGCCGTGGCTCGATGTCGAAGTCGATTGCGGAAAGGGGACGTACATCCGCTCCATCGCGCGCGACCTAGGCGCGCGCCTGGGGTGTGGCGGTTTGGTGCAGACGCTTCGGCGCACCCGGGTCGGGCCGTTCCTGGCGGAGCAGGGGGTTAGCGTCGACGCCGATCCCGCCGGCGTGAAGTTGCTGCCTATGACGATCGCGGTCGCTGGGATGGAGCAAATCCGCCTGAGTGCCGACGAGATTCGACGACTCCGACAGGGCCAGCGCATCAAGGCGAATGGGGAACGCACAACCCCTGATGGACTCGAGATCGCGCTACTCGACGAGAGTGGCGAGTTGGTCGGTATCTGTGTCATCGAAGGCGATCTGATCGTTACACAGATCATGTTTGCTGCGTGAGTCATTCACTCATAGCCCGCAGCGCAAGCAAGGGAGCAGCGATTGCCCTTGCTTGCGCTGCGGGCTGGTGAATCAACTACGTACTCTGCAAGTCCTTCATGTTCTCTTCCATCGCAGCGATTTGCTTCTCGATGTCAGCCACCAAGTCACGCTGCTGTTGCACCACTTCAGGCGGCGCGCCGGCCACGAACTTTTCGTTGGAGAGCTTCGCCTTCGTGCCTTCAAGCGACTTCCGCTTGTCGGCGATCTGCTTCTGTAGGCGCGCGATCTCCGCGGTAACGTCGATCAACCCCGCGAGCGAGACGTAAGCCTCGAACTCGGGTCGCACGATGCCGCCGGCTTGCTTCGGTTTGGTCGCGCTTGGCCCCGCGGTGAGATTCGCGATCCCCGCGAGCGGCCCGATGAACGTTGCGAGCGCGTTGAAGTCCGCCGCCACTGTTTCGGCGCATTTCACCGACACGTCCAGACGCGTTTTGTCGTCCACCTGATAGCGGTTGCGTACCTCGCGCACGCTCTTCACGAGGTCTTGCATCCGGGCGAACCGCGATTCCACTTCCGCGCTGATCCACGCGTCGGGGTACGTCGGCCACTTTGCAATCACCACGCTCTCTTCGGCTTTCGTCGGGGAAGGCAGACCGCGTTCTGATGCGGTTTCGTTGAGCGCATGCCACAGCGATTCCGCCACGAATGGCATCACAGGTTGCACCAACCGCAGGATGCCGTCCAGAACGCCAGCCAGCACGCGCTGCGCGAGCGGGCGCGCCGCGGCATCCTTGAGCCGGCCCTTCGACATCTCGATGTACCAGTCGCAGAACTCGCTCCACACGAAGTCGTAGAGCAGCCGCGCCACGTCGCTGAAGTGGTAGCCTTCGAGCGCCACGGTCACGGCTTGCGTGGTGGTGGCTAGCCGCGACAGCAACCACTTGTCCTCGGTGGGCAACTCCTCCAACTTGATCGCGCCGGGCGTGTAGCCGTCGAGGTTCATGAGGAGGAATCGCGTCGCGTTCCACATCTTGTTGGCGAAGTTGCGACCTTCCTCGAAGCGGTCGGAGCCTTGCTTCGCGGTCGGGCGCTCGGGGTCGTCCGTCGGCCACGGCCCGCCGGGGCGGAACTCCTTCTTGCACTCCGGGCACGCGAGTTTTTTGGTTCGCATGTACATGTGCTCTTGCTTCACCGGCACCTCCTTGCCGCAGTGTGGGCACACGTTCGACACCGGCAACCGCGAATCTTGCGTTTCGGTGGCGAGCTTCGCCATGCCGTAGCGCATCGCGTCGGTGCCGTAGCGGTCGATGATGTCGAGCGGGTCCACGCCGTTGCCCTTCGACTTCGACATGCCCTCGCCGAACCCGTCCATCACCTTCGGGTGAATGTACACGTGGCTAAAGGGAATCCGGTTCAGGTTGAACAGACCGGTGAGCACCATCCTCGCCACCCAGAGCGTGATGATGTCGCGGTTGGTCACCAGCACTGATGTTGGGTAGTAGGAACGGTCCTTGTCCCAGTCGGGCGCAGTGCGGTCGGCACGCGCCTCCGGCAGCGCCGGCCCCGGCCAGCCGAGCGTCGAATGCGGCCACAACGCGGACGAGAACCATGTGTCGAGCACGTCGTCGGATTGCCTGTAGCCATTGTTTTCGAGATCAGCCTTGAACTTGTCGTCCGCTCTCAGCGCGATGTGAATGGTGAGCGTGTCTTCCTGAAACTGGTACGCGGCGTCTGCGCCCGCGGGCACCAAAATCGCGAGCGCCTTCCGCTGGAAGTTGAACACCAGTCGCTCGGTGAAGCTCTGGCTCCACACGGCGATGCGGTGGCCCCACCACAGTTGGCGGCTGATGCACCAGTCACGCTTCTCGCCGAGCCAGTCGAGGTACGAACGCGCGTAGCGCTCGGGGAAGAACTTCACCCTCCCATCGGTCGCGGCATCCATCGTCATTTGCGCGAGACCGGGTTTGCCGTCGTCGCGGTCGGCCATCTTCACGAACCACTGATCCGACAACAGCGGTTCGATGGGCGTCTTGCTGCGGTCGCTAATCTTCAGTGGGATGTCGCGGTCGGCCCGGTCGATGTAGAGGCCGAGTTCCTTCATCTTCTCAGTCACGGCGTCGCGGGCCTTGGCGCGGTCCAGCCCCTTGTATTCGCCGCCGGCCTCGTTGATCGTGCCGTCGGGGTTGAGAATGTTGATGATCCCGATTTTGGGGTGGCGCTGCCAGCACGCGTAGTCGTTCGGGTCGTGCGCGGGCGTCACCTTCACGCACCCGGTGCCGAGTTTCGGGTCCGCGAGGATGCCGTCGGCAATAATGGGGATCTTGCGCCCCGTGTGCGGCTGCGTCACCGTCTTGCCGATGAGGTGCTTGTAGCGCTCGTCCGACGGATGCACGCACACTGCGGTGTCGCCCAACATCGTTTCCGGTCGAGTGGTGCTGAAGGAAATGAACGTGTCGGGTTCGCCGTCCACTTCATACTTGAACGTCCAGAACCCGCCCTTCGTGTCCACCGTGTCGGTTTCGTCGTCGGCCACCGACGTTTGCAGTTGCGTGTCCCAGTTCACCAGCCGCTTACCGCGATAGATGTAACCGTCTTTGAACATGCGGAAGAAGGTTTCGCGTACGGCCCTCGCGCACACCGGGTCGAGCGTGAAGCGTGTGCGGCGCCAGTCGCAGCTCGCCCCCATCTCGCGAAGCTGCGTGATGATGCGGGCCTCGTATTTGTCCTTCCATTCCCAGATACGATTCACCAGTTCTTCGCGGCCGAGGTCGCGGCGCGTCTTCTTTTCCTGTGCGAACACGAGCCGTTCCACCACGGACTGCGTCGCGATGCCGGCGTGGTCCGTGCCCGGTATCCACAGCGCGTTGAAGCCTTGCATCCGGCGCCAACGGATCAACACGTCTTGCAGCGTGTTGTTCAGCGCGTGGCCCATGTGAAGCGCGCCGGTCACGTTCGGCGGCGGAATCACGATCGTGAACGGCTTCTTCGCGGGGTCGGGGTTGCTGTGGAAGTAGCCGCGTTCCTCCCAGAACGTGAGCCACTTCTCTTGAGCCGCCTTCGCGTCGTAAGCCTTCGGAAGTTCGGTCGCCATGATCGTTATTTCCCTTGTTCCGCGTCCTTGAACAGTTTGTATTCGATGCTGTCACACAACGCCAACCACGACGCCTCGATGATGTTTTCGCTCACGCCCACGGTGCCCCACACGGCGTCACCGTCTCGCGATTCGATCACCACACGCACGCGGGCCGCGGTGCCTTCTTTCGGGTTCACTACGCGCACCTTGTAATCGACTAACTGCATCTCTTCGAGTCGCGGGAAGAAGCGAACCAGCGCCTTGCGCAGCGCGCCGTCGAGCGCGTTCACGGGGCCGTCGCCTTCGCTCGCGGTGTGTTCGATCACGCCCGCGACTTTGATCCTCACGGTGGCTTCCGTGATCGGAGTGCCGTTCTCGCGCGCCTCGATGTTCACGCGATACGTCACGCGCTCGAACCACGGCTTGTACAGCGTTAGCGTCTTATCGACCTCCCACGGCTTGTGATCCTTCGCTACCTTCCGCACCAACAGATCGAACGACGCCTCCGCTGCCTCGAACTCGTAGCCCTTGTTCTCCAGATCCTGCACTGCGGTGAGGATCTTGGTCATCAGCGCCTTGTCGTGGTTCATCTGGTACTTCGCGGTCTTCGTCAAGATCGTCGAATGCCCCGACAGTTCCGAAACAAGAATCCGCCGCTCGTTGCCGACGGCCTCCGGTGTGACGTGTTCGTAGGTGGTCGGGTCTTTCGCGACCGCGTGCGTGTGCATCCCGCCCTTGTGCGCGAACGCGGACTGACCCACGAACGGCTGCCCGTTGCGGTGGTTCAAGTTCGCAACTTCGTAGACGTAACGCGACGTTTCCGTGAGTCGCGTGAGGCTCCCGGGTTTCAGCACGTCGCGCCCGTACTTCAGCGCGAGGTTCGCGATCACGCTCACGAGATCGACGTTCCCACAGCGCTCGCCGATGCCGTTCATCGTGCCTTGTGCTTGCGTCGCACCGGCGCTCACCGCCGCGAGCGTGTTCGCCACCGCGAGTTCGCAATCGTTGTGGCAGTGAATACCGACTTCGCACGTCAACGCGGCCTTCACCGTCTTCACGACTTCCGCGACGCGCTCGGGCATCGTGCCGCCGTTGGTGTCGCAGAGGATCACGACACTTGCCCCGGCGTTCGCGGCGGCTTGAAGCGTTTTCAGCGCGTACTCCGGGTTCGCGCGGTAGCCGTCGAAGAAATGTTCCGCGTCGTAGAACACTTCGCGCCCTTGCGATTTGCAGAACGCGACCGAGTCCGCGATCATCGCCACGTTCTCTTCGAGCGTGGTGCCGAGTACGTTCGTCACGTGGAAGTCCCACGTTTTGCCCACGATCGTAACGACCGGTGTGTGTGCGTCGAGCAGCGCCTTCAGGCACGTATCGGTTTCGGCGGGTGCGTTCTTGCGCCGCGTCATGCCGAACGCGCACACCTTCGCGTGTTTCAGCGACAGCTCGCGCACCGCTTGGAAGTACTCGAAGTCTTTCGGGTTCGACAGCGGGTAGCCACCTTCGATGTAGTCCACGCCGATGTCGTCGAGTCTGCGAGTGAGCAGCAGCTTGTCTTGCAGGGAAAAGTTCACGCCTTCGCCCTGGCTCCCGTCGCGGAGCGTAGTGTCGTAGATGGAAATGCGGCTCATTGGTGGACTCGGCGTGTGAGAGACAAACAAAAAACCCCGAAGCGTGTGCTCCGGGGTGCGTAAGGTTCGACCTTCGACGGCCCCCGCTCACCCGGTGGTAATAACGACCACGCCGATAACGGCGGGAATCATGATTACGGTGGGAGTGGAGCGGGTGAACATGATTCGGTTCCCTCGATGTTGTAGTTAAAGTTACACTGCGCCGGGTGGGAGTCAAGTGTGTCGTTCGTGAGACACCTGCGTCAGGTGGGTTCGCGTTACTTCTCGACCGTGATCTTCACCGGTTCGCTCTTGAGGACGTCGCTCTTGCCGCCGTCTTTGTTGGACAGCGAGTAAGTCGCGGCGAGCTTGTACTCGCCCGGGCCGGTCCAGAACACGAGCCGCGAGAACCCGCGAGCGCCGTCCGCGAACGCCTTCACCGGGATCTCGTGCGACTTGCCGGCCGCGAGCGTGACGGCTTTCGGGAGCCGGAAATCGGCCGTGAACGCGACCGGGTTGTTCACGTTCACCGTGCCCGCGCCGCCGGTCAGCTCGAAGGTGTACACGTTCGGGTCGCCGCCAACGTAGATCGTCACTTCCTCCGCGGTCGTGTTGGTGATTTGCAGCACGAGGTCCACGGCCAACGGCTTCGGCGGGGTCGCGCGCTCACCCTTCGCCAACTTCGCCGCGGTCTCTTCGAGGGCTTTCTTGTACTCGTCCGCCGTCTTGCCGCCACCGTCGAACTTGTACTTGTCGGACTTCGCCACAATCTTCAGTTGGATCGGCCCCGGCTTTTTCTTGTCTTCTGCTGACGCCGACGTTGCGAACACGAACAGGGCCACGACCGCGACTACGAGCAACTTCATTGCAGTACTCCTCGAGGGTAAAACAGGCGATACAGACCAGACGAGTACGGGGGCGAACCGGATTGCTCGACGCTTGTGGCTTTGCGGGTTACTCACGCCAGCGCGACGAACGGCTCGCTGACGACGTGCCGCAGCCCCCAACCCGAGTCGTTGCGTGCCGGGAAGTCGCTGCGGAAGTGCGTGCCGCGCGATTCCTCGCGCGCCAACGCCGATGCGATCATCAGGCGCGCGATCGTTAGCAGGTTCTGGAGCTCCCAGCCGGCTTTGCCGTCGAACTCGCGCGACAGGGCGTAGCGGCACCAGAACCGCAAGTCTTCCTTCGCTTCGAGCAGCCGGGCACGCTCGCGAACGATCCCCATTTTGCGAACCATCAGGCTCCGCAACGAAGCCATCAAGTCGGCGAGGTCGAGCCGCGCATCGTCCTCCGCGGGGGCAATCGCGCTGCGGATCGGGTACGCGGACATATCGCGAGGCATCTTGCGAATCGCGTCCGCGGCGCCGCGACCGCAGAGCGTGCCGTACACCAAGCCCTCGATCAGGCTGTTCGACGCGAGCCGGTTCGCGCCGTGCAAGCCACTCGATGTCACTTCACCTGCGGCCCACAGACCCGGCACGCTCGTGCGCCCTTGCTGATCGACGGTCACGCCGCCGACCATGTAGTGCGCACCCGGGCGCACCGGGATGCGGTCCTTCGTGATGTCCAGGCCGAAGCTCTTGCACACGCGGTTGATGCCCGGGAACCGGTGCAGCACGAGCGCCGGGTCGATGTGCGAGAGGTCGAGGTACACGTTCGGGTGCTGCGTTTTCTCCATCGTGCGGAAGATTGCGCGCGCCACCACGTCGCGCGGCGCGAGTTCGTGTCGCGGGTCGTCCGTGAGCATGAACCGCTCGCCGTGTACGTCGCGAAGGTACGCACCTTCACCGCGAACGGCTTCGCTCACGAGGTAACGCGCCGAACCCGCTACGTACAGCACGGTCGGGTGAAACTGCATGAACTCCATGTCGCGGAGTTCGGCGCCGGCGCGGTACGCGGCGGCCATCCCGTCACCGGTCGCGACCGGGGGGTTGGTCGTTTCGCGGTAGATCATCCCGCACCCGCCGGACGCGAGTATCACTTGCTGCGCCCAGATTAAGAACTTCCCCACGCCGTTGCGCGAAACCACCGCCCCGCAACACACGCCATCGTGCGTGAGCAGGTCGATGGTGAACGTGTCGTCCCAGATTTTGACGTTGGGTCGCGTGCGCGCGTAGGCGATGGTGGCCCGCATCATCTCGAAGCCGGTCGAATCGCCTAGCGCGTGAACGATGCGGCGGTGACTGTGCCCGCCTTCGCGGGTGAGCGCGAGTTGGCCGTTCTCCTCGTCGAACTTAGTTCCGAACTCGATCAGTTGTTCGATCTGGTGCGGTGCCTCACGCACAACCAAATCGACAACCTCGCGGTCGCACAGCCCGTCGCCCGCGACGAGCGTGTCTTCGACGTGGTTCTCGAATGTGTCCTCCGGTGCGCGCACGCCCGCGATCCCGCCTTGCGCGTACGAGCTGTTGCTCTCGGTTACACGGTCTTTCGTGACGACAAGAACCGACAGGTCAGGCGGCACTTCGAGTGCGGCGCGAAGGCCCGCGATGCCGGCCCCGATGATGAGCACGTCCGCGAACCGGTGGAACGTGTCGCGTGCGTCGAAGGAACTGAGGTAGCGGTTGGCGCCGGACATGACGGAACCTGAAGGGATAGGTTCCCGTCAACGTAGGGAGAGGGTGTCTGAAGGCGAGCGGGGGCTTACGCCCCCCCGCTCGCCTTCAGAATTACTTCTTCTCGTTGATGAGCTTCTGGAACTTGTCCCTGAGGTTCTCGAAGCCGGGCGCCTCAACAGTGGTTCCGCCGCCGGTGCCGGAGCTACCGGGGGCGGCCGAGGGTGTCACCTTGCCGCCAGCGCTCGCGGGGATGGCGGTGCCGGGTTCGACGCTCGACGGCGGCGGTGCCTTGTCGGACGCGACGCCCTTCTTCACGTCGTCGCGGAGCTTCTCGACGTACTTCTCGTAATCGCGCAGGAACTTTTCGTACTCCGCGTCCGTGAAGCTCTGCTTCTTCTTGAACGCCTCGTCGTAGCGCTTCTTCTCGAACTGTTCAAGCTGAAGTTCGGCGGTCTTGAGTCGGTTGCGGGCGTCCTCTTCCATCGCTTCCTTCGTGGTCGCGCCGGTCCCGAGGCCGCTACCCTTCGGGTCGTGCTCCTTCTTTGCTCGCTCCTTCGCCATCTTCTCCAACTCTTCCTTGAGCTTCTTCTCTTGCTCGGGGTCGCCGGGCTTCTGCTTCTTCATCTCCTCTTCGAGCTTCTTCCGGTTCTCCTGGCCGATCTTTTCGTCGAGTTCTTTCTGGGCCTTCTCGCGGGTCTTGTCGTCCATCGATTGAAGGTCTTGCGCCTTCTTCGCGAGGTCCGCGATCTCTTCCTTCGTTAGCTCCTTTGGCTTGCCGTCTTCCTTCTTGCCGGCCGTTTGCTTGTCCAACTCCTTCTTCAGGTCGTCGAGTTTCTTCTGCGCCGCGGCCTGCTTGTCCATGTCCTTCGATTGCAGGTCGTTCATCAGTTGCTCGGCTTCCTTGCGCTTGTCCTCGCCGACCATCTTGTCGAGCTTCTGGCGTGCCGCGTCCTGTTTGTCCTTGTCGCCGGATTGAAGGTCTTTCAGTGCGTCTTCGATTTCTTTCTGTTGCTTCGGGTCGGGCTTGGGAGCGTCTTCTTTCGTGCCTTTGTTGTCGGGCTTGCCACCCTTTTGGGCGTCCTTCGTCATTTGTTCGAGCTTGCGCTTGGCCTCTTCGCGTGTCTTCTCGTCCGGCGAATTGAGGTCGTTGGCGAGTTTCTCGATCTCCTCGCGCTTCTCCTTGCCGATGCTCTTGTCGAGCTTGTCGCGCGCGTCTTGCTGCTTCTTCGGGTCGGGGTCGGTGAGGTTCTTCGCGGCCTCTTTCAGTTCCTCACGCTCCTTCTCGGTGAGTTCCTTCTGCTTCGGTGCGTCGTTCCCACCGCCCTTCGGCGGATTCTTGTCGTCCTTCGGGTCGGGCTTCTCCATGCCCTTTTCCACGCCCTGACCGGCGCCGGGCATTGGCGGCTTCTTGGGGTCGTCGGGCTTGGCCTCGGCCGCGCCGTTGCCTGCACCGTCGGGCTTCGTCTCGGTGTTCATGCCGTCTGGCATCTTGTCGTCGGCCGGTTTGGACTTGTTCTCGGCCGCGGGCGGAGCCTTGTTCGGCTTCGCGTCGCCCGCGTCGGGTTTGTTCTCGGGCTTCGTGTCGGCCGGGGGCGGGCCTTTGGGCTGGTCGGGCTTGTCGCCGCCGCGGTTCTGTTCCGGCATCGGTTTGGCCTTGCTGCCCGAGTCGGCGGCCGGGTCTTTCTTGTCGGTGGCGTTGGGCGTGCCGGCTTCACCGTCCTTCTTGTCGGTCGCGGGCTTCGCGCCGGAACCGGAGTTCGGGTCTTGCTTCTTGTTCGGGTCTTTCGGTTGCGGTCGCGCTTCTTTGGGCTGCGGCTTATCGGTGCCGGGCGGCGAGCCGATCGGTTCGTCGCGCGGCTCCGAAGGCGCGGTTCCCTTCTGGTCGCCTTGCGGGGGCGGCTTCGGCGCGGACGGGTCAGCCGTCTTCTCGACGTTCCCTTCGGGCCTCGCGTCCGCGGGGTTCGCGCCGTTCTTCGGCATCGGGTTCATGCCGTCGGGTTTCTGATCCGGCTTCGGTTGGGCCATGTCGCCCATGTTGTCCATCGGCGGTTGCGGCTTTTGCTCCGCCGGGTTCGCGCGGTCCTCCGGGTTGGGCGCCGCGTTCGGCTTCGCGGTCCCGCCCTGTTCGTTCTCCTTGTCGATCTCGTTCTTTGCGGCTTCGGCCTTCTTCTGAAGCTCCTTCTCGTCTCGCGTCTTGGGCATCGGCGCTTCCGGCGGTTTGCCCATCGGGTCCATCATCGGGTCGCCGGGCATACCGGGGTTGTCGCCTTTGTCTTTCGGCGTACCCGTCGGGTCGGTGTTGTTCTTCTTGCCGTCCGGTTGGACTTCGTTCTTCGGGTCGCCTTTGTCCGGCTGTTGGGCCGCGTTCCTCGGCTCGCGCTTCTCCTGGTCGAGCTTTTGTTGCTGGTCCGCGTTGTGCTTCTTCTCTTCGTTCTTGCGGTCGTCCTTCTGCTTGTCGAGATTCTGCTTGTCCTCGGGTTCCATCTTAGGCGGGGTCAGTCGCACGCGCTTGACCGCGGACTTCCCGACGTTCGCCTTCGGTTCGGTGCAGTTGTCGGTCGCTTCCAGCCAGTACTCGATGATCGTGTCCGGCTTCAAATCGAGCGCGAGGCCCGCTGCGTCCTTCGTCAGTTTCGCGAAGTCCACGGAGTCCTTGTAGTCGACGTCGGTCGGCCAAGACTTGTCCTTCTCGCGTAAGAACGAAGCCGACATGCCGTTCAGGAACGGTCGGTCCGGGAGCGGTCGTTCGGTCGTGCCAACGATCCGCATCTTGAGCGTGATCGTTTCGATGCCGTAGTCATCGCCGACCTTGCCGTCGATCGCGAGTTGGCCGTTCGCGGGGATCTCGGTTGGTTCGTCCTTGTCCTCGGGCTTGGTGATGACGAGGATCGGGGCGCCGTCCGTTTCGACAGTGATCGTGGACTGGAACAGGTCGGTGCTGCGTTCGCCGTCTGCGGTGGCGAACGTGAGCTTGTACTTGCCCGAGTCTTGCAGTTTGAACACGAACTGAAGGCACTTCGGTTCGTCAGGAACGAGCGCGCCCGTGAGGCGCTGGTTGCTCGGTTCGAGAACCATCATCCCGTCGCGCACGTCGCGGTTGGTGCGCGCGACGAGCGTCACCGTTGTGCCGCGCGGACCCTTGATGATCGGCGTCTGGTTGTTCGTGGTTTCGGTCTCGCGGCGCAGGTACTTGGGGTATTCGTAGGTCGCTTGCACGGTCTCGAACCGTGGCAGCGAGCGGATGGTCACCTTGTATTCGGGCGTTTCCGCGTCGCCCCCGGCGACCTTGTACCAGAACCCGTTCTGCACGAGGTAATTGGGTACGCGAAGTTCCCAGTCGCGCGTGGTGTCGCCTTGCACCATCGGCAGTTCGGTGTAGTTCGGGTCGGCCGGGTTGTGCCTGATCATCAGGCGCACACGCTCAGGACTGTCGGCATTGGGCACCTTGCCGCCGATGCGGACCGCGACCGTGATCGACTGCCCGTCGGTGACGGTCGGGTTGGCCGGTTCGGGCTTCACGACGGTGAGCTGCGTGCGGGTCACAATCTCAGTGGTCGAGAACGGGCTAAACGTGCGGCCCACGAGGGAAGCAAACTGAGCGGGGCGGAACACGAAGAACAGTACAACGAGCGCGAGGAAGAACGCGATGGCCACGCCGCCAAGCCAGGCCAGGCTGCGGTGATCGACGGCCTTGTTCACGTCGGCATCGGTTGTGGCCTCAGCGGCGCGGCGCGCGAGTGCGGCCTTCACGGTTGCGTTCAGGTTGCCATTCTGCTGGGCATCGACATATCCTGTGACGCTGTTCTTTGCGTCGTCGATGGTGTTCTCGACCTGTCTAGCCGCGTAAAGCGGGTTGATCTTCTTGCGCAACGGGCTGAGGATCGTGAGGTATGCGACGCCCGCGAACGCGCCTACGAACCCCAGCAGCGACACCTGCCGCACCCACTGCGAGAGGTTGAAGTACTTGTCGAGGAGGATCATCGCGGTGGCGTAAACGAGTACTAACGCGACGAGAACCAACCCGCCGAACATGAGGTCGTGCGTGCGAATACGGCTGGTCGCCTGGGCGATCTGTTCGTCCACCCGCGAACCGTTTTTCACGGCGGCGTCTTGTTGTTCGAGAACCGCGGCCATGTATCGTTCTCCGGCGTCTGATGCGTTGCGGAGCGCAAGCCATCAGGATTATACCTCTTAGACGCGACACCGCCACAGCCGGATTGCGTGGTAGACGCGACTTCTTGGCGAGTGGGGTGAAGGATGCCGGTTAGCCGCAAGCCGAAGTCCGCGTGCCTTCGGCTTGCGGCTAACACTCCAACGCGCCTTTGGAGTCGTAATCTCCTGGTGCGCTTCCATAGAACATCCTTAGCAGAACACTTGGAGGGCTTACGCCCCCCGCTCGCCAAGAACGAGGAAAAACCATGTCCGCCGCTCCGCCTGTGAAGAACCGCCAGCTCTACATCGACGGTGCCTGGTGCGAGTCCGCGACCGGCAAGAAACTCGCGGTCACCAACCCGGCCACGGAAGAGAACATTGCGGAGGTCAGCTTCGGGAACCGCGCGGACGCGGCGCGAGCCGTTGGCGCAGCGTCTGCGGCGCTGCCAGCGTGGATGAAACTCACTGCCTACGACCGCGCGAAGGTGCTCAAGAAGACCGCCGATCTGATGCGCGAACGCGCCGATGCACTCGCCCGCACCATGACGATGGAGCAGGGCAAGCCGGTCGTTGAAGCCAAGGGTGAGGTGCTGCACTCAGCGGACACGTTCGAGTGGTTCGCCGAGGAGGGCAAGCGGGCTTACGGGCAGGTCATCCCGCAGAGCAACCCCGCCAAGCGCCACATGACCATCAAGCATCCCGTGGGCGTGGTCGGTGCCATCGGGCCGTGGAACTTCCCCATCACACTGCAGGCACGGAAGATCGCGCCGGCGCTCGCGGC
>CAMDQN010000056.1 GCA_945905925.1 Singulisphaera sp. GP187
CGCGGCCGGTTGCACGATCGTGTGCAAGCCCGCGAGCCAGACGCCGCTCTCGCTCATCGGTGTGTTCGAGTGCCTCATCGACGCTGGCCTGCCCAAAGGCGTCGCGAACCTCATCATCGGTTCAGCTTCTGAAATCAGCGACGAGTTCATGCAGAACGAAGCGGTGCGGAAGATCAGTTTCACCGGCTCCACGGAGGTCGGGAAGCGCCTGATGAAGCAGGCCGCGGACCAGGTGAAGCGGCTCTCGCTGGAACTCGGCGGGCACGCCCCGTTCATCGTGTTCGAGGACGCGGACCCGGAAGTGGTCGCGAAGGCCGCGGTGCAGGGGAAGTTCCGCAACAACGGGCAAGTATGCATCAGTCCCAGCCGCTTCTTCGTTCACGAGAAGATCTCGAAGCGATTCACGGAGGTCGCGGTGGAAGAGGCGAAGAAACTCAAGATGGGCAACGGACTCGATGAAGGCGTTGTTCTCGGGCCGATGTTCGAGAAGAAAGCGATGGACGGAACGCAGGCACTCATCGACGACGCGAAGGGCAAGGGCGCGAAGATTCTCACCGGCGGCGGGAAGTCCACGCGCTTCGAGAAGGGCTACTTCTTCGAGCCGACCGTCTTGTGCGGGTTGTCGCAGGATGCGCGGATTCTGACAGACGAACCGTTTGCGCCGGTCATGCCGGTTCTGGACTTCTCGAAACTCGACGAGGTGATCGCGCAAGCGAACAACACGAAATACGGTCTTGCGGCGTACGTGTTCACGAATGACATCAGCATCGCGTGGCGGATGGCCGAAGGGCTGGAAGCCGGCATCATTGGCATCAACGACCCGGTTCCCGCGACGCCGCAGTGCCCGTTCGGTGGGATGAAAGAGTCCGGCCTGGGCCGCGAGTTGGCTCACGAGGGTCTCGAAGCGTATCTCGAAACCAAGTACATTTCGATGATGCTTCGGGGATAACCAGAGATTCCGTTTAGCCGCGACCCAAAGGGGAGCGCGGAACTTGCGAAAAATCTCTACCCAAGACCAATCGGACGTGGTAAAGAATTAGGTGGTAGGTTACGAATACATCAGTACGCCCAGTCACGGGCGCGTTTCAAGGGTGATATGCCATGACCCGCATGTCGCGTGAGTTATCTCTCGTTCTGCTCGGCGCCGGCGTGTTGACCGCCACGTATTTCGTCTGGCCGAACAAGGAATTCAACGAAGAGGCCGACAAACAGGCCGAGAAGCGCGTTGGCGGGCGGCCCCGCAGCGGCGGCATGTTCATCTTCATCGGTCACATCGGCGGTGGCGGTTCGTCCATGCGCGGCGGCGGCGGTGGCGGCCCGGCGATGGGCAGTAGCGTGTCCAAGGGCGGTTTCGGCTCCGTCGGTGGTCGCGTCAGCGGTGGTGGCGGCGGCAGCTAACCCGCTCCGAATGAAAAATTAGAAGTGAAAAAGGAAAAATGGAGGAAGGCACCGTGAATGCGGTGTTCTTCGTCTCGCCATTTTTCCTTTTTTCATTTTTCCTTCTACCTTTCCTCCAAAGGAGGCTGCTGTGCGCCGGGTCACGACCGATCCCCGCCCTAACTGGCAGAAGCGGGTCGAAGAGTACGGATTGTACTACCACACGATCCGCAACGAACCGTACTGGGACGAAACCGCGTACTACCAGTTCACAGCGTTTGAGATCGACACCATCGAGGCTGCCACCCAGGCGCTGCACAAGATGTGCATGGAGTTGGTTCAGGAGGTCATCGACAAGCGGTTGTTTGGGTTGTTCCTGATTCCGCAAGAATTCGAGGACTACGTCATCCGGTCGTGGGAGCGGAAGGATCCGTCAGTGTACGGTCGGTTTGATCTCGCCTACTGCGGCGGCACCGACACGCCGAAGATGCTGGAATACAACGCCGACACCCCAACCGCGCTCGTCGAAGCGGCGGTCGCGCAATGGGTGTGGCTCAAGGATGTGGACGAGCGCGCCGACCAGTTTAATAGCATCCACGAACACCTAATCGACGCGTGGAAGGAAGTTCTCCGGCACGACAGCGGGCCGATTCACTTTGCCGCGATGAGTAAACTCGATTCGCCCGAGGATTTCATCACCGCGGAGTACCTGCGGGACACCGCGATCCAGGCAGGCGCCAAGACCACGTTCATCGACGTTGACGACATCGGCTACGACCGTCCGCGCAAGGTGTTCGTGGATGGGACCGGGTTCCCGATCCACCGGTGCTTCAAACTGTACCCGTGGGAGTGGATGACACGCGAGGAGTTCGGCCCGCACCTGCGCACCGCGCCGACCCGGTGGGTCGAACCTGCGTGGAAGATGATCCTGAGCTGCAAAAGCATCCTGCCCCTTCTCTACGAGCGCCACCCGAACAGCCCGTTCCTGCTCCCCGCGTCGTTCGACCCGCTCACCGACGGGAGCTATGTGAAGAAGCCGATTCACGCTCGCGAGGGAGCGAACATCGAGGTGGTGATCGGCGGGCGGCTCGCCCACAAAACCGAGGGGCCGTACCAGGGCGGGCCGTACGTCTACCAGGCGCTCGCCAGCAACTTCAAGCCGCACGACGGCCGCTACCCGGTCCTCGGCAGTTGGATCGTCAACGGTGAGGCGTGCGGGATGGGCATCCGCGAAGACGCTTCACTGATAACCGGAAACACGAGTCGTTTCGTTCCGCACCAGTTCGTGGGCTGATTTCGTAGCGTCGAATGTCGTAAAGTCGGAAACAGTCCTGACTTGACTTCACGGCTTGAGTCCTTACGACTTTCGACATTTGCGCTAGACTCTCGGAGAGCTGGAATGTCCAAGACGTTCTTGTTCGAGGAACTCGACGACGCGACCCGTGAGTACCTGACCGCGGTCCGCGACAACGAAGGCGTCGGGGCGCCGGGCGTGTTCGCCGCGACCAGCGACTCGTTGCCGGGCTGCGGGTGCATCGCGGGGCCGATCGCACTTGTCGCCACGTTCTTGCTCACCATCCCAACGTGGACCGGGATCATCTTCCAGGACCCGGTGCGCGTCGCGGTCCTCCAGACCGCCGGTTTCATGGTCGGCGGCTGGCTCTTCCTCGCCAAGTTCCGCGCGATGGGCGGCAGAAAGAACGCAGGCACGTGGGTCTACGTCGACCCACTGTTCCTCTACGAGGCATTCCGCGAACAGGTCACCGTCACGGCGATCGACGAAGTGGCCGACGCGCGTTATACGCACAACTACGACAGCAACGGGAATTACCAGAACAGCGTCGTGGTGATTCTTCTCGGCGGGCGGAAGAGCGCCGCGGTGACGCTCGCCCACGAGGCCCGCGCCGAGCAGATGGTCACGTTCCTGAACTACGTTGCGTGGGCGCGCGGACCGGACGGTGGCGAGCGGGCCGACCTCGGCGCAGCCGACCTGGGCGGCCTCGCGAAGTACGTCGTACGCAACGGCGACGAACCGAAGGACGCACAGGAAAGCATCAACCTGAACCTGGTCGAACTCGACATCACCGAGGTACCCGAGGGGCCGACCCGCGAGGGGCGCGCGATCCCCGCGTTCCTTCCCTATTTGTTCATTTTCGCCGGCTGCTTCCTGTGCTTCTGCGTCATGGCGTTCCTCATCAACCCGGTGGTGCGCGACGAAGCCATCTTTGAGCGGGTGACGAAGGACCCGCAGCGCGAGCAACCGGGGGCGTTGCGCGCGTACCTCATCGACCCGCGGAATACGATGCATCGCAAGGAGGTACTCGACCGACTACCGCGGTTCTACGTCGACCCGGTCAAGCACATCGAGAGTAACATCGCGGCGAAGACCGCCGACCCGCAACTCGGTCGCGGCATGTGCGAGATTCTTCGCTTGCTCGGCACCGCGGAACAGCCGGTCGTGTCGCTGCGGGTCACTGAAACGCTGTCGCCGCCCAGAGATACCGAAGAGGAGAAGGAGGAGAAGGAGGAGAAGAAGAAGAAGCTTACGCGCGAAGGGAAACTGCGCAACGAGTTCGCCGACGGGGTGAACACCGCGTTCGCGAACGAGCCGTGGGGGAGGCAGGTTCCGCCGCCCCCGGGCTACACGTGGGGAAGTCCGACGGACCCGCCGCCGATCGGGCACCAGCTGATCGCTTTTGTCGAGGGACCGGAGGAGAAACCCGTCCACTTCGACATCGCCTATGCGGTCAAGCCAGTTGTCGGTGGGCAGTTTCAGATCGTCGTGAATGTGACGCTCAAGGCGGACGTCGCGAAGGACGAGGTGGGTCGCGCGCAGTTCACTGTGCCCGGCACGTTCACCGCGGACGACCTCAAGACCGGTGGCACCGCGCTTGTCAAGGTGAAGGACGAATTGATCAAACAGATGATCGGGCCGAACACAGCGGTGCCGCTGCCGGGTCCGCAGTTCCCACAGTTCCCGTAAAGGTGGGAGTGAGCCGACGCTCGAACGTCTCGCCACGGGAAACCCCGCGACCACGGTCGCGGGGTTATTTGCTTTCTTGCCCTCGCGTTCGGAGCCCAACCCAGTTCACCCCACCACGACGCCGACGAGGACGTCGTAGCCGGCGTGGGCACCAACTGCGATTCCGAACCCGCGACCCACGAACAGCACCGTGAAGAATAGCCCTGCGGCGGTGCGGAACACGAAGTAATCGGCCCGCATCGGTTCCCCGTAGGGGCCGACGTGGTGCGCCGCCGCGAATGCCAGCGCCGCCGCGCACGCGGCCACCGGGATCGCCACCACGCCCGGCACGCCGACTGTACGCAGCAACAGGGTCAACCCGCCGAACAACGCGAGTCGGAACAGCACTTCTTCGTAGATGCCGGCGCCGATGAATGTGAGGATTTGCGCCGCGGGTGCCGTGCGCATCGTGATTTGGAGCTTGATTCCCAGACCGTCGATGATCGGCCCGAAGTTCCGGCTGAACTGCCACAGCACGACCGCGAACATTGCGCTCTCGAACGCCATGCCGAACAGTGCCGTCACCGGGTCTTCCGGTCGGTCGGCCCAGCGCCACCAACTCCACACGAGCAGCACGCCGAGGACGACCGCCGGCGCGACGAGAGCGTGGCCCGCGCCGAACACTTCGAGCGCCCACCGGAGCCACGCGTCCGCGCCGTTGCGGAGTCGCACGCCCTGCTCCCCGCCGAGCCAGTACAACCCGCCCTCATAAGCCGCCAACAGTGGCAGCAGGAACAGGAAGCAAACCCACGGGTGGCGCGTCGCCGCGAGGTAGGACGTCATGGTGGCTTGGTCGTTTCGCCGCGACGCGAAGCGGAGCGTCCCGCGTCAAACGAGATCGGGATACCGGCTCGCCAACAATTCGCGGCACCGCGCCGCGGAAACCGCCTTCACAATGCTCCCGCGATCGGCTGCGGACAAGTCCAGGTACTCGGCGCGCGACAACATCGTGCCGTCCGGCTCCGTCAGAACCGCGACGACCGGGCGCCCAGGCGCACGGGGGTCGATCCGGTTCGCGTGGTTCGCTACGACCACCCCAACGCTCCCGTCGGTGAGTTCGACCACCGTGTCCACCGGGTAATACGAGAGGTTTAGCAGGTACTCGGCGAAGTCGCGGTCGAGTTGCCCGTGTTCGGCCATCAGGAGCACGTCGGTGAGAGCGGCGCGCGGGTCGCCAGCCGGGCGGTGTGGGCGGTCCTCGGAGAGCGCCGCGTACACGTCCGCGACCCGGAGCAACCGGCCGAGTGGCGGCACCTGGGCGCCGGGCAGCGCCGCGGGGTAACCGGTTCCGTCGGCACGCTCGTGGTGCGACGCGACGGCCGCCGCGAGTGGACCCGCGATGTTTGGGAACCGCCAGAGCAAGAGTTCCGCGCCTAACTTCGGGTGTGCTTCCAGAACCCGGCGCTCGTCGGCCGTGAGCGGTTCCGTCTTCGCGAGCACCTCCGACGGCACGGTCAGCATCCCGCAGTCCATTATCAGCGCCGCGACGACCGGCGCGAGCGGCCGGCCGGCCCATTCGTAGTCGAATGGCACGACCCGCGCCACGACCTGCGCCACGTTGAGCGCGTGCGCCGCGATGAACCGGGCCGGAACAGGAAAGGCCGTTGTTCCGCCGGGTGAGTGAGCGGACATTACCGGCGCACGGACGAACCGGACTGGCTTCGCGAGCCGTGCGTCCGCGAGCAGTTCCTCGGCGAGAGTTGCGACCGTTTCTAGCGCCACTGGAAGGTTGCAGTGCAGCGAGGTAAAGAACCCCGCGAGCCGGTCGATGCGGTCCGCGTCCGTGTGCCGCTGTGCGAGTACGCGCTCTTGAATCGCGAGCCGATCGCGCACGACGCCGAGCAACCCGTTCAGCCCGTCGCACATCTTCAACTGGGCACCCGCGGAGTCCGGGAACGCTTGCGCGAGCCGCACTACCGAATCGAGCACGCCGACGGTTTCGCGGTGGTAGCTCACGAGTGAGTCCGGTTCACTGCTCGCGGCGCAGGCCGCGTACAGTGGGTCGGTCGTGAACTTGCGCTGTCGGTCGAGGAGCGTTTTCGCCCGCCCGAGCAATTGCTGCGCGCGGTCCGTGAACTGCGGCAGTGGTCCCTCTGCAACGTTCGGGCTGCCCGCGATGCGCTTGAGCGACAAGCGGAACGCTTCGGCTTCCGACACGACGGCGTTCGCGTCCCCGTGATCGACCGTGATCGCGTCCGGGATCAGGTTCGGTGTCGCGTCGAGCCGTTGCCGGAACGCGGAGATTCGATCGAGCAGACCGCGTGTATCGCTCATGGCAACTTCCCCAGTCCGTGGTGGATCGTTCCAGGCTCCCCAAAGCCGGCACGGCTCCCTTGTCGCACCTGATCGACACTCGGGGTGGGGGAACTTGAACGGATTGTTTTGGTTGTGCGGCTGGAACGCGAAGATGGGGGGGCGAAGCTATTCGGAATTGGGGTGAGCGGGGGCGTAAGCGCCCTGATAACCCTCAGAGCAATCGTTCGCTCTTAGGTTCAACAGGGATCTGACGCCCCCGCTCGCCCACTACTTTCGCGTGCGCTGATTGTTGATGATACGGTGAACCTTGTTGCCCTTCGCGGCGTCGAGGATCGCGGTCTCGATGCCCCACGGCACGTCCTTGTCGATGTCAAGCAGCATTTGTTTGCGCGCGGTCGTGTTGATGATGTTGCCCATATCCGCGAAGATCCGCTCTTGCGGCACTTCCTTCAGCGTGCCCTGCGTGCCCATTTTGATGATTGGACGCTCGCCGTCCATCTTCACGAGAACCATGAACGAGTCGTCCTTGAACTCGTCCTTGTGTCGTTCCGGGGCGCCCTTGTCGTCGGCGGTGTCCTCCGGCACATCAAGCGCGCGTTCCAGCGAGGCATAGGTGATGGTCAGGATGAAGAAGATAAGCAGCACGAGGCACACGTCGATGAGCGGGTTCATGTCGAGGTGCGTGTCGTCGGCCTCGTCTGGGGGCGGGTCGATGTCTTCGGCCGCTTCCGCGAACGTCGGGTGCGCTTCGATCGCGATCCACACCACGTCGGTTGGCCCCTTCACCTCGTCGGTGGGGAGGAAGTTGCCGTCGCGCAACCCGGTCAGCACCTCGGCTGCAGTCGGGAGCGAGAGTACGTCCGGCGAGCCTTCTTTCCTGACCTGCCACACGGTCATTTTTCGGGTGCCTCGACAACGGTCGCGACGAACGAGTTGATGAGTTTCTTCTTGCGCTCCTCTTCGAGAGCGCGGCGCAGTTCGTAGACGCGCTCGCGGGGCAAGTCCTTGCGGCACGCGATCCGCACCTCGGGCGGTCGCGTCGCCCCGGACAGTAACTCCTTGAGGGCCTTGATCGCGGCCTCCGGGGTTGGCAGTTTGTCGTGGATCGCCTTCGGTGCCAGGTTGCCCACGCGGACCGAGTAGTACACTTCTTCGGCGTTCAACTTCTCGATGGTGATCGTGATCGCGGATGGGTCGTTGCTGAGTTGCCCGCCGTACTTCATCTCCGGTACGTCCACGGGCGCGAGCGCGCCGGCCGCTTGAATCATGATGAAGAAGACGAGCAGCACCATGCTGATGTCGATGAGCGGGATCATGTCCACTTCGTCGTCGTCTTCGGGTCGGCTGACGCGCCGGGCCGGTTCCGGGTCTGGTAGTTCGACCGGTGCGGCCTCCACTGAGGGCGCAGTTTCTGAAGTGCGAACCATCACAGACACTGCGGTCGCGGCCGACGGACGTGTGAGGTAGTCGGCGAGCAGGTCGAACTCCCCGACCGCGACCCAGACTTCCGTGGTGCCGGCGGGGCGCACCATGTCCGTGCGCGCGAGCCGGCCCTGCTGTGTCCAGTCCGCGACGACGTTGTAGGGCACGGCCTTGTAGACCGTGTTCGCGACGACGAACCACACGTCGAACGCTTTCGGCGGCTTCACGGCCATGATCACTCGCGGTTGTGGGGACTGCTCTCGCCCCTCCGGGTCGAACGCGAAACCGTGGCGATTCAATCCTCTCGCATTCGCTTCTTGGGTCTGCGCTTCCGGTCGTCGTCATCATCGTCATCGTCTATTGTTTTCTCGTCGAGCAACTTCGGGTCTTTCTTGTAGTTGGTGACGAGTGTGATGAGCTTCTGCGACGACGTTTTGACGCGGATCTCGAACTTCGCGATCCACTCCTTGAACAGCACGTGACTGAACACCAGCGGAATCGCGGTGAACAGCCCGAGAGCGGTCGCGAATAGTGCGAGGCCGATCTTGTCCGCGCCGCCGGCCACGCCCTTCACGTTGCCCTCCTTGGTCTGCGCCCCGATGGCGTCGAACGTGTTGATCATCGAGATGACGGTGAAGAACAGCCCGACCATCGTGGCGATCTTCGCAATCGCAAGGATCGGGGCCAGCAGGAAGTGCAATCGCGGGACGATTTCGAGTTCGTTCTCGTTCGCCATGCTCCGGCGCATCGCCGCGGCACCCTGATCCGCAGCCTCCAGGCCTGCGATGAACAGCCGGTTCGGGATTAGTCCCTTCTCCTCTTTGCAAAGGCTCACCGCTGCTTTGATCCCACCCTTGCGTAACGTCTGCTGGAACAAGGGTAAGAAGTCGTCTAGATCTGTGTTCGCGGTCATGTTCAGGAGGATGCGCCAGATCACCAGCGCCGCCGCGATCAGCGACATGACCACGAGCGGCACCGAGAAGTACCACTCGCAGTAGAAGAATTTGAAGACGGCGCTTTTCCCCTCTCCGCATTCGGCGAACAGGGCGGGGAGACCCGCGGCAAAGAGGGGTTCGGTCATGAGGGTACCTGGAATCACCGGTCGGGCCGGGTTGGGGTGGTCCCAAGTGGCGCGAGGTGTTGTGCTTCTAGGAATAGCGACGCAGAGAGGTGGCTTCAACAAGTTGTTAGCCGCAAGCCGAAGGCGAGCGCGGATCTTCGCGCTCGCCTTCGGCTTGCGGCTAACAGGGTGCTCTCAGGTGCGACGTCTCAATCGTCCTCCTCGTCCTTCATCTGGGCCTTACTGACGATCTGCTGTTGAACGTTGGCCGGCACCATCTCGTAGTGGCTGAGTTCCATCGCGTATGAACCTTGTCCTTGCGTCATGCCGCCGAGTTGCGCCGCGTAGCGCGCGACCTCCGCAAGGGGCGCGCGAGCATAAATCACCGTCATGTCGCCCGGCAAACTGTCCTGGTTCTCGACGTGTGCGCGCTTCGTGGGCAGGTCGCCGAGAATCGCCCCGGTGTACTTGCTCGGCAACGTGATTTCCAGCTTCACGATTGGCTCGAGCAGCGACGGTCTCGCCGCCAGGAACGCTTTGCGGAACGCGTGCCGCGCCGCCGTCTTGAATGCGGCTTCCGACGAGTCCACGTCGTGGTACTTCCCGAAGTGAACTTCGACGGCACAGTCCTGAATGCGGTAGCCGGCCAGCACGCCGCGGTCGAGCATCTCCTTGCACCCCTTCTCGACGGCCGGGATGAAGTTGTTCGGGATCGTGCCGCCGACGATGTGGTCGATGAACGCGAAGTTGAACGCCGGGTCGTAGTGACAACTCCGCAACTTCTCGAACCGGCTTTTGTTCGCGAACTCCGCTTCGCACTGTGCCTGATCCTTGATCTCGCGCGACAGCGAGTAGATGCGGATATGGACCTCGGCGAACTGCCCGCGGCCACCGGTCTGTTTCTTGTGCTTGTGTTCGCCGGGTGCCTCTCCATCGATCGTCTCGCGGTACGGGATCTTCGGTTCTTTGGTGTTCACTTCCACGCCGAACCGAGCCTTGAGCCGTTCGCGGATGATGTCGAGGTGGAGTTGGCTCACGCCGCTGATGACGAGTTCGTGCGTCTGCGAGTCGTGCGTGACCTTCACGGTTGGGTCTTCGGCCGCGAGCTTGTGCAGCCCAACGGAAATCTTCTGCTCGTCGCCTCGGGTCTTTGGCTCGATCGCCAGTCCGAACATCGGCGTTGGGAAGTGCGGCAGCGGAATCTTCGGCGCGTGGTTCGTGTACGCGATCGTGTCGCCGATCTCCAACCCCTCAACCTTTGCTATCGCAACGATGTCGCCCGGGCCGACCTCGTGAACCTGCGTCGTGTTCTTCCCCTGCGCTTCAAGCAGGTGTCCGACGCGGAGCGTGGCTCCGTTGCGCAGGTTGACGACGTTGTGGTTGTGCTGGAGCTTGCCCGCGAGCACGCGAATGAAGCTCAGGTGCCCGACGAATTTGTCGTTCACGACTTTGAACACCTGCGCGACGAACTCTTCCTGTTCAGTCGGTTCGAGTTGGTGGGTCGAACCGTTAGCGCCGACCTGCAACCCTTCGAGACGCTTGCGGGCGAACGCCGGCGACAGCCCGTAGCGGCTGAGCGCGTCGAGCAGTTCCTTCACGCCTTTGTCTTTCTTCGCGCTCACGCAGAAGATCGGGATCAGCGTGCCCGCGTCCAATGCGTGTGTGATGTCGGCTTCCAGTTCCGCGAGCGTTACTTTGCCTTCGCTCAGGTACTTTTCGAGCAACTCCTCGTCGGCTTCCACCACGGCTTCGATGAGTTGACTGCGCGCGGCGGTGGCGTCCACTGGGCTTGACGGCGGGAAGATTTGTCGCGGGTCGAGCAGGCAGTGAACCTCTCGCATCCCGGCGCCGAGTCGGTCCGGGACGTTGAATAGCACGCAGTTCTTTCCGAACGCGGCCTGAATGCTTTCGACCAGACTCGGCAGGTCGATGTTGTCGGCGTCGAGTTTGTTGATGACGAAGGCGCGCGACAGCCCCAGCGCGGTCGCCTCCGTGAACATCTTCCGCGTGATCATCTCGACGCCGGTGGTCGCCGAGATGACGATGACGGCGGTTTCGACTGCCGCGAGCGCTTCGAGTGCGGCACCAATGAAATCCGGTGAGCCAGGGGCATCGAGAATGTTGAGGTGTTTGCCGTCGTGTTCGGCGTGGAGGACGTGTGTGTCGATGGAGAAGTGGTGTTTGTGTTCTTCGTCGTCGGAGTCGGCGATTGAGGTTTCGTCGTCCACGCTGCCCAGTCGGTCCACCGCATGTGCGTCGAAGAGGAGGGCATCGGCCAGGCTGGTTTTGCCCGCGGCGCGGTGCCCCACGAGTGCAATGTCTCTGACGTTTTCCACCAGATGCTTTACAGCCATGATGTGAACTCCTTCGAGAAAGGTCGAAGGTCGTAACGTCGAAGGTCGTAACGTCGAAAACCAGAGCAGGAGAAGTCTTCGACGTTACGAATCGGACTTTATGACTTTCGACTGATGTGGAGAGCGGCTGCGAGATCAAGAGTTCCTTCGTAAAGTGCGCGGCCGATGATGCAGCCGGGAATCCGTTCTTCGATCAGTCGGCGCACGTGGTCCAGGGTGCAAACGCCTCCGCTGGCGATTACGGGAAGAGGCATCGCGTCACGCATCTCCGCGAGACCCGCGAAGTTCGGCCCGCTCATCATGCCGTCCTTCGCGATGTCCGTGTAAACGACCGCCGCGAGCGGCGAATCGCTTACTTGCTTGGCGAGATCGATGGCCTTCACTCGCGACACTTCGAGCCACCCCTCGGTCGCGACGAAGCCCTCCTTCGCATCAACGCCGAGAACAATGTGATTCGGGTAGCGGTTTGCGACCGTGCGGGTCCAGTCTGGTGATTGGAGCGCGCGAGTCCCGAGTACCGCCCAGCGGACGCCCCAGCCGAAGACGGTTTCGAGATCGGCGTCGGTGCGGAGTCCACCACCGAGTTGAACGGGTACGCCTGCGGCTTCGACGATCGCGCGAATGACGGGGCCGTTCACGGGCTTGCCGGCTTTTGCTCCGTCGAGGTCCACGACGTGGATGCGGTCGGCACCGAGTTCAACCCACTTGCGTGCGACCGCAGCCGGGTCGTCGGAAAAGACGGTTTCCTGCGAGTAATCGCCTTGCCGAAGCCGCACAGCGCGGCCGTTGAGGAGATCAATCGCCGGGTAGATGAACATGAAGTCGATCCCTGTGCGCGGAAGTTATTCTTCACGGTGTGTCGGAAGAAAGCAAGGGAATTGAAGGAATCGTGAAGAGACTAGACGAATACCAACTCCCCACCGGAAGGGAAATTTGAAACCGCAAGTGGCAATGAGGAACATTCGTCTTGCTTCCCTTCCCTTCCCTACAGGAGGAGGTGGTGGTTTCTTCTGCTCAGCGCGAGAACGCGGGGAGGTAGTCGTTGTCGAGTTGCAGAATCACAAGTGTCAGCGCGGTGGAGTAGACCGGACCGAAGTTCTGGTCGGGCCAGTTCCCGTCCTTGCCCTGCGTCTCCTTGAGTACCTTGAAAAGCCTGGCGCGGTGTACGGACCAGCGGAGCAGGCTCTCTTCGCTCGCGTCGGGGTCGAGTTTGCGGTGCCCGTTCTCGCCCAGTGCGAACGCGACCCGTGAGAGATGGTGTTGATGCGGTATCGCGTAAATGCCGTTCGTTCGGAGCAACTGGAGTTGTTGAGCGGTGTTCGTGCCGTTGGCGTACTTCACCCACTTCGCTAGCAACTCCGGTCGGCTCCCGTCCTGCATGAGGGCGCCCGCGGCGGCCATCGAACTGATCATGGGCTGTCCGTCGTTGCCCCGCGGAACCTGTCCGCCGAAGATGCTGTAGATGATCCCGCCTTCATTGTTGGTCGCTTTCGAGAGGTACTGAACGGCCCCGTCGGTCGCCTTCCTCGGAACCTTGATACCGGCCTTTCGCACGGCCAAGAGCGCCTGGAGAACGGTCGCCGTGGACTGGCTGTCGTCGTAGTCGTTGCCGGGTCGCGAGCCGACGAAGCCCCACCCGCCGCGCGCGGTCTGTTGTTCCACGAGGAACGCTGTTGCCTTCGTCAGCACCTTCGCGATTCGTGTGCGGCGCTCGGGGTCGTCGTCCGCGTCGTAGGCGCAGACGAGGAATAGCAGCGCTTGCGAGTGACTGGGGATGTACTGGTACATTTCGTTCTGCCCGTTGCTCGCGAGCATTCCCTTGTCGCTCGTGTTCGTCTCCAGCCATGCGATCGTTTTGCGGATGTGCGGCGCGTAAGCGCCGTCCTTCGGCGTACTCCCTTCCATCAGGAGCGCCAGGCCCGCGGTCGCGGTGGTTGTGGTCGGGGCGAACCCGTTCAAGCTGTCCCAGGTGCCATCCGCTTTCTGCTGCGACGCGAGCCACTTCAAACCCACCTGTACCGTGGGGCCCGCGCTCGATGTGGGTGCGGGTGTCGTCAGAATCGCGAGCGCGATGGCGGCAGCGGCGGCGTTCATGGCGACCCTCAATAAAGCAACGAAAGCTCTCTACCACTATGGACGCACCACGGGGCGGAGAGCAACAGTCATTCGCGGATTTCGGTGAACTCGGTTCAGCGTGCGAACGCGGGCACGTAGTCGTTTTCGAGCTGAAGGATGATGAGCGCGATGGCTGTGGAATGGGCTGGCCCGTTGAGCGTGTCTGGCCAACTCCCGTCCGCTGACTGTTCGGTCTTGAGTGCGCCGTATGCCACCGCTCGATACGACGACCACCGCACGAGGTCCGTCACGAGTGCGTTCGGATCGAGCCGGGCGTGACCGTTTTCGCCCAGCGCGAACGCGGCCCGCGCGATCTGGAGGTTTGTGAACGCGGAGGCCGAATTGACACGCGTGAGTCGTAAGCCGATGTTCGGTTTGAGGTTCGCAACCCAGCGCCGCAGCGCGTCCGGTCGCAACCCGTCGTGCATTAGTAGTGTTGCGGCGGACCCGGACGTGAGTTGCACCTGTCCGGTTCCCGCGCCGGGGAAATTCGCGTCGATCGCGCGGGGGAAGACTCCGCCGGCTGCGTTCGTCGCTTTCACAAGGTAGTTCGTGGCCGCGTCAGTCAACTTCGGCGGCACCGCGATCCCGGCTTTGCGTGCGGCGAACAGCCCTTGTAGCATCAGCAGGGTTGTAAAACTGTCGTCGCCGTTCGCGCGCTCGCGCGAAGAGACCAGTCCCCACCCACCGCGATTTCCTTGCGAATCCTCGGCGAACGCGACCGCGCGAGAGAGCAGTTTACCGATCTGCTTGCGGCACTCGGGGTCGTCGTCCGTCTCGTGGGCACACGCCAGGAACAGCAGCGCGTGTGCGTGTCCCTGCACGTTGCGGCCGGTTTCCCCGGTGCTGGTGGCGAGCAACCCGGATTCGGTGGCGTTCTTGTCGATCCACGCGACCGCCTTGCGCAGTTGGTGCGCGTAGGTTCCGCTCTGGGGCGTGCTGCCTTCCGCGAGCAGTGCGAGGCCCGCGAGGGTGGTTGTGGTGGTCGGGTAGCGGTCGTTCCGACTGGCCCAACTGCCGTCCGCGTGTTGCTGTGCGGCGAGCCACTTCAATCCCTTCTCGACGCACGGCTTGAACTCGTCAGTGGTGGGTTCCCGTGGGTTCGCGGCCGTGAGGACGGCGAGCGCGATGGTGGCGACAGCGTTCACGGTGGCACCGGGGAAAGTGAGGAGATGCCACCACTATTGACGCATGGGGGGGAAAGATCAACCGTCACGATCTTAAATCACTTCTTTGGGATTGTGAGAACGGCGTTCGCCATGATCACTCGCCCGGCGACAACCATGACTGGGCGTGAGCTTTCCAGTGGTGCCGCGTACACGACCCGCTGCACCAAACTGGTTTCGGGGTTCCGTTCGCTCGCGGTGGTTGTCCAGTTCGGGTGCCACACGACGAGTTCGTAGGTGCCCTCGGGAACCTGCGTGAACGCGAACATCCCGTTGGAATCCGAGACCGCGTAGTACGGGTGGTCGCACACGAACAGATCTGCGGCGTGCCAGTGGAATCCGGCGGCGCTCGTGAGTTCGACACGACCGTACGTCTCGAAGCGGTGTTCGAGCGGCTTCTCTGGGTCGGGGAAGGGGAGTGCGAAGAACGCGGCTCCGCGCCCGCGCAGCACGTGGTGAAACGGTTCGCTCGATTGCATCTTCACCGGTTCGCCTTGGCGCACGAAGCCTACGCGCCCCGGCGGGCGGTCGCCCTGTTTCACGACGATCTGCGAGTCTCGCACTTCGACCGTCACCGTAGGCAAGTCCCACGGCTTCGCGCGCACCGGGTTGACTCCGCGCAGGTACACGACTGCGCCTTTGAGGGCGCGCGTGAACTGATCGATGTTGGGCGCGTAGGGGTGCGTGAGGATTCGCGTGTCGTAGCCGTTTCCGTCCGAGCGTGGGCGCCTGTCGTAGACCTGCGGCACCGCGGGTATTGGGCAGTCTCGATCCCATGTCACCGAACCGCTGATCTTTCCGCAAGTGCCCGGTTGGAAGTCGGCGGGTTTGTTGTTCGTGGCGGTTGGCGCGGGGGTGCTCGTGGCGGCCGGCGGTTCGGAACCGCACCCGACCGCGAACAGCACGAGCGGAAGGAGCGGAAGGAGCGAACAGAGCAGGGGACGCGGCACGCGGAGATCCTCTCGAAGCCGGAGCGAATCCGGCGTATGCTGTGTGAACTTACCGGAGAACACCGATGCAAACCGCGACACTGGGCTATCTGGTGCGAAAGCTCAGCGAGGCGCCGAGCGTGCCGTGCCCGTGCGGCGTCAGCACGCGACCACTCACGGCGCTCGACGCAGCGCCATGTTCGCTGCACGTCACCGCGATCACCGATTCCGCACGGCACTTCCACCGTGAAACCACGGAGGTTTACTACATCCTGGAGGGATTGGGCAAGATCGAATTGAACGGCGTGTGGCACGACGTGGAGCCTGGCACCACGGTCTGGATCGAACCGGGTACGCGGCACCGCGTTGTGAGCGATGCCGGACTGAAGACGATCGTCTTCGCGCTGCCGGCGTTCAACGCGGCGGACGAGTGGTTCGATTGAGGTGTTGCCCCTGTGGGACAACGCTAAACGTCGTCAGATGGTGACCGACGAGAAGCCGCCGTCCACGACGATGTTCTGTCCTGTCACGAAGCCAGACGCACGCTGCGATGCGAGCCAGATCACAGCGCCGGCCAACTCTTCCGCGCTTCCGAACCGGCCCATCGGTGTGTGGCCCACGATCGACTGCCCGCGGTCGGTGTACGTGCCGTCTTCCTTGAGGAGCATCCGCCGGTTCTGCTCCGCGGGGAAGAAGCCGGGGCTGATCGCGTTCACACGGACGCCCTTCGTGGCCCACTCGCGTGCCAGCCAGAGCGTGAGGTTCAGCACGGCGGCCTTCGAAGCGGAATACGCGACCACCCGCGACAACGGCGTGATGCTCGCCATCGACGCGATGTTGATGACGCTTCCCTTACCGGAGGCGACCATCGTTTCGCCGAAGATTTGGCACGGGAACAGCGTCCCGCCGACGAGGTTCAGATCGAAGACTGCATTCCACCCTTCTAGCCCCAACTTGCAGAAGTCACCGCCGGGCGGAACGGTCGCTTCTGGTTTGTTGCCGCCGGCACCGTTCACGAGGATCGTGACGTTGCCGAGCTTCGCGATGATCGCGTCGCGTGCGGAAATAAGCGAATCGCGGCTCATCGCGTCGGCGGCCTGGAAGATCGCTTTCCCGCCGGCCTTCTCGATGGCGCGAACACGTTCCATGCCGCGTTCCTCGCTGCGCCCGACGACCGCGATGGTCGCTCCGGCTGCGGCGAGCGCATCGGCCATCGCCCCTCCGAGAACGCCAGTGCCGCCGAGGACCGCGGCAACTTCGCCAGAAAGATTGAAGAGGTTCGTCATGGTTCTTGTAGGGTGGGCAGTACCCACCACGCTTGGGGAGGAAAGACGGTGGGTAGTGCTCACCCGATGAACAGCGGTTTCAGGTGCCGGTCGAACAGGTTCGTCGTGACGTTGCGAGACACGGCGCTCTCACACGCCTTCAGCATGTTCAGGTATTGTTCGCCCATCTGCGCCGCTATCTTGAACCCGACGTGAAGCAACTGACGGAGGGACGGGTTGAACAGCGGATTCGCCTGATCGTGGCGAAGTGCTCCCACGAACTGCTCTGGACTCCACTCGTACACCTCGTCCGCAGTGGGCAACTTTGTTGCGTCGATGTCGATGACGGCCGCGTAAGGTGCGCACAGTTCGGCCTTCTTCGTGAGCGCTTTCGCGTAGATCACCTTTGACAGGGCCAAGCCGTCGCCGCCGGACTCCGCGAGGCCGATCACTTCTTCGAGCCACGTCGTGCCCGCGGTCTTCAGGTGAACGCCCGCACCGGTGTCGCGGAGCGCACGCTGCATTGGCGCGTACAGCGAGAACTTGTCGCTGCCCGAGTGGACGCTGAGTTTGAGATTAGCAGGGAGCCGGAACTTGTTGACCGCGTAAGCAATCACCGCGAGGTCGTCGCGGAACTCGCGCTCGAACTGCACCACGTCGCCGACGTAGTCCACGCCCTTGTTGAACCGACCCGTGAACTTCGGCGCGATGGTCTGCACCGGCACGCCTTCGTCGGCGAGCGCCGCGAGAATCAGCAGGAGTTCCTGCGGCGACTGCGGTGCGTCGGTTTCGTCCATCGAAACTTCGGTGATGAAGTTGTCGGACCCCTTCGACCATGCGATCTTGTGGTAGATTTCGCTCGCGTCTTTCACCGCCTTCAGATACTTGCCGACAATGCGCTGGATGTCCGCGGGTGTGGTGGTGAATGGTTCAGCAGTGCCCGGAATCGAGAGCGTGCCGAGCAACTCCGGGTGCCGCGTCGTGAAGATTTTCACCGCGTTCGCGTTCGTGGGCTGGCCAATCGAATCGGCCACGTCGATCGTGTAGAAGTCGCACGACGGCAGATACCGCTCGACGGTTTCGAGCCTGATGTGGTCGGCATCGACGTGGTATGGTTTGGTCCATTTCAGGTCGCGAACCGCGGCATCGGCTGAGGCACGCACGCTCGCGGGTTCGGACCCGATGATGGTGTGTTCGCGGTTGGACTTGTTCCACACCGGGATGACTTCGATGCCACTTCTGGCCGCGAGGATGCACGCCTGCAACTGGGCTTTGGCCTGGTGCGCGAACCGGTCGCCGACCCCGATCGAATTCTTGCCGAGCGTGAGCATGGGCCGAAACCTTAGTTGTGTGGGGAGTGATTCTATCGGAGAGGTGACGCGTTTGCGATGTGAACGAGTGTCCCGCGCCGTGGTCAGAGCCGGAATGTCGTTGACTTCGTGTGCCGAAGTTGCGAGAGTTTTACTATTCTCTCCCGCCGTATTCGCTCTCGTTTCGCACCTCCAACCCACGCGATCACTATGCCGCGTTCCTTCTCACCTGCGCCGCGGGCGCTGTCCCGCCGGACCTTCTTGCGCGGGGCCGGGGTTGCAATGGCTCTGCCGTTGCTAGACGCCATGCGGCCGGCGTTCGCGGCCGAGAAAGCCGACGTGCCGCGGCGAATGGTGTGCATCGAGACGAACATGGGCATCTTGCCGCAGTTCTTCTTCCCGGAGCAGGCCGGCAAGGACTACGCCCTCTCCCCATACTTGGAACGGCTCAAGGCGAATCGCGACCACCTCACGGTGTTCTCGGGCGTCAGTCACCCCGGCGTGACCGGTGCGCACGCAGCGGAGAAGTGCTTCCTCACCGGCACGCCGCACCCAGAGCGCGGCGGGTTCCGCAACTGGGTGTCGCTCGACCAGTATGCGGTCGAACAGATCGGCAATCGCACGCGCTACCCTTCACTCACGCTCGGCGTCGGCAGTGAGGGGCAAACGCTCAGTTACACTCGCAGCGGCGCACCGATCCCGATCGAGCGCAGCCCGAAAAAACTCTTCGAGCGGTTGTTCGTGCAGGGGAAAGCGTCGGAAGTCGCGGCCCGGATGGAAGAACTTCGCCAGGGACGCAGCACCCTCGACTTCGTCGGCGATCAAGCGAAGCGGTTGAACGCGTCGCTCTCCGCGGCCGACAAACAGCGTTTGGAGCAGTACCTCAGTTCGGTGCGCGATCTGGAACAACGGCTCGCGAGTGCCGAGGAATGGGAAACCAAACCGAAGCCGAAGGTGACCGCTACGCCACCGGAAGACATCAAGGACGGCCGCGAGTTCGCGAAACAAACGACGATCATGTTCGACGTGATCAAGCTCTCGCTGGAAACGGACTCGTCGCGACTCGTGTCGCTTTTCATCGATGCGACGTCGATTCACAACATCACGCACCACGGGAACCGCCCCGAGGTACTCGCGGAGTTGCGGGCGAAGGAGGAGACGCAGTTCGACGCGCTCGCGGGGTTCCTGAAGGTTCTGTCCGAAGCGAAGGAAGCTGACGACACGCTGCTCGGTCGGACGATGGTGCTGTACGGGACGTGCATGGGCAGCGCGAACTCGCACTCGAACTACAACTTGCCGGTGCTGCTCGCGGGCGGCGGGTTCAAGCACGGTCAGCACCTCGCGTTCGACAAGGACAACAACTACCCGCTGACGAACCTGTTCGTGTCGATGCTCCAACGCTTGGGAATCGAAACGCGCGAGTTCTCGACGGGCAAGGGCACGATGCGCGGGCTGGTGATGAGTTGAGAAAAGAGAAAAACAGGTCTCTCGCAAAGCCGCGTCTTTTCTGCCCCTCTCCCCTTGCGGGAGAGGGTGTCGGCGCTTCGCCGACGGGTGAGGGGTAGCGCCTTCTGCGGGCTAATGTTTCACCCCTCACCCCGCCGCGAAGCGCGGCGACCCTCTCCCTCAAGGGGAGAGGGCGAAAACCAAGAACACCGCGACATTCCCACCATGACCCACTTCCGCAGCACGCTCCTCGTTTCGCTCGCCACACTCGCGCTCCCGACCATCGGGCGCACCGCGCCGCCGGTCGCGTTCCTCGCGGACAACTGCGTGTCGTGCCACGACGCCAACGGCAAAGCCAAAGCCGGCGGTCTCGACCTCACCGCACTGAAGTTCAGCCCAGCCGATGCTGAGAATTTCGCGACTTGGGTCAATATCCATGACCGCATCGCGAGCGGTGAGATGCCGCCCAAGAACAAGCCGCGACCGCCCGCGGCCGACATCGTCGCGACCACGAAGACGCTCCATGATGATCTCGTCGCAGTTGAGCGAAAGGCGGTCGCCGCGAACGGTAAGACTCGCCTCCGAAGGCTCACTCGCGTCGAGTACGAGAACACCGTTCGCGACCTCTTCGACCTCCCCGGTCTTCCGCTCCAGATCGACCTCCCGCCGGACGGACAGGTCCACGGGTTCGACAAGAACTCGGACGCCCTCGACCTGTCACACGTCAACCTGTCGAAGTACATCGAAGCCGCCGACCGCGTACTCGACACGGCCATCGCGAAGCGCCCGACCGCGCCGAAGCCGGACAAGTTCCGCACCACACTCGCGTACCCTTCGGGGTTCGTCGCGCACGTCCTCATGAACGGCGACGGCGTGCTCCTCAAGAACAAGAAGCCGGACCCGGATTTCCCACCCGCGGGTGAACACAACCACCTCGACCAAGGCGCACACGAGCGCCTGGGCACGTTCCGCAACGGGGCGAGCGTTGGGCTGTTCCGCCACGAGGACGAATCGTTCCACCCGTACTTCAACGAGTTCGTCGCCGTCTACCCCGGCCGCTACAAGCTCACAACCTCGCTCTGGGCCTTCCAGTGGGACAAGGGGAAAGTGCTGCCGGCGCGCGGCACCGAAGCGGCCCGGCTCTCGATCGTGCAACTCACCGGCGACGGGCGCGGTGGCGGTCACCCCAGCACGGTACTCGGCTACTACGACGCGCCGTCGATGGACGAGCAGAAGCACGTTGTCACCACGTGGCTGAACCCGCGCGAGACAATCGGGTTCAACGCGGCATCGCTGGCCCCGGCGGCGAACTACGCGCGCAAGGGTCGCGCGATGGCGTTCACCGGTCCCGGGATCACGTGCGACTACTTCGAAGTGGAAGGGCCACTGCACGACACCTGGCCGCCGGTTGGGCACAAGCGGTTGTTCGGCGATCTGCCCATCGAGAAGGTTGATCCGAAAGCGAATCCGAACGTGCGGTTCCCGGTGCGCGCCCCGGACCGGCAACAGTTGTTCATGGCGAGGAACAAACCGGACCCGATCGAAGGCCTGTGGACCGTCTCCAGTACGAAGCCGCTCGAAGACGCTGACAAGTTGCTCGCGGACTTCCTCCCGCGAGCGTTCCGGCGTCCGGTCGCGGCCGATGTGCGGAAACTCTACGTCGCGAAAGCGGGCGAGCGCATCAACGCGGGCGACTGCTTCGAGTTGGCGATGCGGTGGGCGTATCGCGCCGCGCTGTGTTCGCCCGACTTCCTCTTTCACGTCGAACCGGCGGGCGAACTCGATGACCACTCGCTCGCGTGTCGGCTGTCGTACTTCTTGTGGAACTCGATGCCGGACGAGAAGCTCTCCGCTCAAGCCACGACCGGGAAGCTCAAGAAACCCGAAGTGCTTCGCGCGGAGATCGACCGGTTGCTCGCGGACGCACGCTCGCAGCGATTCGTCGATGACTTCTTGGGCCAGTGGTTGAAACTGCGCCTGATCGCGGCCAACGACCCGGACCGCAAGCTCTACCCGGAGTTCAACAAGTACCTGCAAGACTCGATGATGGCGGAATCGCTCGCGTATTTCCGCGAACTCATCGACAAGAACCTCACGGCCGACTACCTCGTGAAGTCGGACTTCGCGATGATCAACGGCAAACTCGCTGCGCACTACGGTCTGCCCGCGGTGTCTGGCTCGCAGGTACGCCGCGTGCAACTCCCGCCCGGCACGCCGCGCGGCGCGTGCATCACGCAGGCGGCGGTGCTGAAGGTGACGGCCAACGGCACGACAACGTCGCCGGTTCCGCGTGGCGCGTTCGTCCTAGATCGACTTTTGGGTCAGCCCCCCGCCCCGCCCCCGCCGAACATCCCCGCAGTGGAGCCTGATGTTCGAGGCGCCGTAACAATCCGCGAACAGCTCGACAAGCACCGCAACCACGCGATGTGCGCGTCGTGCCACACAAAGATGGACCCACCGGGCTTCGCGTTGGAAGAGTTTGACGTGATCGGCGGGCACCGTGGGCGCTACCGTTCACTTGGAATCGGCGATCCGGCCCCGCGCGGCACCATCGACCCGTTCATTGGCATCGGCTTCAAACTCGGCCCGAAGGTCGATTCCAGCGGGGTACTCCCTGACGGGCGGAAGTTCTCCGACCTCACCGAATTTCAAACGCTACTCGCCGCGAACAAGGATTTGCTTCTGACGAACCTCGCGAAGCAGTTTGCAGTGTACGCGACCGGGCGCGGGGTGTCATTCGCGGACCGCGACGAGATCGTGGCCGTGATCGCCGTCACGAACAAGAACGGCGGCGGAACCCGCACGCTGATTCACGACCTGATCCAGAGCCAGTTGTTCCGAACCCACTGAGGACGCCATGCATGCACACCGCTTCTTCTCCGCGGCGCTCCTGATCGCGGCTCTCGTGACGAGCGCCGGGACGGTTGCCGCACAGCCCGCGAAGGCTGAACCGAAGATCGAGAAGATCACCTACCGCGTCACTGGGTTGTTTTCCCCGGACCGCGAGAAAGATCTGCGCGCCGCGTTCGAGGAACTGCCCGACTTCAAACTCGTCGCGGTCAACTTCAACGACGCGGAGATCACCGTTGAATTCTCGCCCGCGAAACTGTTCCCGGGTCAGAAGCCAGATCGCGTCACGGAGCTGGTCAACGACAAGGTGCGATCGGTTACGCGCGCCACGTTCGGCGTGAAATCGCGGCGCACCGTCGCGCGCGACAAGCTTCAACAGGTGGTCATTCCGGCGGCGGGTCTCGACTGTAAGGCGTGCTGCCTCGCGGCCTACGAAGCGATCGCGACCATCGACGGCGTTGAGCAAGCCACGGCCAGTTTCAAGGACGGCAAAGTGACCGCGCTCATCGACCCGACGAAGACCGACAAGTCCAAACTCGAAGAGGCGCTCAAGAAGAAGGGCGTGGATCTCGGCAAGCCCGGCAAACCGTGAGTGTCGCAACGCAGCGATTCGACAGAGAGGTGCTGAAGAAGCCGGAGAAGAAATGACCCCGTTTCGACCGGTCGGCGGTTCGCAAATTGATTGTTCCCGTCCGCTTCCACACACTACGGAGATGTAAGATGTTCGCACGATTGGCTCTCGCCTGGTCACTGGCCTTCGGTATGGTCGGGTTTTGCCTGATCGCCGGCGCCGCGCAGGACAAGAAACCAGATGAGAAGAAGGACGAGAAGAAGGATGAGAAGGACCGTAAGGGGGCGGTGACCGGTGTGATCACCGCGAAGGGCGACAACTGGATCGAGATCAAGGCCGACGGCGAGGAGAAGGCCCGCAAGTACGTTCCGCAGTGGAAAGGTGGCGCCCCAGCCGCAGGCGGCGGTCCAGACAAGGACATGGTCGCGCAGATCAAGGGCACCGTCGTGAACAGTCGCGTGAAGATCGAGTGGCTATTCGAGGAGCGCTTCCGAGTCATGAAACTTGAAGTACTCAAGAAGCCAGAAGAGAAGAAATGATTCCCGTGGAGGGGGTTCGCGCGCGGTCTTCCCACGACCGAGCCGCATCCCGCAACGCGACCGGTTGGTGCCAATACACTCAACTCGAGGTTCCCCTATGTCCCGCGTCCTGGTTCTGCCCGCCCTGATGCTCATCGCGGGTTCCGCGACGGCCGCGCCGAAACCCGACGCCGCGAAATACGGCTGGCACACCGACTACGCGACCGCGAAGGCGGAGGCGAATCGCACCGGCAAGCCGATGCTACTCGTCTTCCGTTGCGAGCCTTGAGGCGACTGCGCCCCGATAGACGAGCAGGTTGTTCGTCTCCACAAGGACATCGCAGATGTCGCCGACAAATTCGTCCGCGTTCGACTGGTGAAGATCGCCGGGGCGGATCTGCGCCGGTTTGAATTCGACTACGATCTCACCTGGTTCGTGTTCCTCTTGAACGCCGACGAGACCGTCTACGGGCGTTACGGCGGGCGCGACGCGTTCGACGCCGAGGCCCGTCTCTCGCTGAAGGGCCTGCGCCACGCGATGCTCCGCGCGCTGGAGGTTCACAAGGCGCCGCTGGCCGCGACGCCTCTCATGGGCAGAGCGGAGCGCGCCGAGGACTTCGCCGCCGCGGCCCGCCACACCGGCTGCATCCACTGCCACAACGTCAACGAGTTTCGCCGGGCCGATCTCAAGGCCGCCGGGAAGTGGGACCGCAACAGCGTGTGGGTGTACCCGTTGCCCGAGAACGTCGGTATCACGCTCGACGTGGATGGTGGCGACCTTGTGAAGTCCGTCACGACCGGCTCAGCGGCGGAGAAGGTCGGGCTGAAGGCAGGTGACCGCGTCGCGAAGCTCAACGGGTACGGTATCGCGTCCTTTGCGGATGCATCGTACGCGCTACACAAGGCGCCGCCGAAAGGGGACATCTCGCTCTCGTGGATTCGCGCCGGGAAGGAGACGACCGCCACGCTTTCCGTCACCGACGGCTGGCGAAAGACCAATTTGACGTGGCGGCCGTCGATGCTTGACATACTCCCCTCGGCGCCATTCAGCGGCGACGAGTTGACCGAGGCCGAGAAGAAGGCGTTGGGGCTGGATCCGAAGCACGCAGCGCTTCGCCAGGATGCAGAAGTCCACGCGACTCTCAAAACCGCAGGGGTCCGGGGCAGGGATGTGCTGATCGGGTACGACGGGAAGGCTGTCGAGGGCGACATCAGCAGGCTGTTCGGCTACGTCCGACGAAACTACCTCGTTGGTGACGAAGTCACCATCAACGTCATCCGCGACGGCAAGCGCGTCGATCTGAAGTTGCTGCTGAAGTAGTTCGGAAGGACCCGCGAGACCGGCGTGAGCCATCAGTCGCCACCTAGGTGAGGAGACGTGATCGCTGGCAACCTAACCGGGTTTGGAGTAAAGCGGACCACGCGGTATAAGTGAGTTGGGAGAAGTTGCACACCTCAGGCAGGCAAATGGATTCGATCGAACTGCGAGACCTCGACGCGGCCCGGCACTACATCCTCGACGGATTGTTGCTCCAACGCGCGCTCAAGCCGACCGCGAACACCGTCCGGCGCGCTCTCGAATGGGCGATGGAGATCGCGTCCGAAGGCGACCCACTCCCGCCGATCGGGTTCGTCGCGGACGTGGGCAACGTCGCGCTCGGGGTGGATTCCGAACAGCGTGTGCGCGAGGCGTACCCGGTTCCCGGTTGGCCGCCGGCGCTCGGACGCAGTTACGAAGACCACGTTCTCGGAAAACTCTACGCGGACTGGACTTTCGAGCGCGCGGGCGACGCGCTGCGGAAGTACAAGGACAAGGACCGGGTTCGCGGGTTGGCGTACATCGTGCGCCAGATTTGCGACCGCGCCGGGATCGCCGGCGTGCTGCTCCCGCCCGCGGTGATCCGCGGGCTGCAAACCACCAACCCTGACGAGGTCATCCAGACCGGCTACGACGGCCTCGTGCGCGACGGCCCTTCCGCGCTGCTCGTTCAGATGTACGAATCGCTCGTGTCCGCCGGGCGTCGGATCGCGGAGGTACTCGCGCCCGAGGACGTGATCGCGCTGGAACAAGGAACGGCACTCGCCGACAAGGCCCAGTACGTCGCGCACCGGCAGATTCTGCAAACAACGGCGCGGATCGAATCCAGGCTCCCGGCGCGCCCGGTTAAGCCACTCGTCGGCCGCAAGGAAGTTCCCACTCGCGTGCTCGACGAGGATCAGTACCCGGTGGGCGGGTACACGTCGATTTCCACGAAAGGCTCGATCGAGAGCCTGTTGCACTCGCAACTCGCGTACATGGAAGAGGAAAGCCCGGACCTGTTCGACATGAAGTTCGTGCGCGACGAACTGTTCTACTACTCACGCGACGAGAACCAGTTCCTGCGCCGGCGCCGGGCGTTTGCGTTCGTGCTGTACCCGGACCTTCTTGCGGCGCGATTCAAGGACGGCGAACTGCCGTACCAGCGTATCGTGTTGATCCAGTCCACGATTCTCGCGCTCGTTCGCAAGTTGACCGACTGGCTGAGTACGGACGCAATCCGCTTTGAAGTGCTGTTCGTGCTAGATAGTGGCAAGAACCCACTCGCGGAAGAGGCCTCGCTGCTGAAACTGCTGCTGCGCGAGCCGATCGAGCGCGGTGATGGCGAGGTGTTGGAACTCCCGGATCACAACGCGGTGGTGACGCACCTGAACCGCTTGTCGCGTATGGCGCAGGTTCACTGCCTCGCGTCCGCGACGGAGCCGTTCGAGATGGACTTGGACAACGTGGTTGTTACCGAGTTGATCGTGAGCGGTCCACGCCCGGAGATCGGGAGCGGCGATGGCGTGGTCGCGGTACTCGACGGCGAAGACCCGTTCGACGTGTGGCAGGAAACCGTGTTCCGCGTGCTCCGGTTGTGGGTGTAGCAAGCAGGTCCCGGCCAAGAGACCCAGCCTTCTGATGCAGGCTGGGTCTTTTTGGCTCCGCTCCCTACATATATCAACCGCGGGGCGAACCGCCGGGCCGGTGACGGCGTATGGCGGGTAACGTCCACTTCGCTACGACCACCGGGCCTGCGCATGTTCTCGATGCTGACCAACGACCCAACCGTGCTGCTCGCCGGCGTCGTGCTCGCCACCGTGCAGTTCATCGCGGCGCTGCCCTGGCTGTTCGCTATCGACCCGAAAGGGTGCAAAGCAGCTGCCGCCAGCCCCGTTTCGCTCGGCTACGTCATCCTCGCCCTGATTGTCGCTGGGATCGGCGTGGCCGCGTTCCTCGGTTACAAAGGCGACGCGGCAAATCTCACTTGGTACGGTCGCTACCTCTACGGCGCGATCCTCCACCTGCAACTCATCATCGACGTGTTCCTGTTGCTGCCGCAGTTCGTCATGATCGTGTGGCCGAAGGGCGGCGTGGTCGCGTTCGCCGCGTTCCGCGAGAGCTGCCGGCAGCCCATGTTCTGGCTCATCACCGGGGCCGCCACCTGCGCCATCTGGATATCCGTCGCGATCCCTTACTTCACGTTCGGCGACGACTACAAGATGATGAAGCAGATCGGCTTCGACATGGTCATGCTAGCCGCGAGCCTCTTCGGAGTGCTGGCCGCGAGCATGTCCATCAGCGAAGAAATCGAGGGTCGCACTGCCGTCACTCTCATGAGCAAGCCGGTGAACCGCAGGCAGTTCCTTATCGGCAAGTTCCTCGGAATCCTCATGGCCTGCATGGTCATGTCGATGCTCCTCGGCTGGACCCTAACACCCGCGCTGCGGGCAATGCGCGAGTTCGATCCGATCAACAACACCGCGGACCCTTCTGACCCACTCGCCGCTGCCACGGACAAGGTCGTGGATCCGATGACCTATCAGGCGCAGAAGACCGTGGTGCCGCCGTTCAAGAAGGCCGTGCCGAGCGTGCCTGGCAAGGCCGTGGCCACCGGCGCCGGGTTGTGGTTCTCGGACGCACTCGCCCACACGATGGGCATCGCCCTCGGGTTCGGGCAGGTGATGATACTCGTTGCGGTAGCGTCGGCGCTCGCGACCCGGCTGGCGTTCGTCGTGAACCTCGTCCTCTGTCTATTGCTGTTCTTTCTGGGCCACCTCGCGCCCGTCGTGGTGCAGGTCACGCAACAGGCTCGTGGCGGGGGGGTGGGCGTGGGACTGGTCGAGTTCCTCGGAAAACTCTTCGACGCGCTGTTACCGTCGCTCGAATCATTCAACATGAGCCGGGCGATCATCCGCGAGACTCCGCTCGACCTGTGGCAATTCGGCGGCTACATCCTGACTGTGACCGGCTATTCACTGGTCTACACGACGATCGCGCTCCTCGCCGGGTTACTCATGTTCGAGGACCGCGATCTGGCTTGAAATCGTTGAGTGTGAGTGGAAGACCGTGGAAGACAAGGCAGCGCAACACAGGCGGGTGGGATCGTCGTTCAGCGTGCGACCCGCGGGGTTGCCGCGACTCCTGAGTCTGGTGCGAAGGTACCAACCACAGGCGCGACTTTCTCCAGCTTCACTCACACTCGCAATTCATCTCTGCTAGGCTGAACCTGAACGGGCGACACGCCCGTGGTCCGCTCGATTCCCTCGCCGAGGGCAACCGTGGCCACCAACGCACTCGACCGTACCCGCGCCGACTTCGTCCAGTCGCCGACCGCCCGCCGTGGTGCGGTCGTCAGTTCCGTCGGGTCTGCGGTCATATACGCGCTGCTCCTCGTGCTCCTCTACCTGTTCGTGGATCTGCTGGTCTGGCGTGGCGAGATTCCTTCGTACACACAACTCACACCGAGCCAGAAGCGAGAGTTCGCCGACGAGTGGGCCAGTCACTCGGCCGCGGACCGCGCCGAAGCGGTCAACCGCCTCGGCTGGCCCGACCACCGCGCGAAACGTCTCGCCGCCCGTAACGACGACGAGTTGAAACCTCTCGCGAAGTCGAAGGCCGAAGAACGCCTTTTCATGGACGAGTGGGAGGCACGCTGGCAGGCCGGCGTGTGCCTAGCGCTTCGCGATCGCGTGACAAAGGGGGCAGCCGACATCTACCTCCCGTCGCCGGGCAGGGAGCGCACCGACACGGCCGAACTCGCCGACCCGGACACGAAGTCGCAGTATGGGTTGCTGAGTCTCGTCGTCCGCGAACGGAACCGGTGGACCGCACCGCTACTCGGTCAACTCGCGGCGTGGAACGGATGGGCGTGGATGCCGGGCCCGAACGGCTCCGCAAACGTGCCCTACCTCACCGGGCTGTTCATTCTCGCCTTTGGTCTCGCGGCCGTTCGCGGCATCCTCGTGAACGCATTGGCGTACCTCTCGGCCACGGTCACGCTTGACGCTGCCACACGACTCCGCCGCGCGGTGTACTTCCACACGTACCGGTTAGGCCCGCTGACGATGCAAGCCGTGGGCACCGCTGAGGCCGCGGACCTGTTGACCCGGCGCGTCGAAGAGGTGAGCGACGCGATCCAGGCCCGGCTCACGGTCGCGGTCCGCTACTCGCTCACGGTCGTGCTCCTGATCGGGTTGATCGTGTTGGTCAACTTCTGGCTGGCGCTGAGCTTCCTCGCGCTAGCGGCTTTGGTGTGGCTGGTAGGCGGGCAAATGGCCGCGCACTACCGCCGCGAGGGGCGACTCGGCGAGCGCCAGGCCGGGGCCACGCTCGCGCTCCTGAAAGAGAGCATCGGGCTGTTCCGACTCGTGAAGTGCTTTCAGATGGAGCGGTTCAATCAGGCGCGGCTGGAGCGGCAGTTGACCGAATCCGGGCGCTCGAACTGGCGCCGGTTGCGCGGCAGCGCGATGGCTGGGTCGCTGCTCGGCTTGGTGGTGCTGTCCACTGGCGTCGCGCTGCTGTACCTCGCGTCGCGGGGTGTGCTCGCGGGCGGGTTCACGGTCGCCGGCCTCGCGGTGATGGCGGTCGCTCTCGTGTCGCTCGCGGTGCCCATCACGGCGCTGTTCGACTACGCGCAGAAGGTCCGGCGCGGGCGCGAAGCCGCCGACGCACTATTCGAGTTCCTCGACCGTCGGGGCGAAGCAACCGAGGCCGCGGACGCGGAGTTCCTTCCGGCGCTAACGACGCGCGTCGAGTTCCGTCAGGTCACGCTCAACGACCCGGCCAGTGGGGAGACCATTCTCGAAAACGTCACGTTCGCGGTGCCGGCTGGCGCGAGCATCGCGATCGTGGGCCAGAGCGCGGCCGAAAAGCACTCACTTGTCTACCTGATCCCGCGATTTCTCGACCCGTCAAGTGGTGAGATCCGAATCGAGGACAAGAACATTCGTTGGGTCACGCACGAGTCGCTTCGCGCGCAGGTCGCGCTCGTGATGCAGGATGACCTCACGTTCACCGACACCGTGGCGAACAATATCGGCGTCGGCGACCCAGAACACAGTCTTCCGCAGATCATCGAGGCGGCGAAACTCGCGCACGCACACCAGTTCATCGAGAAACTGCCCTACGGCTACGAAACGCTGATCGGGAACGGCGGGCACTCACTCACGCCGGGCGAACGGTTCAGGGTCGCGATCGCGCGAGCCCTGCTCCGCGACCCGTCCATCCTGATCATCGAGGAACCGATCGGGCCGATCGACGAGGACACGCTCGCACTGCTTGACGACACGGTCGCGAGGGTGTCCGTCGGGCGCACCGTGATCTTCCTCGCGCAACGGCTATCGACGCTCCGCAACGTGGACCGCGTGTTCCTACTCAAAGACGGCCACATCGTGGCGTCCGGCGCGCACAACGACCTCTGGAAGAATGACGACAACTACCGCCGGCTGCAAATCCTCGCGGACGCGACCGCGACCGAACACCCCGTGCTGAAAACTGAGGACTGACAATGGCGTTCGAGATCGAATTGGCCGCGGCGCGCGAAGCCGCGGCACTAGCCAGCGACCTGCTGTGCCGCGAGTACGAAACGTTCGTCGCGATCCCCGACGCCCCGGTCACGATCAGCACGCACGCGGACAAAGCGTCGCAGGAGTTGATCCTTGCGTTCCTGCATGAGCGGTTCCCGGCCGACGGTCTGTGCGCCGAAGAGTCCACGCCCGCGTTCGATGTACTGCCGAAAGCTGGGCGCCGCGCGTGGGTGGTTGATCCGATCGACGGCACGCGCGGGTTCGCGAAGAAGGTCGGTCAGTTCTCGGTGATGATCGGTTTCCTCGTGGACGGCCAACCGGTCGTCGGCGTGGTGGCGGAACCGGCGCAACACCGGACGACGTTCGCATCGGTCGGAGGCGGGTGTTGGACGCACACCGACGCCGCGGAGCCGTCTCGCTGCGTGGTCTCGACTCGCGGTTTCAGTGAACTGGTTCTGGTTCAGAGTTGGGCGAAGACCGGAATGTCACCAAAGCCGGTGAAGGCGTTAACACCGCTTCGCACAATCGAAACCTATTCGGGCGGGGTGAAGCTCGCGCACGTCGCGCGCGGCGAGGCCGACGTGTACGCGAACACCTACGAAGCGTTCGCCGACTGGGACATCTGCGCCGGGCACGTGCTCGTGACCGAGGCCGGCGGCACCGTCACCGACCTGAGTGGGAACCCGATCACTTACCAAAGCGCGAACTTCAGGCAGACGCGCGGGCTACTCGCAACGAACGGTGTCATTCACACCGAGGCAGTGGTTCGATTGAGTTGATCGTTTAGCCTAAGGCTACTCGCTCGCCTTCGGCTTGCGGCTAACCAGTTAACGAAGTTAGGGCCGCACGTCGAGGCACACCACGTTCTTCTCGTCGCGCAGGTAGAGCCGGCCGTTCACGAGCGTCGGTGTCGCCCAGTTGTTGTTCCCACTCAGCACCTTCGGCACCTTCGCGATCAGGTTGAACTCTTTCGGATTCGCCTCTGCCAGCCACACCTCACCCTTCTTCGCGATCTGGAGAATCAGGTGGTCGCCCGCGAGGATGACGCTCGCCTGACCCGTCTCGGCACCGTCCCAGTTGGGCACCTCTTTCCCGGTCATGAAATCGACGCACTTGAGGCCGCGTTCACCCTGCGTGCCGTCAATCCCAAACAGGTGCTTGTCCTTGAACACGCTCGTCGCGTGGTGCGTCGCGAAGCCGTTGCGCCGGTTCTCGTACACCTTCACAAGTGACACTTCGTCGCCTTTTCGCTCCGCCCGCAACAGCGCGCAACCCATGCTGTACGCCGACGAGATGAAAACGTACTCGTCGTCCACGATGATCGGTGTCGTGATGTTGCCCTTAAACTGCGTGGGCCACTTGAAACTGCTCATGAGTTTACCGTCGGTCGGGCGCACCGCGAGGAGCGCGTCGCCCATGAATGCGAACACGGTTTCCAGACCGCCGATGCTCGCGGTAATCGGTGAACTGTAGCCCGGCGGGTTCGACCCAGTCTTCCACTTGACATCGCCCGTAGTCTTATCGAACGCGACAACCGATGCGCCCTCGCCGCCCGGCAGGACGATCACGAGATCGCCGAGTATCAGCGGCGAACACGCGACGCCCCAATCCGGCATCGTCGCCTGGAACTCGGGCAAGAGGTCGTGTTGCCACCGCATCTTGATCGCGTTTCCTTCGGCTTCTAGCGCGAGGAGTTTGCCCGCACCGCCAACAGTGAAGACCATGTTGCCGACGACGGTGGGTGTGGCCCGCGGGCCGTTCTCGTAGCCGCGCCCGGTGCCGATCTGCCCCACAGCGTAAGAATAATCCCACACCGTTTTCCCGGTCTCGGCGTCGAGGCAAACGACGCGTTCCTTATCGCCCAACTGATCCTGAAAGTAGAGTTTCCTGTCGACAACAGCGCACGACCCGAACCCGCCGCCGATGTTCGCGCGCCACAGTTCCTTCGGCTTCTGCTTATCCCAGTCGGTGCGGAACGACCCGACCGGTGCGACACCGGTGCGCGAGGCGCCGCGCCACTGCGGGTAGCCGGTCGCGGCGTCCGCGGGTGCGTGGTTCTTCAGCAGTGCTTTCTTGCCGCGTTCAAGTTCGACTGGGTCGGCGCTACTGCGCGCGAACAGCGAGCGCACCCACGGATTTCGGTACGCCGCGTACCCGCCGATACCCAGGATCGCGGAGATACCGACAAGGAGAACAATGACGCGGGCCTTCATGTGGAAGAATCCAGAGGCGAACATGTGGGCGAGCGAGTGTAGTGCGCGGGTGAGTGCGAAGAACCTCTCCCCCACCCCCTCCCCTAAGTAGGGAGGGGGATCCAGAGAAAAGACAGACCCGCGAACGCGCAGCGTTCGGGTCTGAAGCCCCTCCCTTCTTTAGGGCTCTGTCCACCCTACGCCACTGCCTTCAAGCTCTCCGCGCCGGCCTGAATCGTCTGGGCGATGTGTTCGTCGGTCATCGCGGCGCAGGTGAACGCGGCCTCGAACTGGCTGCACGGTAGGTACACACCGCGGCTCATCATCTCCCAGAAGAACCGGCCGAACCGCTTCGCGTCGGAGGTCTTCGCGGTGTCGAGATCGGTCACGGGCGTGTCGGTGAAGAACAGCGTCCACATGCTCCCGACGCGGTTGAACTGCACCGGGACGTTCGCGTTCGCTGCGGCTTTCAGCAAGCCGTCGCCGATCCGCTTGCTTTGTTCTTCGAGCCGCGCATAAGGCGGATTCACCTTCAGTTCGTTGAGCGTCGCGATCCCGGCGGCCATCGCGACCGGGTTCCCCGAAAGCGTGCCGGCCTGGAACACCGGCCCGCTTGGCATGATTTGCTTCATGATGTCGGCGCGCCCACCGTAGGCGCCGACCGGATAGCCGCCGCCGATGATCTTGCCGAAGCACGAGAGGTCCGGGCGATCACCGAGCATCACCTGTGCGCCCCCGTACCCGAGCCGAAACCCGGTCATCACCTCGTCGTAAATCAACAGCGCGCCGTGTTTCTGCGTGAGTCGGCGGAGTTCGCTTCGGAACTCCGCCATCGGCGGAACGAGGCCCATATTCCCGACGATGGGTTCGAGGATCACGCCCGCGATCTTGTCCCCCTTCGCGGCGAACAGTTCCGCGAGTGCCGCGACATCGTTGTAGCGCAACACGCTTGTGTCTTGCGTGCAGCCAACCGGCACGCCGGGGCTGTTCGGAACGCCGAGCGTTAGCGCGCTGGAGCCAGCGGAGACGAGGAGCGAATCGACGTGCCCGTGGTAGCAACCCGCGAACTTCACGATGACATCGCGCCCGGTGAACCCGCGTGCGAGGCGGATCGCGCTCATCGTTGCTTCGGTGCCACTGGAAACGAACCGCACCATCTCCATGGACGGCACCGCATCCACGACCATTTCCGCGAGTTGCGTTTCGAGTTCGCACGGCGCGCCGTAGCTGGAACCGTTCTTGATCGCCGCAATCGTCGCTTGGATCACAGCGGGGTGGCAGTGGCCGAGGATCATCGGGCCCCACGAGCCGATGAAGTCGAGGTAGCGGTTGCCGTCGAGGTCGAAGAGGAACGGCCCGTCGGCGCGGGTGATGAACAGCGGGCTTCCGCCGACCCCGCCGAACGCGCGGGCCGGGCTGTTCACACCGCCAGGGATGACGGACTTCGCACGCTCGAATGCAGCGGCGCTGGTGGGTCGGACCGTGGAAAGGTCGAGCATTCGATTCGTTCCAGTGATTGTCTTTGGCGAGCGGGGCATACGCCCCTTTTGGCCTCGCTGTTGAATTGCTACTTCTTCGGCGCCTTTTTGGCGAGTTCGGCTGCGCGTCTGACGGCTTCCTTGACCTTCTCGTCGGGTTCGTCGTCGTAGAGTTCGGCGACCTCCCGACAGCGGTTACGCACGTCCCGCTCCCACGCCTGGCGCGAAGCGTTGTCTGGATCCGTTTTCACCTGCTGAACCAGTGTGACAGCGGTCTCCAACCATTTGTCGATACGTTGGACGCGCACCGCGGCCGGGTCGCTCGCGCCCTTGGGGATCGTAGTTCGCAGGTAGGCGCCGACCAGGAACCACGCCCGATTCTCGCCTTCCTTATCGGTCAACGCGATTAGCGCCGTGCACGTCTTCCCGGCCTTTTCTGGGTCGCCCATTTCCTTGAGTCGGAGCGTGCGGATCGCGACCGCTTCCGGGTTCGCTGGGTCGTACGTCAGGGGTTGCTCGTTCACCCGGCTGTTTTTGATCTTCTCGTTCATCTTCACGAGTTCGGCTCGCGCGGTCTTAACGTCGGTGAGGCGTTTCTCCGCGACCCACCCCCAGCGTGCCTTCGCGAGTTGCTGATCGTTCGTGGTGAACGGGAGGGTGGCTTCTTCGGGGAAGCGCGCCTTGACCTTCCCCCACATCGCTTCCATGTGACCGAGGTCGCCTTCCTTCTCCGCGTCGATGGCGAGCATCGCTTTCTCGTACGCGTCGCGGTCGTCGCTCTCGGCGGGTGCCCGCATGTCGGCCTTGTTCCGGTTGGCGAGTTGCTTTTCGCGTTCGCGCACGGTCGCTTCGCGGTAGATCGTCGCGGCCTTGTCCACCAGGTCGCCGCCCTTGCTGCCATGCGAGTCGAGGAACTTGCGGGCGGCTTCGATCTTGTCCGTCGGCGTTTCCGCCTTCTCGATCGCGGTGAACATCTCCTCCGGTCCCGCCGGGCGCACCATCAGGTACACCCCGAACGCCATCGTCAGCAGGACCGCGCTGAGACCGACTGCGTGGAGCCACTTCTGTTGGTACAACGGCACCGCGACTTTTTTCTTGGTCTTCTTCTTTTTGCCGCGAAGCGCCCGGGCCGCGTCTCGGTCGTCCGCGTCCATGCGGTCGCCGCTCTGGTTGGTGGGCTTCGTGTTGCGCGCCTGCGCCGCGGCCAGACCGGCGCTCTTGCGCGCGAACGCGTCCTCTTCCACTTCAGCGAGCATACGCGCCACCCACGCCGCGTCTACCGGCCGGTCTTCCTTGTCTTTCTCCAATAGTTGAAGGATCAGTGACTCGAACTTCGTCGGGAGGTCGTTCACCAGTTTGCCGATCCGTGGCGGCTTCTCGTGAACGTGCTTCATGAACATCTCCACCGTCGACTCGGCGGTGAACGGTTTGCGCCCGGTGAGGAGTTCAAAGAAAAGGACGCCGAGCGAATAGAGATCGGACTTGTTCGTGAGATTGCGGTCGCCTTTGCACTGTTCCGGGGACATGTACGCGGCCGTGCCGATGGTGCTATTCGCCCCGGTGAGAGCGGTCACGTCGGTGTCCTTCGCGATGCCGAAGTCGGTGAGTTTCAGCGTGCCGTCGCGTGCGAGCATCAGGTTGGACGGCTTCAGGTCACGGTGGATGATGCCTTTGTCGTGCGCGTACTGTAGTGCTTCGGCCAACTGTTTGCCGTAGGCAACCACTTCCTCCCAGCCGAGTTTGCCGCGGCGCGAGAGGACGCGGTCGAGCGCCTCGCCGTCGATATACTCCATCGCGATGTACGGGGTCGCCTTGTTGATCTTGCCGTACGCGATGAGTTTGACGATGTGTGGGTGTTTAAGTTGTTTGAGGATGTTCGCTTCACGCTCGAAGCGGGCCATCGCGCTTTCGTTGCCGAGGAGTCCGAGCGCGACGACCTTGAGCGCTACTGGCATCACTTTGTCGACGCTGCGCTGGAACTTCGCCCGGTAGACGGTGCCCATCGCGCCGCTGCCCAGTTCGCTTTCGATTTCGAACGGTCCGATCTGCTGACCGATCAGCATGGCGCCAACCTCTGGGCGGGACCGGGAACGACGACATTCTACCGAGTGAAACCGGTCATTGCGCCACAGAATTGCGAGCTTGGCTGCGGGCTTCCGAGTAGGAGGCACATCCCGTGTGCCGTCGCGATGCGCGCCGGAACCGCAACGTGCGATTGAGTTGTGCAGAAACGTCACATGGACTGTGCCTACTACTTTGGCTCCGCGACGCGCGGGATGTGTTTGAGCGCCGCAGAGTTCAAGCAGAACCGGAGGCCGTGTGGCGGCGGTCCGTCGGGAAACACGTGCCCCAGGTGCGCGTCGCAACGGCTACACAGCACTTCCGTGCGCGCCATGCCCAAACTGCGGTCGGTCTTCGTGCTGACGTGATCCTCAGTCACCGGTTCCTTGAAACTCGGCCAACCGGTGCCGCTGTCGAACTTCGTGAGCGAATCGAATAGCGGCTGGTCGCAGCACACGCACAAATAAACGCCGTCGTCCTTGGTGTTCCAGAACGCACCGGAACACGATCGCTCGGTGCCGTGTTCGCGGGTGACGCGGTACTGCTCCGGCGTGAGTTGTGCGCGCCACTCGGCTTCCGTTTTCACGATCTTCGCGCCGCCCATTGGTTTGCCCTCTCGCTCGGGAAGCGGTGGCCGCACGCCTGCGCCGCGAAACACCAGAGCGCCGATTACGAGAAGGGCGACCACAAGCAACACGACCGGAACCAACAGTTGTGATCTCATACAGATTGGATGCGTGCCCGGGGCGAAAGGGGTTCACTTCCGCTGAATCTTCTTCGGCCCAGTCCCGGTGGTCTTCTCGTAACTGCCGTTGCCGGTCTTCACGTACTTCGTGAACCCCTTCGCGGCGAGGTTCTTGTCGCTGACCGCGGCCTTGCCTTGCGAGTCGGTCCAGGCCCGCGGCGCGCTCGCCTCAGTAAAGACGCGGCGCACCGGTTTGCCGCTCTCCGGGTGCTTCGTGAGTGGGTCGTCGGCCATCTTTTGGAACACCTCGAACTGCTCGCCCCCGGTCCCGTCCGCGAGCACCTGTTCGTACACGTATAGCGGCATGTTTTCTCCAGTCGCAAGTCGTAAAGTCCACAAGTCCCAAGTCAAGAAACCAACAGCGGTCAGTTTTGACATGTGAGTTGTGACCTGCGGACTTGTGACTTCATCTTACCCCTTCGCGAGTTCGGCGCGAACGGTTTCCAGCAGCTTCTTCGTCGCCTTGACGCCAACGGCCTCGTCACCGCCACCCTCGAACTCAATGCCGATGTAGCCCGTGTACTTATGCTTCTTGCACACGATCTGAAGCATCTTGCGGTAGTCGGTCTTGGTCTCGTTGCCGTCCTTGTCGAACGCGTGCGACTTGGCCGACACGCCTTTCGCGAACGGCATCAGTTCGTCCACGCCCTTGTAGCGGTCATATTCGGTTTCCTTCACGCCCTCGATCTTGCCGATCCCGAAGTTGCCGAAGTCCGGGAGCGTGCCGCAGCGCTTGTGATCGACCATCTTCATCACGCCCGCGAGCCATTCGCCGTGACTCGACAACCCGCCGTGGTTCTCGACGATGGTATTGAGGCCGAGCGTGTCGGTGAACTCGCTGAGCTTGCGCAGCCCGTCGGCCGCGAGTTTCTGCGTTTCAGCGAAGCCCTTCTTCCAGTCGCTCGCGGCGTTCACGCGGATGCTGTGGCAGCCGAGGAACTTTGCCCACTCCGCCCAGCGCTTGTGGTTATCGACTGCGGTCGTGCGGGCCTTCTCGTCCGGGTTGCCGAGGTTCCCTTCACCATCGCACATGATTAGCACGCTCACCACCTTGTTGTCGTCCGCGACCTTCTTCAGGTCTTTCAAGTACGCTTCGTCCTTCTTCTTGTCCTTGTAGAACTGGTTGACGTACTCGATCGCGTTGATGCCATAGTCCTTCGCGCTGATCTCTGCGAACTTGAGCGGGTCTTTCTTCTCGACGCCGGCGCGGCCGAAGAACGCGCGGTTGTGGGACCACTGCGCGAGCGAGATTTTGAACAGCTCGGTCGGTTCCGCAGTGAAAGCGAAACGCGGGAGGAGCGTGACGGCGGCGCTGGAAGCGAGGAAGTCACGGCGAGACAGCATGGGAAAGGCTCCAGAGGGTTAGTGCGCGAGGCAGGGGGGATTGTATGGAGCGATTCAAGCAAGCAAGGGCATCCGACTCAACCCTTGCTTGCGCTGCGGGCCGGTCGATTAGAGTCACTCGAACCTCTTTTTCAGCGACTCGATCTCCTTGTCCTTCTTCTGCGCGGCGAGCGCGGCGAAGAGCAGGTCTTTCGCTTCGGCGTTGAGTACGTCGATGTAGAGCGTGCGACGTGCGACTCGTTCGGCGTCCGCGGGGCGGTCAGCGTTCAGGTGCAACTTCGCGAGCCGGAGGTGAAGCGCTAGGTCGTCAGGATTAACCACCGTCATGTCGGAAAGCACCTGTGCGAGCAGATCGGACTTTTTCGCGGTGTCGTACACCTTCGCAAGTTGTTCGAGCCAGTCCGCTTCGCCCGGTGTGCTCTTCCGACCGCTCTCGAAGGTTGTCACAGCCTTGTCGTAATCTTTCATGTCGAAGTAGAGTTTGCCGAGATCGAGCAACACGCGACCGTCCTCGGGGTTTGCTGTCGCGGCCTCTTCCAGCACCGTCTTCGCGTCCGCATCGTTCTTCGCGCGGCGGAGCATTCGCGCCGTCACGATCGCCGCGACTGGGTGGCCCTTCTCTTTCGCGCGCACCGCGTCGGCGAGTTTCTTCGCGTCGTCGAGTTTGTCGCGCCGGAGGTGCTCACCCGCGAGCCGCGCTGCCAGATCGAGATCATTGGGCGCCGCCTTGTGCGCGGCTTCGAGTTCCGCGAACGTCATCGCCTTGTCCGGGCGCCGCGGGGTTGTGGCCTTCACCACGACCGCGAGGTACTTCCGGTAGCCAGCCTCGAACGCGCCCTTCTCCACTCCGAGCGCGGCCTTCAGCGCCGCAGACGTGTCGCCACCGGTTTTGAAGGCGTTGAGCAACTTTGCGATCGCGCCTTCGCCGCCGTGTTCCTTCGCGATGTACTCGACGTAAAGGAGCCCTTGGTAGTACGCGAGCATCACGTCGGCCGGTTGGTTGAACCGCTTGTAGGCGCGCACGATGGTGTCGAGGTCGAACGCGGTCCCAGAAGCGAGCCGGTCGCGCAGGATCAGCGCGACCTGACCGAACCGCTTCGTGTTCTCGGCGCGCACGGCCAAGCCTTCCGTCAACCAGATCGGGGAGCGGTGCGAAGTCTGGAGCAGGTTGAACGCGTGCGTGAGTTCGTGGCGCACGACGACGGCCCAGTTGTACGTGCGCTTTCCCCCGTCAGCACGCGGCGACGGTAGTGCGATCAGCGGGCCGGTACAGGCGCCCTGCACCGCACCGGGCAAACCCGGTAGCAGCGCGATGCGGCCACTGAACATCTGCTGTCTCGCGAACACTTCCACGAGTATCTTCCCGGGCGGCGTGTAGGCGTACTGCTTCGCGAGTTCCGCGAACGTTTCTTCGAGCAACTCCGCGAGGAACGCGGCCATCACCTTGTCGTTCTTCTTGTCGAAGCGGATCACGAAGTGCGGCGTCTCGGTGATCGCGTACTCGGCGAGTTCGTCGAGAACTTTGAGCGCGTTATCAACCTTCACGTTGAACGGGTCGATCTTCATCGCGGCCTTGAGCGCGGCGCGCGCCTCTGGTTCGCGGCCCTGCATGTACAGCATTAGCCCCAGACCCGCCTTCGGGCCCGGCATCGCGGGGCGCAGCGCGCTCGCCTTCTGGAAACACTCCGACGCGATATTGAACTGCCGCGCGTCGGTGAAGACGGTGCCGAGTTCCGTGTAATACTGCGCCGGTTTGGAATCGAACGCCTCGACTTCCTTGCACATTGCCTGGAAGCCTTTGTCGTCGCTCGCGAGGTGCCGCAGCGCCGCGAGGCGTGCTAGCGTGGATTCGTCGCGCGGGTTGATTAGCTTCGCCACTTGCAGGAGTTTCTCGGCGCTAGCGGAGTCGCTCTCTGCGAATCGCACGTCGGCTTTCAGGCGAAGGGCGCCGGGGTGCTTCGGGTTTACCTTCAGGGCAATGTCGGCCTGCCGTTCGGCCTCCGCGAATTCCATCCGGTCGAGCGCGATCAAACCTTTTCCGACCAACGCTTCAGTCGCTTTGGGGTTGATCTTGAGGGCGGCATCGAACGCGTTGGCCGCGATCGCGCGATCGTGCTTGTCGAGCGCCAAGCGGCCGGCGAGGTATTCCGCCTGCCAGCAGTCCGGGTCATGTTTCACCGCGTCGCGAAGGACTTCCGTCAGGATAAATTTGATCTGGTCCGGTTTGTGATGCGTGATCGCGTTCTCGATGCCCGCCTGCGCGACGATGAGTAGTTTCTCGGCGTCCTTGATTTCTTGGTCGAGCGTCGCGGCGTCGGTGTAGGTCTTCACGAACCAGCGCATCTCGGTGTCGGCGCCCGTGAGGTCGCCCTTGTCCCTGAGCACGCGGGCGCGGGTCCACCGCGCGAGGAAGTGTTTCGAGTCCTTCTTGATGGCCGCTTCGGCGTCTTTGGTCGCGTCGTCCCACCTGCCGAGCGCAGACAACAACTCCGCCCGGTGCGCAAGTAGTTCGGGGTTGTCCGGCGAAGCCTTAAGGCCCGCGTCGAGCGCGTCGATCGCCTTCGCGTTCTCGCCTTGCGCGCGGTAGCACGCGGCCTGACCGATGAAGGCGAGCGGCAACTTTTCCTTCGCGACGACTTCGTCGTAACCCGCGAGCGCCTCCGCGTAGTTACCGCGCTGGAGCCGCTGCTTCAGCGCGGGATAGTCGGATTTGGGTTGAACGCGAGTGAAAGCAAGACCCCCCCAACCCCCTCCCTGCAGGGAGGGGGTTGGGGAGGGGGTCTGCTTTCCCCCCCCTTCAGAGAGGGAGGTCGGCCCAATCACGAACGCGAAAACGGCAAGGAGTGTGCGCATAGTGAACACACCGTACCGCGACGGTGAAACAACCGCAAGCGGCGCGCGTCTGTGGAGAGGTTCTTGCGCGTTCCGGGCGTGGCTGGAATCGTAGGTGTTGGTGCGGATCGCAAAATCGTGTTACCCCCGTCTTCTTGGCGTTCAAGCGGTTTATCTCGTCTCGTCGATGATATTTCGTGATTTCTACCCCAGTCCCTCGGTT
>CAMDQN010000057.1 GCA_945905925.1 Singulisphaera sp. GP187
CGAAGTTGTTCTTGAAGAGCGCCTGCCGACAAAGTGGGGATGCTGGACATTGGCTTCTCCTGTCAACGCACGCGAATTCGCAACTCCTTCAACACGTCAACGGATAGCACTCTCATATGTAGACGCCCCCGGAAGATTTGCCACACCCCGCCGGGCAGATGTGGGAGAACACGCTTGACCGAGGTTCCGCTGATCGCGGACAATGACAACTTGACCTGCTTTGCCACGCCACGCCTGACCTGCCTCATTCCAACCCGCCTGCCGCCCGTTCTGTCGGAGGGATCAATGCGACACGCTCGACCCTCGAATCGCTTTGTCCCCTGCGCGAGTCTGGCCGCGCCGGCCGCGTTGATTCTGTTGGTTGCGTTCGGCCTGCCCGCTCAAGAGAAGCCCAGTGACGGCCAGTTCGCTCCCGCCGTTGCGCAGGCCGAACCCCCATCGTTCAATCGTGAAGTCGTGCCGATACTCAGCCGACTCGGGTGTAACGCCGGCGGTTCGTGTCACGGCATCGTGAAGGGGCAAGAAGGCTTTCGGCTCTCCCTCTTCGGCGCACAACCGGCGCAGGACTTCGAGCGCCTGACGCGTGAATTCGGCGGTCGGCGGCTCGACCGTCACCGACCCGATAGCAGCCTCATCCTGATGAAGGCAACCGGGCAAGTTCCGCACGGCGGCGGCAAGCGAACCGAGGTCGGTAGCCGCGATTACCAAATCCTGCGCGGGTGGATCGCGAGCGGCGGGCGACTCGATGATGCCGCGAAGGCACGCGTCACGCGGTTGGCCGTTGACCCGGCGGAACTGCTCCTAAAGGTCGGCGAGTCGGGGCGCTTGAAGGTCACCGCGACCTACGCCGACGGCACGACCGCGGACGTGACCCACCTCTGCCGTCACGAAACGAATGATGCGGAAGTCGCGACCACCAACGCATCCGGCGTCGTTCAGGGGCGGCGAGTGGGCGACACGGTCGCCGTCATCCGGTACGGCGCCGAACCGGTTCTCGTGAACTTGCTCGTTGTGCCGAAGGAGACGCGAAACGCGTTCCCCGATGTGAAGGCTCACTACGTCATCGACGAGCAGGTTCTCGCCAAACTGCGCGCGATGGATCTGCCGCCCGCGGCGCTCTGCGACGACGCGACCTTCCTCCGCCGGCTTTACCTCGACGTGACCGGCTTTCTGCCGCCACCGGAGGAGGTGCGCGCGTTCCTCGCGGACAAGACCGCCGACAAGCGGAACAAGAAGATCGACGAGGTACTCGCGAAGCCGGGGTACGCCGAAATCTGGGCCGCGAAGTTCAGTGACCTGATCAAGCCGGTCGAGCGCGGCAACGACGGCGGCAACAACCTCGTTGGCGGTCAGGTACTCCGAATCCGGTTCTACGAGTGGCTGCGGGCTCGCTTGGAAGAGAACACCCGATACGACCAGTTGGTCGAACGCATCTTCGTTTCGAGCAGCGTGGAAGGCCGGCCCGTTGAGGAGTGGATCAAGGAGTTTCAGGCGCTCCGCGACGAGGTGACCAAGAAGAAGGACAAGACACTCGGAACCGGACCGCTGCTATCGGTCTACAATTCGCGACGGACGCTCGACCTGTTCTGGGAGCGCGACGGTGCCACTGGCGTTACCGGCGCGATGCAGTTCGCCCACGCCTTTCTGGGGTTGCGGCTACAGTGCGCACAATGCCACCGGCACCCTTACGACACCTGGCAGCAAGACGATCTCCTCAGTTTCGCCAACTTCTTCACGGCGGTGAACACCGGCGGGTCGCGGAAGAACAGCCCGGAGGTCGAAACGCATAAGGAGAAGCTCCAACCCGAACTGAAAGCGTGGGCCGAGGAACTCAAGACACTGAGCATGTCGAAGGACGCAGCCGACAAGAAGAAGGCATCGGAGCTGCAAGCGAAGATCGCGGCGACACAGGCTCCGTTCGCGACCGAGGTCGCACCGCTGAACGCTGCACCGGTCGGGTCGGTGCGCGTGACAAGCCCACTGGGGGCGCAATCATCGAGCGTGGCGCGGCTTCTCGGCGATAAGGCGCCGAGCGAGTTGGCCCCCGGTCAGGACCGGCGGAAGCTCGTGATGGAGTGGCTGCGGAAGCCCGATAACCACTACTTCGCACGCGCCATCGTGAATCGCGTTTGGGAGCATTACATGGGTCGCGGTCTGGTCGATCCGGCTGACAACCTTTCGCCGCTGAACCCACCATCACACCCCGCCTTGTTGGATGCGTTGTCGCGAGACTTCATCAAGAGCGGTTACGATCTGAAGTGGCTGCACCGCACGATTCTCCAGAGCCGCACCTATCAGCAGAGTCACGAGGCTCACAACGCGAGCGGACGGGACACCCGCAACTACTCGCGGTTTGCGCTCCGCCGACTGCCGGGTGAGGTGATTCTCGACGTGGTAAATCAGGCGACCGGCGCGAAGGAGAAATACCCGGCGACGTGGATGTTCCGCGAAGGCGAGCGCGCGGTCCTCACCGCGGGCGTGATGGTGGACGTCTACAACTTCTACAACATCAACGACCCCTTCCGGTATCTCGTCTTCGGTCGGCAACTCCGACGCACCAACGTGCAGTGCGATTGCGAACAGGGGCGCGACGTGGCCCTTCCGCAACTGTTGTTCCTCGCCAATCACGAAGAGGTTCGCCGCAAGATCACCGCTGACGACGGCCGCGTGGCACTGCTGGCGAACAACGACAAGTTGACCACCGAGCAGCGGATCGAAGAACTGTTCCTGGCCGCACTCGGCCGCCTTCCGAGCGCCGACGAAATCAAGGCGGGTTTGGAGTACGTCAAATCGAGCGCCACCCCGCGAAAGGGACTCGAAGACGTGCTCTGGAGTTTGGTGAACACACGCGAGTTTCAGTTGAACTATTAACCCCGTTTAGCCGCGACCCGAAGGGGAGCGCGGTGGCAGCAGAAGGAGCCTCTCCCATGAAGCCCGGTTGCCGCGAGTACCATCGGTTCAGCCGCCGCGACGCTCTACGGGTCGGCGGCGCCACGTTCTTCGGCCTCACTGTGCCGCAACTCCTACGCGCCCGCGAGGAGGCGCCCGCCGCCAAGCCCGCGAAGGCGAAGCAAGTTCTACTCGTGTGGATGTACGGCGGGCCGTCGCAGATCGACATGTTCGACCTGAAGCCGGGTTCCAAGAAGGACGCGGTGCGACCGCTGTTCAAGCCGATCCAGACCGCGCTGCCGGAACTTCACGTCAGCGAACTGCTGCCGCGAATGGCCCGCATCGCGGACAAGTATACGGTGCTGCGCTCGATGTGGGCCGGGTCGCTCCACTGGACCCACTCCGCCCTCGCGTACATGCTCTGCGGTAACGCGCGGACGCCCAATTCGCTCGCCTACCCGACGATGGGTTCGGTGGTTGCGAAGGTGAAGGGTGGCCCGGCCGACATGCCCAACTACATCGCGCTGAACATGTTCCCCGCGAAGGGCGCCGACGGAGTGCCCGGTGCCGGCGATTGCTTCCTCGGGGCCGCCTACGAACCGCTCGTTTTGCAACCCGACGCCAGCGCCAAGAACCCGATGGCCGAGATGCTCGTCGCTCCGCACCTCGACGTGAAGACATTCGAGCGGAAGACGAACTTGCTGAAAGCGTTCGACCAGAAACTGCGGAGCATGGACCGGCTCGACCCGCTCGTTGAGGCGATGGACCAGCACCAGCAGAAGGCGTTCGACATGCTGCGGTCGCCGAAGATTCGCGAAGCGTTCAACCTGACGAAGCTCTCCCCGAAGGTGCTCGACCGCTACGGCCATTCCAAGCATCCTTACGGCGGCGGGGACCAGAACCAGAGCCTGCTCGTCGCGCGGCGACTGATCGAAGCCGGCGCGCCGTTCGTTCACGTCGATTACCAGAACTGGGACTGGCACGGGGCGCCGGAGAACGTGTCGGGGCAGCCGAAGTTGCTGCCGCAGTGGGACACGGGGATGTCCGCGCTGTTGGAGGACATGGACGATCGCGGGCTGCTGGAAAACACGATCGTCATCGCGATGGGCGAACAGGGCCGCGGGCCGCTGGACCGGAATCACTGGAGCGGTACGCAGTTCGTGCTGCTGGCCGGCGGCGGCTTCGCCCGCGGGCGGGTCGTGGGGGCCACCGACGCCGACGGCATGAAGCAAACCGAGGACGAGTGTTTCCCCGAAGACTTGGCCGCGACCATCTACGGGCAACTCGGCATCGATCCGCACGCGCAACTGATGGCTAACGGCGAACGACCGGTTCGCATCGTGGACAAGGACAACATCAAAGTCATCAAGAAAGTCCTCGCGTAATTCACGTTCCGGGTGACGGTGCCTTTGTCGTGGTGAAGGCCGGCCGCCTGCACCACGAGCCGCGAAAGACTTACTGACGAAAGGTACCGGGTTATCCGTTGTCCTGTTCAGCGACGTTGACATCACGTGGAGCGTGATGACTCCGATGAAATCTCCACCAACGCCCCGCCGTTTCGCGCGGACGCGAGGCACGCGTCCATCACCACCTGCGTTTTCAGCGCGAGGTCGCCCCACGTTGCATCGAGTTTCCCCGACAGCGCTAACCCGCTGAACGTGCGGATCATGTTTGTTTCCGGGGCGTCGGGCGCGCCGTCGCTGTACTCGGTCACGGCGAATCGTTTTGGGTGGCTCTCCCAGTGATAGCGAGTGCCCTTCACGTTGAACACCGGCCGGTCCGCGACGAACGACGATTCGCACCCGTAGTACGGCAGCACGAAGTCCGCCACGTTGATGCTGCCATTCGTGCCGCTAACGTGCGCCCACTGCTGCAACTCGGTGTTGAACGAGCAGTAGAAGGACGCCGACACGCCGTTGTCCCAGAATAGTTCGCCGCTGAATTCCATCGGCACGTTAGCCGCGTTCTCGGTGAGCATTCTGCCGCTCACCTTTGTCGGCATGGCGTACTTCATCACGAACAGCGCGAAGCGAATGTTGTACCAGCCCAGGTCGCCGAGCGCTCCGAGTGGTTCCATCTCGCGGCTCACGCGGATGTTCCCTTTCATGAAGTCTTCGCCGGCCGCGAAACTGAACTGCGACGTGATCCGTCGCAATTGCCCCACGGTTTCGCCGCCGTCGATTGTGGCGCGTAACAGCGGAAGCCGCTTGCTGTGCATGAACATCACGCCGTCCATGAACTGCACGTTCTTGGCCTTGCACGCGTCCAGCATCACGCGAAGTTCGGTGGCGTCCGGGCCGCACGGTTTCTCGCAGAGGACGTGTTTGCCCGCGTTCGCGGCTTTTACGACCCACTCGCGGCGGATCCCCGTTGGGAGCGGAATGTACACCGCGTCCACGTCGGTGCGCTTCAATAGTTCGTCGTAGTTGCACGCGGTCGGTGCGGTGGGGAAGGGGCACTCGCTCTGATTCGCGTCCAGCCACTCCTTCGCGCGCGCCGGTTCGCGGCTCGCGACCGCCGTCAGAGTGGCGTTCTCCGCGAGCCGAATCGCCTTCCAGTTCTTGCGCGCGATGTTGGCGGCGCCCAGAATCCCCCACCGACAAACAGTTACTGGCATGTTGCGCACTCCGAGGTATCATCAGCGAACCGTTTCAACCGTTGGTGTATGAAGGGCCAAGCCATGAGCGACGCGAAACAGTTCCTGACCGAACACAACGACCTCACGCGCCGGTTCTTCCTGCGCTGTGGCGTCACGCTCGCGGCGGGTACTGCGGTGGCGGCGAACGCGAACGCCGCCGACACCCCGGCCGAACTCGCGCCGGTGTTGGAGAAGCTCGAAAGCTACTTCACCACGCAGGACAAGTTCGGCGATGTCTCTCGCGGACGCCCGGTTCCGCACACGCTGCCGCTCGCGAAGAAGAAGGAAGTCGGACTCACGCGCGAAACGTGGAGCCTCGACATCATCTCTGACCCCGACAACCCCGCGACGCTCGGCAAGCAATTCACCAAGAAGGACAACACCGCGATCGACTTCGCGGCACTGGTGAAGCTCGGCGAGAAGCACGCGGTGCGGTTCGCCAAGGTGATGACGTGCCTTAACATCGGCTGCCCGCTCGGAATGGGCATCTGGGAAGGCGTGCCGCTACGCACGCTCGTGTGGCTCACGCAACCAAGAGAGAACCTGCGCCGCGTGTTCTACTACGGCTACCACAACGACGACCCGAAGCAGATTTTCCGCAGTTCGCTGCCAGTCGGGCGCATTCTCGAAGACCCCGACAACGTGCCGCCGGTGATCGCGTGTTACAAGCTCAACGGTGAATGGCTCACGCCGGAACGCGGCGCTCCCGTGCGAATCGTCGTGCCCGAGCACTACGGTTACAAGTCGGTGAAGTGGCTCACGCACGTCGTGTTGAGCAACCTGTACCACGCGAACGACACCTACGGCACGCAGAACAACGATGTCGATAGCCCGATGAAGACGTTCGCCGCGACGATCCACGTGCCCAACGAAGCGAAGGCCGACACGCCGATTCCGATTACCGGTTACGCGCAGTCAGGCATTTCCGGGCTGTCGAAGGTGCAAGTGTGGGTGAGTCCGGCGGGGAAAGGCTGGGACAAGGACGATCCGTATTTCACCACCGCGCCGTGGACCAACGCAACCATCCTCCCGCTGCCGAAGAAACTCGGTGGCGACCTGCCGGGCGGGGCGATCCCGAAGGACACGATGGGTTTCGACGCGACCGGTAAGCCGGCCGAGTGGCCGATGCGTCTGGCGAAAGCGCACTGGGCCGCGCTGCTCCCAGGCTTGCCCGCGGGCGAGTACACGCTTCGTTGCCGCACGATTGACGTGAAGGGCGCGGCCCAACCGATGCCGCGCCCGTTCAAGAAGTCGGGAAGGTGTGATATCGAGGCGACGAAGTTCACCGTCGCGGGGTGACACGACTACCCGCCCAGCAACAACCTCTCCCCAACCCCGCTGTTCACCAGGCGGGAAACAAACAACCGCCGCCCGTGAGGGCGGCGGTTCGGGTTATCGCGAGGGTAGCCTGGCGGCCCCGAGATCACAGGGCGCGGAAGCGGAAGTACTCCTCACCCCGCAGGAGCAAGCGAATGATGGTCTGCTCGGTGTCCGCGATGGCCGGGTTGTTCATCCGGGCCACCCAGAAGTCGCGCTCCGGGATGGTCGCCGCCCGCCCGAGGTAGGTGACGTAAATGCGGTTCACCAAGAGGCGGCGGAAATCGGTCGCGATCGCGACCCCATTGAGGATCCCGTTCGTGATGTCGTAGGCGACAAGGAGCCGGGCGTTGGCGAGATCCTGTGTCGTCAGCCCGTTCGTGGCGTTGGGCGTCTGGCTGTCGAGGTAGGCCAATCGCTGGGCCGCGAGGTTGCCGGTCACGCTCTGATTGAGGAGGTCGCTGTACACGTTCGTCAGCCAGCCCGAGTTCGAACTGCCCGACCCGCTGAGGAGGAAGTACTCGTTGAGCGAGGTGATGTAGGCCTGGACCAGTTCCAGACGCTGCCCGTACGGCTGGTACACCAGGTTCTCCGCGAAGTCCAGTTCGGCCTGCGTGGGTACCCGCACCGGCCCCGCGGTGGGGATGAGATCGGCGTAGTAGGACGTGTACTGGCGGTTGCGGTACTCCAGGCTGCTGACAAGCTGCCCCAGGATCGTCTCGCGGGCGGCGAAGTAGTTGCCCAGCACCGTCGTCAGCACGCCGTTGAACTCCCCCACTGCTGTGGCATTGGTCACTGTCGCGGTGCCCGGGTTCGCTGTCAGGGCGTATGTGAAACTGGTCGCGGTCGCGGACACGACGGTGAACGTGCCGTTGTACCCGTTCGGGATCAGGCTCCCGGCGATGCCCGCGACAGTCACGTTCTGGCTGGGCACCAGGACGTTGTTCGCGGTGATCGTCACCGTCCCGGCGGACCACGACGCGGCGGTGATGGGTGTTGACGGCTGGGTAGTCAGGATCGACGGGCGGCCCAGAGCCGTCGTGTAGATGCTCTTGAGCCACTCGAAGTTGCTGTTCCCGTGAACCCTCAGGTATTCCGGCGACGACACCAGCGCGAGAACCACCTGCTGGTCACCGGTCGGTTGTCCGGCGGCACGAGCGGTTCGGAGCAGGGGAACCAGGGGCGTGGTCTCGTCTAGCGCGGGGTCGGCATTGCGAACCGGAGTGCGGCCCAGGAGCGCGACGAAGTACCCGCTCACCGTTCGCTGATACCACGCGTCTTGGACGACCAGGATGTTGGCGACCTGGGTCCGCGTGATGGTGCCGGCGTTCAACGAGTTGACCAGATTCACACCAGCGGGAAGCGAGGCGACGTTTGCCAGGCCCAGCGTGTCCATGTAGGCCCGGTTCACCCAACCCGCGTTGGTGCCACCAGCGCTCGCGAAGTACTCGGGGGTGTCGATCAGGAAGGCGGCCACCGGACCGAACGTGCCGCCGCTCAGGATGTAGTTCCGAGCTGGGACCAGTTCCGCCCCGGTCGGGACGCGGCGGAGGTACTGCTGGTAGTACATCGTCATCAGGCGGTCCACCTCCTCGTTTGTCCCGATCAGCGATCGGGCGACCGAGTTGAGCGACGCCAGACGGGCCGGTTCGAGGATTGTGTCATTCTGGTTGGCGAAGCTCGGGTTGTCCGGTGCCCGGCCGAGCAGGTCTGTGTACGCGGCTGCGATGAACCGACCGCTGTCGGTGTGGTTGACCGTCAGCGTCACGCCGAACAGGTCGCCGACGTTGGTACTGGTTGGCACCTCGCCGTTGGCGGCGTTGGCGTTCTGGTTGAACTGGTTGCCCGTGTTGGCGTACGTCCCGTTCTGGTCGATGAAGTCCTTCGGCACGATATTCAAGATGTTGGGGATGATGTAGAACCCGTACGTGCCGTCGAACAGTTGTGGGGCGAACGTCGCCGTGTACGTCAGGTTCGTGCTATCGTTCGGGGTGATCGAGAGCGGCGAGACCGACCCGGTCGGCCCCAGGAGCACCGCCGGGGCGCTGGTCGCCAGAATGGTCGGGAGTGCGTTCCGCTCGGCCTGATTGAGCGGTCGCCCCGACAGGGAGCGGGACAGGGAGTCCAGCCAGTTGCGGTCGGTCGCGACCTTCAGTATCCCTTGTTGCTCGCCAACGATCTGTGAGACGAACTCGCTGCCTTCGTATCCGATCACCACATCGAGAACGCCGTCCTGGTTGGTGTCGCCGAGTGCGATCGCAGCTGGCAGGACGCCGGTAACCGGGTACGCGAGCCGGCTCTCGAACGTGAGTGGCAACGTTCCGGCTCCCGTCGTCGTGTTGAACAGGATCGATAGCGCGGGGTCGGTTAGGGAATCGTTCGCAACCACCAGATCGGGCCGGGCGTCGCCATTCATGTCACCCAACCGGACCGAACGCGGGTTGGCCCCGACCGCCGCGGTTGTGGGCGTGAACACGGATGCACCGGCGTTCTGGAACACGAGTACCTGGCCGGCCGCGGTGTCCGCAGTCGCGACGATATCCACGTCCGCGTCCGCGTCAAGGTCGCCGACTGCCACCGAGGTGACCACGACCGGTGTGGCACCGGTAAGCCGGTTGGCGAGCAGCGATACCGTCGGTGTTCCCACGACGGTCGTGGTGTTGGTCAAGACCGTCACGCCGGTCGCGCCCGAAATGATCAGGTCATTCCGGCTGTCACCGGTTACATTCCCCAACGCGATGTCCGTTGGGCTGAGCACCTCGCTCACGGTTACCGTGGCATCGTTGTTGGCCACCTGGTAGCGGCGGGTCGCGCTTCCGACGGTCACCCCGGTGAAGGTGCCGTTGCCGATCCCGGCCGCGCCGTTGCCGAGTAGCACGCTGGCGGTGTAGTAGTCGTCGGCCCCGTTGGCTGGGGTGTTGTTGTCGTAGAGCGCCTGGTTGGCGACTACGAGGTCAGCGATCGAGTCGCCGTCCACATCGCCGGCCGCGATGCCGACCGGCTGGCCGCCCGCGTTCAGGTCGGTGCGGGCGCCGAAACTGAGCGTCGCAGCGTTGTTCAGGGTTGCGGTGCCGGGGTTGATCGTCAAGGCGTAGGTGAAACTGGTCGCGGTCGCGCTCGTGACGACGAACGTGCCGTTGTAGCCGTTCGGGACGCTGCTTCCAGTGATCCCCGAGATGGCCACGCTCTGTCCGAGGATCAAGGTGTTGTTCGCGGTGATGGTCACCCTGCCGCCAGCAGTACTCGCCCACGAGGCGGCGGTGATCACGGACCGGGTGTTGAGGAACAGGCTCAACGTGTTGTTGGAAGCGCTCTCGGCCAGACCGGAGTTGGCGACCGCGAGGTCCAACCGGCCGTTGTTGTTGAAGTCGGCGATGACGAGGTCGCCCGGAGCGGCCCCTCCGGGCAGGGTGAGAGTTAGGGTTGGGGTGAGGTCGTAGCCGCCGCCGGCGCGACCCTGGAAGATACGGATCGTGTCGTCGCTTCCGCCCACGATCAGGTCCAGGATCGGGACGTTGAAGGAATCGACCGCCCCGGTGAGGTTGGCCGTGGCGATCGCGGTCGTGTTGACCCCTGCGGGCAATGCGTAGTCGTTGCCCATCTTCTGGTACGCTTCGGTTGTCGAGAGAACCCCGGCGGTGACGTACAGGAGTTGGGTTCCGAGTGGAATCGTGGCCGGGAATCCGGGCGGGACGATTGGCGGTCCAGTCTGGAGCAACGTGACCTTGGCGGTGATCTCGTCGCTGGACGCGCCAACGGCCGGGTAGTTACGGGCCAGGTGCCGGTTGAACAGGTCCGCGACGACGTTGGTGTGGAACTCCCGCGACAACGGGTTGAGGTCGCCGAACTGGTTCTGCGGGTCCAGACCAGTCAGTTGTCGCGCGACGGCCAACCGGGCCGGTTGGCTCATCGAACCGTTGGCGTTCAGGTAACTCACGATGCCGGCCGTCTGCGGGTCGCCGACGCTGGTGCGCCCGAACAGATCCATGTACAGCTTTTCGACGTAGGCGGTGTTCATGGCGGTCAGGGTTCCCGACCCGGCCGCCGAGTTGTAGTAACCCTGGTCGGCCACCAGGTACGAGATGAACAGGAACTCGCCGTCGGGTCGGGTGGCGTTAATGGGCACCCCGCCCAGGAAGACGCTGGTCGTTTGTGCGATCGCGCCGGTGGTCGGGTTGTAGGAGTTGAAGTAGAGTCCCCGACCGAAGTCGATTGCGGCTTGGGAGCCGACCGCCGACGGGATGTACTTCTGGAGCAGCGCGTTGATCCGGTTGGTGACGAAAGCGTTGCTCGTCAGCGGGATCAGCGTCATCTGGGCGCGGGCGGTGTTGTTCGCATCGGCGGTGAACGTTCGGGGATCGACGGGAGCGTCGAACGTGACCGTGACGGTCGTGAGACCGCCGGTGGTGACAGGAGTGCCCGGCGTCGCGGTCACGACGGCTGGGCCGAGGCGGGCCGTCGAGAGGACGAACACCCCGCGACCCTGGGTCGCGGCGGCGAGCGTTTCCAGGTCCGGGTTGAATTCCAGACCCACGACCGGTGCTGCCGGCAGGCCGTTGCCCAGCGACTGCCACGACGCTCCGTTATCGACGGAGGTGAACACACCGCGGTCGGTGCCGACGTAGAACCGGCCGTTCAATGCGCCGGTGCTTGGCCGTGGGTCGATGACTAACTTGTACGCCGCCGCCAGCGGGAGGAACCCGGTCCCGCTGCCCGGGACCGCGGACCAGGCGTTGGCGCCCGCCCCGCCGTTGGTCGTCCGGTACACGCTTCTGGAACCGAGCGGAGTGCCAAGCATCACATAGATCGTATTCCCGGTAGGGTCCCGCGGATCGACGGTGATTCCGTTGATTCGGAACGCAGTTCCGACGACCGCGGTCAGGTTGCTGGTGATGTTGGTGAACCCACTGGTGGCGCTCGTTCGGAACACTCGCCCGGTGTCGGTCCCGGCCAGGTACACGCCGTTGAACACCGAGAACGCCAGCGCTGAGTACTTCTCGGCGCCGGCGGCACCGAGGTCGGACCCGGGGATCTGGTCGAACACGTTGCCGCTGGTGCGCGACAGGTAGACCTTGTTGGTGCCGAAGAGCAACTCGTCGAACGTGTCCGCCCCCACGACGACCTTCTTGGTGTTGATCGCCAGGACCGGCGCGATGTTGGACGTGTCCTGTGCGCTGATGCCGGCCGAGTTGCTGGTGGAGAAGGTTCCGCCGGCGTCGATCGAAACCTCGGGGATCAGCGACTGCGAGTTGCGGTTGTACTGCCACGTGCGGTACAGCGTGGTGACGCTATCGATCGGGGCGCCCGGAGCCAGGTTCGCGGCCACGATCTGGAACGAGTTCGGGATGCCCAGGTCGCCGGCGCCTGTGACGGTCGGCCCGGTCAGGCCGGTCGATTGCCACGCGCCGGGACCGGCCGTGGAGGTCGCGGTCCCCACCCCGGACGCCGAGATGTACAAGGTGTTCCGGTTCGTCGGATCGATCGCGACCGAGGTCACGTCGGTGATCTGCAAGTTGCCGTTGAGTTCGGTGATCGTCATTCCAGTCGGGTTGAACGCGGGGCCACCGCCGCCGAACCCGCCGCCGCCGCCGCCGCCGAACCCGCCGTCGAGGATGCCGTCGTACGCACTATCGAAGTCGTAGCCGAAGCCCAGGGCGGTGCCACGGTACAAGCCGTTCTCGGTTCCGAACAGGAGCCGGCCCTGGGTGTCGAACGTGATCCGGTGGATCGCGGTCGGCAGGCGCCGCAGCATGCCGCTGTCGCTGGCCTCGCCCTGCTCGATGTCGTACCAGTACACGCCCTCGCCGTTGTAGCCGACGCCACCAATCGGACCGATCCCGCTGAGGTTGACCGGGTAAATGCCGAGGGCGTTTCGGGCGGCTGACGCCTTGTCACGGTCGTCGCCGTCGTTGGGGAGCCGGTTGGGGAACCCGACGGGGAGGGTTGCGTCACCGACGTAGTCGGCGTCCTGCATGTTCCCCGTGTCCACGCGGATAAGCGCGTGCTGCGGGGTGGTGGTGTCATCGAACCGGCGCGAGCCGCCCACATACACCACGTTCGGGTTGCTCGGATCCACCGAGAGCGCGCCGACCGTCGATCCCTCATCCCCGACCAACCCGATGTCGACGTAGTTCTCGGTGAACCGGTTGTGCATGAAACCGGGTTGCTTCAACATCACGCTCGTGAAGTCGAGCATGTTGTTCTTGGACTTGTACAGCCCCATGTAGCCGCCGTTGTCGAACTGGCCGGGGTTCGTGCCAGGGGACGCGTCCGCGATCAGCGCATAAACGAATTTCTCGTCGCCCACCCGCCCGGTGCCCTGGCTGAGGGTGATGCGCCCGATCTTGGGCCCCACGAAGCCGTAGATCAGAAGGAACGGCTCGGCCCCGTTCGGCACCTTGCCCTGGAGTTCAAACTGCCGGAAGGAACCGGCCAGCGAGAGGTTGCTGGCCAGGTCCGGGCTGTCCCCACCCTGCTGGAGCAGCCAGTTCGCGCCGCTGTCAGTGGACAACCAGACGCCAGTGCAACCCGAGGTTGGCAGGTAGCCGATGTTGCCCATCCCGATGATGAGGCGTTGCGGGTTGAACGGGTCCACGAGGAGATCCGTCACCGATGTGATCGGGTCGCTCATTGTGCCTGGGAGGCCGGCGCCCGAAAGGGGTGTGTTGCCCACGAACATGTTGTTTCGGGTCAGAAGGCTGACCCACGTCGGGTTCACGGAGGTCCCGTTCCCCGTGCGGAACACGTTCGGCTGCTTGTTTGGGGTGTCCCACGAGGCCACGGACACGTACACGATGTCGGGGTTGCTCGGATCGACCACGATCTTCGAGACCCGAGCGCCGGTGAACACGTTCGCGTTGTTGAGCACTGCCCAGGTGCGCCCGTTGTCGAGGGACCGCAGGACGCCGATGCTCGACCGCGAGGAGAACGCGACATCGTCCACGCCGGTCGCCGCGTAGATCGCCTTCACGGTCCCGGCGGGGTTGACGCCGAGGGTGAGGCCGCCCACGGACACGTTCACCCGCTGACCGGACGGATCGGTCACGTTGTCTGTGACCGCGAGGTAGCCCCTGCCGCCGTCTGTGGTCTTCCACACGCCGCCGTTGGCCGAGCCGACGTAGAACGTGTTCCCACTCGGGTCGCTCGGGTCCATTGCGATCCCGGTGATCTTGCCGGACACGGTGGTGTAATTCAACTGGGCCGTGGAGATGTCGATTGGCCCTGGCCCGGCAGACGCCCAGTTCGTCAAACTCGGTCCCTGGAGGACGAACTGGAAGTTCTGGGTGACCGCTTGACCCGCCTGATCCACCACCTGTACGGGGACGGTCTGAATCCCCGAGAGCAGGGTCGTGGGCGTGAAGGTGAAGTACCCGTTGGCGTCGAATGCGGTGATGTTCACGTCGTCCGCACCGCCGAACCCGTTGTTCCCCAGGTCGAAGGTCACTTGCTTGACGTTGTTGATCGAGCCGTTATCGCTGAGCAGACCGACGATGGTCGGGTCGGTTGATTGCTCGAGGGTGTTGGGACCGGCTAGGAACGATGGGTTCCGCAGGTTGATCGCGTCGAGGCTGGGTTGGATGGTGTCCGTAAACACGGTCTGGATGCGGACGTTGTCCAGGCCGACGATCAACTTGCCCTGGTTGTTGGTTGCCGCGATGCGGAGCCGGATTGACATGCCAGCGAACGCGCTCAGGTTAATGGCGTTCACGCCGGTGAGGTTGCGGGTGCCGGTGAGCGCGTCGGTGGGCAGGGTCTGGAGAACGTTCAAGAGCACGTTCCCATTGCTGCCGACGTTGGTGACGCCGAGTACACCCAAAGTGGCGTTGGGGAAGGCGAGATCCCCGGTCGTGCTCATGATGTCGACGCGGACTTGCTGGTTGGGGGCACCGGTGCGGTAGTCCAGGGCCGGGTTGTTGGCCGCGTCGGTCCAGGCCGTGGCGCTGTTCAGATACAGGCTGAACGAGAGTTTCACGCTACTCGCGTTCAGCGGGACCATGATGTCCTGGTAGATCGCGTGCGACCCGGCGTAAGTGTCGTCGGCGTTCGGGTTATTGTTCCCGCTGAAGGGTTGGAGGTTCTGCTGGTCGAGCATCGCCTGGTACTTGCCCGAGGGCGGGGGCACGGTGGTGCCGCTCAAGGGGCTGGTCCCGAGCGTTTGGACGCCCCACGCTCCGGCGCTGCCGCGAGTTGTGTCTCGGAGTTTGTAAGTGTTCCAGCCGGTCAGGTTCCCCTGCTCATTGGTCAGGTCGCGGGCGTCGAAGTTCCCGTTGCGGATCAGGTTCACGCTGACCGTGGTGCCACCGATGTTGAACGTGGAGAGCAAGCGGAACGGGTCGCTGACGATCGCCACGCGTGACGGGACCGGGGTCGCGGCCCCCATAGTTGGGGTCGTGGTCGGGATGTCCACCGAGTAGTCGTCGATGTTGGTCGCGAATCCCCCATCACCAGTGCCGAGCAGTACGTGCGTGTTGTTGATCGGGTTCGGGGGCGGCGGCGGCGAACCCTTGCCCGGTGGGTCGTACGCCCGCGAGGTGACGACCAGGTCGATGAACGCGTCCGAGTTCACGTTCAGTGCCGCGAGGCTTTGGAGTGGGAGGCCGCTGGTGACCGTCGTGTTAACGGCCGTCTGGAACCCAGTGCCCAGGCTGTTCAGCAGGACGCTCACGTTGTCCGTGGTCGTGTTGTTCCGACTGACGGTCGCAATATCCGTGAATCCGTCGTTGTCGAAGTCGGCGACGGTGAGGTCGGTTGGGTTGGATCCGACGGTGAAGTCGCCGCCATTGGTGAACGTGCCGTTCCCGGCCCCGGTCAGGAGTCGCACACTTCCCGGTGTGTTGTCGTTGGTAACCGCGATGTCGAGGTTGTTATCCTGGTTGAAGTCGGCGATGCCCAGCGCGGTGGCGCGGCGACCGGACGCGTCTGCAATTTCGGACTGGGCCTGGAACGTACCGTCTCCGTTGCCCAGCCGTATCGTGACGCCGCGGTTGTTCCCGCCGCCGAAGCCGCCGCCGCCGTTGTGCGCGACGAGCAGGTCCAGGTCACCGTCGTTGTTGACGTCCGCAAGCATCACCTGAGTGGGCGTGTTGCCCACGGTGAAACGGGTGGCGTTGGCGAACGTCAGCGGGCCGCCGACGTTGGTTGTGTTCAGGAAGACCGCGACGTTGCTGTCTCGCGAACTGGCGGTGACCATGTCGAGCCGGCCGTCCCCGTTCAGGTCGCCCAGCGTGACCGAGACCGGATCCCGGCTGTTGCCTCCGGCGTTGGGCGAGAACGTTTGCGGCGCGGCGTAACCACCGCCCTTGAGGGCCAGGAATACGTTGACGTTGTCGCTGGTTGTATCGATGGTTATCAGATCGCGGAGCCCGTCCTTGTTCAGGTCGCCGACCACCGGTTCGCGAGCGTCGCGGGTGCCGGCGCCGGAGAGTTGGAGGTTGGTGGCGGCAAGGAAGGTGCCGTCGCCCTTGCTGGTCGCACTGTTGACGGACCCGGTGAAGAACGAAAGCGTGTTGTCGCTGTTGGGCGGAGTGAGAGTGGGGGTGCCGTTGTTGACCGTGACCAGGTCGTTGACGTTGTCGCCGGTGAAGTCCCCGATGGCGACGCCCAGTGGCGTCGCCCCGGTCGCGTAGGGCACGAGAGTGACGGTGCCTGTGTTCGCGGTGTACGTTCCGGTGAGAACCAGGCTATCGGTTCCGTTGAGCGTGAACTGGCTCGCGCTCACGCGGGTGATGAAAAAGGTGCCGTTCACGCCGGCCGACAACCCGCCGACGCCTGCGATCGTGATCTGTTGCCCGGTGCGCAGCCCGTGGTTGGGGCTATCAATCGTGATGGGGGTGGCGGAGACGGCGGTGTCCGTGGCGTTCGTCACGCCGGTGATGATGCCGGGCAGCGCGAGCCACGTGCCCGTGTTGACATCCCCAGTCAGCGCACCGGCCGGTGGCACCCCGACCAACTGGAATGTGTTGGCCGTGACACCAGTGATGTAGAACGTGCCGTTGGCGTTGGGGTTCGGCACAGTGGCGGGGGTAGCGTCGAGGTAGGTAGCGCCGCTGATGATGACCCGCTGCCCGTTGACCAATCCGTGACCGTTGCTGGTGATGGTGGTCATGGTGGCGGTGCTCACCGCCGCGGAGATCAGTCCGGTCTGGAGTGGCGAGCGGGAAACCGCGCCACCAGCCAGTGCTCCGTTCACGTACACCAGTTCCGGCTGCGCCGTGCCAGTCCCGTTGAGATCCCGGAGTTGCAATCCGGTCGGGGATGCGACCCCGGCCGTGATGACGTCGGTGGGCCGGAACGTGCCGGCAGCGCCGGCGGCGCCACCACCGTTGTTCAGGTACGCGACTAACTGCCCAGTGCTGGTCGTGGTGACGACATCGAGTCGCCCGTTTCCGTTGGCCCGAATCTGACCAACCCCCAGCGAGGTGACTGCGGGGCCGGCAAGGAACGTCGCGCCGAAGGTGTGGGCCGTGAGGGTCGAGGTGTTCAACAAGATGCTCACGCCAGTGGCACCACCGACCACGATGTCGTTGTCGCCGGCGCCATTGAAGTCGCCGACGGCGATACTCGACGGGACCGTCAGGTCTGCGCCCGCGAGTCCGACGATGATCGGCGTGGGGGTAATCACGAACGTGCCGTCGTTGTTGCCCGTGAGGACGTTGATGACGTAATCGGTGTTCAGGGTGGAGTTCGCGACGACGAGGTCCACGCCCGCGCCCACGCCGAGTTGCCCGACTGCGAGTGCCACGGGCGAGTCGCCGGCCGCGAAGTTGGTCGCGGTGCTGAACAACAGTTCGCCCGCCGTGGTGTTCTGGTTCAGGAACACGCTGACGTTGTCGGTCCCCTTGTTGGCGACCACCACATCGCGTTTGCCGGCCACACCCGAGATCAGTTGTGTCACGAGGATCGCGCTCGGCGCCGCGCCGGCCGGCAGTGCGAGGGTCAGGTCAGCGACAGACGAGAACCCGCCAAGCGGGTCACCGAGGTACACCGAGACGTTGTTGAACCCGCTGCTGGCGACGAGGAGGTCGTTGAGGCCGTCGTAGTTCACGTCTGCGGCGGCGGCGGCGGTGGGCATGTAAGCCGTCGCGCCCTGGAGCGGCAGTCCGACTGTCTGGACCGCGCCGAGGTTTGAGCCGGTGAGCGAGACCGTCGAGAGATTGCCGCGCCCGCTGTTGGCGACGACGATCTGACCCGGTGCAGCGAGCGTGTCGGTCGGCACGACAGCGTCCGCGATCTGGTCCCCACGTAGGAACAGCGAGTACGCCCCGGCCGTCAACCCCGCAGGCGGGGTGATGGTTGCCTGGAACGTTACGGGGTTGTAATTGATGTCGGCGTTAACGATAGGGAAGGCCGTGCCGTCGGAGCCGAACAGCCGGTAGTTGACGGCTAGGTCCGCACCGGACACGTCGATTGAGTACGAAACCACGATCGGCGTAGTTGGCGTGGTGAGGCTTCCGCCGGTCGCAGGGACGACGCTCAGAACCGTCGGGGTCGCGGGCACCTCGCGCGGTTCCAGTGCTTCCAACGCAAGTTGGTGGCGTGGGCGTGCTGGGGTCTTCTTTGAGATCGGCCGCTTCTGGGAACTGACCAGGCGGAAGAACTTGAACCAGTTCATCGGAGAGGCCTTTCTCTTCGGAGTGTAACGTTTATTTGCGCGGACCGGCGCCGCGGCGCCGGTGCGAATCGGGTGGAGGGGACGCCCGTTGTTTCGTGACCGGGAATCAACCCGGCCGCGCCATCGGGGAAGCAAACGAATGAACTACTGGGACGAGTCAGACACTCCACCGCTTGGGAGCCACACGAATGGGGGTACGCCCCGTCGGTGTAGCGATCGCGTAACAGTTCAGCAAACCCCTCGGTGAATACAAGGTTTCGCGCGGGCGGTGTCCGGGGTGCCGGACCGGTGGGATTCGTCACGGGACGAAAAGGCAGACACTGTCGATGTCGCGATAGTCGCGGAAAAATGAACAAACGATGAACGTTTGCGGCGCACGGGTACTGCGCGCCGCAAAGGGCCCAGCGACTGTCGGTTTTTCGGTCAATCACGTCCACCCGCTCCGGTCCCTTCGTTCGCGGTGTGTTCCGCCCACACGTCGTCGGTTGCGCCGTCTCGTCTCATCGTGTGGTTGCGGTCCGCGCCTTCGATCAGAAACGGAAAACCAGAGCCCGCGAGACACCAGTTCGTGCGGTGATCAGTGCGGGCGCCGCGTTCGGTTCCCGGCTCGCAACCGGCGCGCGCGGCACCACCGGTACGGCCGGTCGAACCGACGTAGGCAGACATCTCTTCGCGTCCGCCGGTGTTGAAGATGCAGCGCGATGGAAGGATTGGGCGAAGTGATCTTTCCGGCTTTTCCCTGAGGCTTTACCATCTCGTTACCTTGTTGTCTCGTCTGAATCAGTGAGGAACTGCCCGTCGGGCAACTGGGGGTTGCGCTCCAGGTTAATGAACAGCCGCCATACAAGGGCTGAAGACAGAAAACCAATTCGTAGCCTATGGGCGCAAGTCCCAGGCTCGCGACTCTCTCCCGGGATCGCCGCGCCGGCGGTCTGTTCTACTTGTTCGAGGAGCCACGATGCGACGCGCGACGGTTTGGTTGATGGGTGGGTTCCTCGCGACCCTTGCCGGCACGGTGCTCCTGACACCGAACTCCACGGCCGGTGACATCGGGTTCATCGAGGACTTCGCGCTCGCGAAGGACCGCACTATTGCGCTGAAGCAACTCATCCCGGGCAGCGAAGACTTCTACTACTACCACTGCCTGCACTACCTGAACTCGGGGCAGTTCGAGAAGATCGAAGCGCAGACGAAGTTGTGGCACGAGCGCCACGGGCAGACGGCCCGGCTCACGGAGATCCAGACGCGGCACGCGCTGCTCGCCTACGAGAACGATCCGAAGAAGGCGCTCGACTACGTGCGCTCGCGGCTCGGACTGCACTTCGACCACCAGAAGGAGGTTGTCGGCGTCGCGGTCAACCTGCCGACCGCACTCGACCAGAAGCTCATCAGCCGCGACACACTGAAGGCCGAGTCGTTGCGTCGGTGGGGGACGCTCGACAACTTCGAGGCGAGTGCGCTGGAGTGGCTCGCGTCGGATGCGCTGTCGTGGGAGAACCGGCGCCAACTGTTGTCGCGGCTCACGCGGCCCGACATCGCGAACCTGCCGAAGCTCGTCTCGGACGATTTGTCCGCACCGCACCCGCAGTCGTTCGGCGCGTACAACGTTCACCGCCAGATGACGCTGACGCAACTCGAAGACCTCGTGAAGCTGAAGCCCGGCGTGCTGAACGAGTCCGCGTTCGTCTCGGCTTACGTGACGAAACTTCAGCCCAGCACCGACGACGACTGGAAGCGCGACCGCAAACTCGCGAAAGCGTTCCTCGATAGGCTCCAGGTTTTCGCGGACCGGCTCGACCCGGTTCACAACCCGTTGAAGGCGCACATCGCGTACCACCGGCTTGTGTTCGACCGCGCTGAGGGCACTTACAACAAGGACCGGTTGATCGACTACCTGAAACTGCCGCGTGGTCAGGCGTACATGCACCGCCGGTTGCTCGACTCCGAGTCCGCGCGCAAGTATCCTGCGAACCTCGGCGTCGATTACGCCGCGATCACGCTCATGCCGATCGTGGGCGACGACTCGCCGCTGGTTCGCAGTTACCTGCTTCACTTCCTGACGGACGCCGCGACCACGAAGGATTTCGACTCCTACATCGACGACGTGGTGTTGAAGCACCTCTTCGCGGAGTCGAAGTTGACTAACGGCGTCGGTGACGCGGAGCGTTGGGCTTCGCTGATTCCACCCGAAGCGCTGAAGTCGCTGAAGGATCGCGTGGACATCGACTTCGCGTTCACCAACAAGACCGATGTCGGCGTGGACGAACCGATTCGACTCGAAGTCTTCGTGAAGAACGCGCCGACGCTGCTGATGAAGGTGTACGAGATCAACGCAAGGCACTTCTACCGCACGCACGGCCGTGAGATCGACACCGACATCAACCTCGACGGTTTGGTCGCGAACGCGGAGCGCGTCATCACCGGGAATGCGGACCCGTTCCGCCGCTCGGCGCTCACGCTGGAACTGCCGGACCCGAAGGGCCAACCCGGGTTCCCGGAAGCCGGGCGCGCCGGCGTGTACGTGATCGACCTCATCGGCGGCGGCAAGAGCAGCCGTGCGTTGATCCGCAAGGGCCGGCTGTACCCGATCGTGAGCACCGGCACCGCGGGCCACGTCGTCCGTGTCGTGACTGAGAAGAACCAACCCGTGAACGACGCGGCCGCGTGGCTCGGCGCGGTCGAATACAAGGCCGACAAGGACGGCACGATTCACCTGCCGTTCAGCACGAACCCGGGCCGGCGGAACATCGTCCTGTCGCGTGGCGACTTCGCGTGCCTCGATTACTTGAACCACCAGGCCGAAGACTTCCGCCTCACCGCGGGCATCCACATCGACCGCGAGAGCCTCATTTCGCAACGCATCGCGCCGATCTTCATCCGCCCCGGTTTGAAGCTTAACGGCAACCCGGTGTCCGTGAAGTTGCTCGAAGAAGTGCGCGTTCGCATCACCTCGACCGATCACGACAACGTGCCGTCCTCGACCGAAATTCCGAATTTCAAACTATTCGAGGACCGCGAATCGATCCACGAGATTCGCGTGCCCTCAAGATTGTCGAAGTTGGAAGTCACGATCAGCGCGAAGGTGAAGGTTCTCAGCACCGGCAAGACGGTGGACTTGATCGCGTCGCAGTCGTTCGCGGTGAGTGAGTTCGCACGCACCGACAAGATCGAAGACCTGCACCTCGCGAAGTTCGGCAGCGATTATGTCATTGAACTTCTCGGCCGCACCGGGGAACCGAAGCCGGACCGCCCGGTGACGCTCAGCATCAAGCACCGCGAGTTCAAGGAAGCGGTCCACGTCCTCCTCAAGAGCAACGCTCAGGGCCGTGTGCTTCTCGGTTCGTTGGGCGACGTGACCTCGGTTACCGCGACCAACCCCGACGGTATCGCGCACACCTGGACCCTGTTAAGCGACCGGCACACCTATCGCCAACTGATCCATGCGAAGGCAGGCGATGCGGTCACGCTCCCGCACCTCGGCGCCGCGGGCAAGCCGGCGCGCGAAGAACTCGCGCTGTTCGAGGTTCGCGGTGACATGATCCGTACCGACAAGTTCGCGCTGCTCTCAATCGAGAAGGGTTTGATCGAGATTCGCGGCCTTGCGCCCGGCGACTACGATCTTTACCTGAAGCGTTCGGGGGAGAAGATTCGGATTCGCGTGGCAGAAGGCGCCGCGCAGGACGGCTACGTGCTGAACAACGTGCGGCAACTTCAACTGCCCGGTCTGAAGCCGGTGCAGATCGAAACCGTGACCGCGGACAAGGACAACGTTACTGTCAAGTTGCAGAACGCGTCGAAGTTCTCGCGAGTCCACATCTTCGCGACGCGTTATCAGCCGGCGTTCTCGGCGTTCGGCAACTTCGCAAAGGTGCGCGACACGGAGCCAGAAGGCGCGTTCCCGCTGCACGCGGAATCGGTGTACTTGACCGGCCGCAACATCGGCGACGAGTACCGCTACGTGCTCGAACGGCGCAGCCAGAAAAAGTACCCCGGGAACATGCTCGCGCGCCCGGAGTTGCTCCTCAACCCGTGGGCCGTGCGCTTGACTGAAACCGGCGAGCAAGTCGCGATCGGCGGCGATCAGTTCGGACGCGGTGGCGGTGTCGTGCCCGGTTCGTCCTTGCCGCCAGCGGCGCCACCGGCGCCGGAGCCGAACGTCGGGCCGCTCGTCGGCGACTTCGCCGATCTCGATTTCCTGTACGACGCCTCCGCGGTCGCGATGAACCTCAGCGCCGACAAGGACGGCATCGTTACGCTGCTGCGCAAGGACGTCGGACCGCACGCGATGATTCACGTGGTCGCCTGCGACCCGCTGAACACCACGTACCGTTCGGCGAGCCTCGCGGAAGCGCCGGCCAACTTCGTCGATCTGCGCCTCAAGAACGGCCTCGATCCGACGAAGCACTTCACTCAGCAGAAGCAGGTCACAATCGCGGACCCGAATAAAGTGTTCGTGCTCGATGACGTCGCGGGCAGCAAGTTCGAGGCTTACGACAGCCTCGCGAAGGTGTACAGCCTCTACGCGACTATCTCGAAAGACCCGAAGTTGGCGGAGTTCGCGTTCATTCTCCGGTGGCCGACGCTCAAGATCGAACAGAAGAAGGAACTGTACTCGAAGTACGCGTGCCACGAACTCAGCTTTTTCCTGTCGAAGAAGGACCCTGAGTTCTTCAAGACCGTCATCAACCCGCACCTCGCGAACAAAAAGGACAAGACGTTCCTCGATCACTACTTGCTCGACGGCGACGTGAAGGGCTTCATGCAGCCGTGGGAGTTCGGTCGGCTGAACGTGCCGGAGCGTGTTCTCCTTTCGCAGAAGATCGCGGGCGAACCGGTCAAGACCGCGCGCCACCTAGAAGACCTACTCCGTCTCTTGCCGCCGAACGCGGACCGCGACCTGTTTCTGTTCAACGTCGCGGTGGAGAACACCGCGCTGGGCGCGTCCACGAGCGATCCGTTCGCCAACGCGAAGTACCCCCCGCCGCCGCCGGTGTTGACGCTGCCGCCCGGCCCGGCGCCGCCGAGCGAGCCGTCCGCGCCGCGCCCGTCTGCGGGTCCCCCGCCAGGCGGGTTCCCCGGCACGCCGCCCGCGGAGAGGCCCGGTTTCGGGCAGAAGGGCAAAGATGGTCGCGGAGGGGAAGCGAAGAAGGACGCCAAGGAAACCGGCGACCCGAAGGGCGGCGACAAGGGCGACCCGGACGACGCCAAGAAAGCGCGCGATGTCGAGGACCGCTATTACCGCGATGACCGCGAGAAGTTCGTTCCGCGCGCGCTGTACCGCAAACTCGACCCGACGATGGAGTGGGCCGAGAACAATTACTACAAGTTGCTCATTCAGGAGCAAACCGGCGACTTGGTGAAGGTGAATCGCTTCTGGGCCGACTACGCGGCGCACGACGGGAAGGGCACCTACCTGTCTCGCAACCTGCCGATCGCATCGAGCAACTTCACGGAGATGATGTTCGCGCTCGCAATGCTCGACCTGCCGTTTGAACCCGCGAAGCACGAGGTGAACTTCGCGCAGGGCAAGATGACTTTGAAGCCCGGCTCGAAGATGATCGCGTTCCACGAAGAAGTGCGCCCGGCCGAAGGGAAAGGCGGGCAACTGCCAATCCTCGTGAGCCAGAACTTCTATCGCCACGGCGACCGGTTCCGCGAAGAGGGCGGCGAGAAGTACGACAAGTTCGTGACCGAAGAGTTCGTCGTCCACACCGTCTATGGTTGTCAGGTGGTCGTGACGAACCCGACATCGTCGCGTCAGAAGTTGTCGGTGTTGTTGCAACTGCCGGTCGGCGCGCTCGCGGTCGCCGGCGGGCGCCAGACGAAGGCCGTGCAGCTCGCGCTGGAGCCGTATCACACGCAGACCATCGACTACCTGTTCTACTTCCCGATCCCGGGCAAGTTTAACCACTTCCCGGTTCACGTCGCGAAGAACGAGTTATTCGTGACGAGCGCGCAACCGTTCCAGTTCAACGTGGTGGCGAAGGCGACGAAGCTCGACACGACAGCGTGGGACTACGTCTCGCAACATGGCACGAACGACGAAGTACTCGCGTTCATGATGCGCGAAAACGTGCGTGCGCTGAACCTCGACAAGATCGCGTTCCGCATGAGGGACCGCGCCTTCTACTCGACGGTCATTCAACTGCTTCACGATCGGCACCTGTATCAGAGTACGCTGTACAGTTATGGGGTTCACCACGCGGACGCCGCGACCGCCAAGCAGTTCCTGATGCACCAGGACGCGTTCGTGGCCCAGACCGGCGGCCCGATTGATTCGCCGCTGCTGTTCGTCGATCCGGTCTCGCGTCACACATACGAGCATCTCGAGTACAAGCCGCTCGTAAACGCTCGCGCACACTCGCTGGGCAAGCGCCGGCAGATCGTCAACGACCGGTTGTTCGAGCAGTATCACAAGATGCTGAAGGTGATGTCGTACCGCAACGAACTGAACGACACAGACCTGCTTGCGGTGACGTACTACTTGTTGCTGCAAGACCGCATCGACGAAGCGTTCGACACCTTCGCGCGTGTGAATCGCGACAAGGTGACGACGAAGATGCAGTACGACTACTGCTCCGCGTATCTGGAGATGTTCGACGGCGACCTGAAGAAGTCGCGTGCGATCGCCGCGAAGTACACCGAGTACCCGGTGGACCGCTGGAAGACCACGTTCGCGACGATCATTGCCCAGATCGACGAGATCGAGGGGAAGGGCGGGAAACTGATCGACCCGAAGGACCACGTGCAGAACCAGGGCAATCTGGCCGCGACCGAACCGGGCTTTGAGTTCGTGATTGATGCGAAGTCGATCAACCTCACGTGGCAGAACCTCGACACGGTGAAGGTGAATTACTACCCGATGGACGTGGAATTGCTGTTCAGCACGAGTCCATTCGTGCAGCAGAGCGGCGGGCAGTTCGCGTCGATCCGGCCGAACATGACGAAGGAGATTTCGCTTCCGAAGGGCGTAAACAAACTCGCGGTGCCGCTGCCGGAGCAGTTCGCGAGCAAGAACGTTCTCGTGGAAATCGTGGGTGCTGGCAAGACGCGTGCGGTGCCGTACTACGCGACCGCGATGACCGTGAACGTGACGGAGAACTATGGTGCGCTTCGCGTGGCAGACACCGCGGCGGGCAAGGGCTTGCCGAAGGTGTACGTGAAGGTGTACGCGAAGTTAGCCGACGGCAGTGTGAAGTTCCACAAGGACGGGTACACGGACCTTCGCGGTCGTTTCGACTACGTTTCGGTGAACACGCCGGAGCGTCAGGCGATCGAGAAGTTCTCGGTTCTGGTGCTAAGCGAAGACCGCGGCGCGCTGATTCGCGAGGTGGCGCCTCCGCAGCGGTAAGGAGCGGCGCGATCCTCTTTGTAACCCCGGATCGCAGGGATTACAAAGAGGATCGCGCTGGTTGTGGGCCTCTTCTTTCCCGCGTCTTCATCAGACGTACACTCAATCTTGTCTCGCTCCCGATTCACATTAGAAGGGTATCTCTCATGCGCAAATTGTTCGCTCTTGCCGTACTCGCCGGGCTGGTCGCTCCGGTCGTAGCCCAGGAGCCGAAGAAGGAGTCCGCACTCAAGGTCGGCGACAAAGCCCCCGCGATCAAAGCCACCAAGTGGCTCCAGGGTGCCGAGGTCAAGGAATTCGCCGAGGGCAAGACCTACGTCATGGAGTTCTGGGCCACGTGGTGCGGGCCGTGCATCGTCATGATGCCGCACATGGCCGAACTGCAGGCCGAGTACAAGGCGAAAGGCGTCACGTTTATTGGGTTCACCAAGAAAGACCCCAACAACACGGAGGAGAAGGTCAAGACGTTCGTCGAGAAGCGAGGCCCGAAGCTCGCGTACACCTTCGCCTACGCCGACGACAAGGACACCTACGACGCGTGGATGACGGCCGCCGGGCAGGGCGGGATTCCGTGTTGCTTCGTCGTCGATAAGACCGGCAAGATCGCCTACATCGGCCACCCGATGTACCTCGACGTGGTGCTGCCGAAGGTCGTCGCCGGGAAGTGGACCGCGGCCGACCTCGAAGGCGTGAAGAAGATCGAAGAGGAAGTGGACGCGGTGTTCAAGGCAACCGGCGACAAAGACCCGGAAGTGTTCCTGAAGACGCTCGGGGAGTTCGAGAAGAAGTACCCGGAACTGTCAAGCATCCCGTACTTCCACAGCGCGCGCCTTGGCTCACTCGTGAGGGCCAAGAAGACCGATGAGGTGAAGAAGGTCGCGGAGACGCTGCTCGCGAAGGGTGTCAAAACTGACGACAGCGGGTTGGTCAACACCGTGACGCGGACGCTCGTGCTGTTCCCGGACGCGATCGCGAACAAAGGTCTGCACGCGACCGCACTGAAGGCGGCCGAGGCCGGGCTGAAGGTGGCCGGCGACAAGGACGCGATCGCGCTGTTCTTCGTGGCTGAGGCGCATTTCATCGGCGGCGACAAGGTGAAGGCGAAGGACTTCGGCGCGAAGGCCGTGGCCGCAGCCGACGGGCAACTGAAAGAGCAGATCGAGACGCGAGTCAAACGCTACGACGAAGAGAAGAAGGAAGAGAAGAAGGACAAGTAAGGCGGGTCCACCCGCGAAGCCGCGAGCGGCTTCGCGGGTGCGGTTATCTCACCCCTTCTTCGGTGTAATCACGTCCTTACCGACCCACGGGCGCAGCACTTCGGGGATCACCACCGTGCCATCAGCCTGCTGGTAGTTCTCCAGAATCGCGACCAGCGCACGCGTACACGCGACCGCCGTTCCGTTGAGCGTGTGGACGAATCGCGTGCCCTTGAAGCCTTTCCCCTTGTAGCGGATGCCCAGGCGGCGCGCCTGAAAGTCGGTGCAGTTCGAGGTGCTTGTTACCTCGCCGTAAGCCCCGCTCTCGCCGCGACCCGGCATCCACGCTTCGAGGTCGTACTTGCGGTACGACGGGCCTCCGAGGTCGCCGGTCGCGGTGTCGATTACGTGGAACGCCAGACCCAACCCGTTGAAGATTTGCTCTTCAAGCGCGCGAATCTCTTGGTGAATGGCGTCGCTACTCTCCGGCGTGCAGAACGCGAACATCTCCACCTTCGTGAACTGATGCACACGATACAGCCCGCGTGTGTCGCGGCCCGCGGCGCCGGCCTCCGTGCGGAAACAGTGCGACAACCCCACATAGCGCTTCGGCAACTCGGTTTCGTCGAAGACGCGGTCGCGGTGCATGCCGCCGAGCGTGATTTCCGCGGTCGCGATGAGGCACAGGTCGGTGTCGGCCACCGTGTACACCTGCCGCGTTTCGACGTTGTCGCGCGGCATGAAGCCGATGCCTTCGAGCACGTCCACGCGCGCGAGGTCGGGTGTGATGACCGGCGTGTAGCCCGCCTTCACCGCGGTCTGCATTGCGTACTGCACGAGCGCGATTTCGAGCAGCGCGCCTTCGTTTTTCAGGAAGTAGAACTTCTGACCCGCGACCTTCGTGCCCGCTTCAAAGTCCGCGAGGTCGAGCGCCTCGCACAGCTCAACGTGGTCCTTCGCCTTGAAGTCGAACTTGCGCGGCTCACCGAACTGCGCGACGACCTTGTTCGCGATCTCCGCGCCGATCGGCGCGTCGGGGTGCGTCATGTTCGGAATGAGGAGCAGATTGGCCGTGAGATCGCCTTGCACGAGCGCGACTTCGGCGTCGAACGCGGCGACTTCGGCGTCGATCGCCGTGGCTTGATCCTTTAGCGATTGCTTCGCTTCGGGTGTCTTCGCTTGGGGGAACTGTTTGCTGATTTCGTTCTTCTTCGCGGCCGTTTCGCCGCGCTTCTGGGCGAGTTCCTTGCGCTTTGCCTCGGACGCGACGACGCGGTCCACGGCATCCGCGGACACGCCGCGGTTCTTGCAGTTGAGTTTCACGAGGTCGGCGTTCTCGCGAATGTATCCGGCGTCGAGCATGGGTAGGTTCTCGTCGGCTGTCTTGTGTAGGGTGGGTCAAGGCTTTGCGCAGGCCCACCAGCGCTGACCAATTGCAAAGTGGTTTATCGTTCTGGTATTGCCGTGGTGGGCCTGCGCAATGCCTTATCCCACCCTACAGGTTATGCGCCGCCTGCTTCGGGTTCACCAGATCGGCGCATGGCCCAACATGCGCCGGATCATCGCGAGTTGCCCGCAGTGAATCATCTCATGCAGCGGGGCGTAGCGCAGACCCGCGATGCGCGTCGCGAACAGTGGGTGCGGCTTCAGCGGCGGCAGGTCGAGATCAGCGTCTGGGTAGGCGAGCAACTCTTCCATTACGCGTGCGTGAACGCAATCGTAGACGGCGCGAATCTGTGCGGCGGTGTAGCCGGTTACGGCGGTTGGTAGCGATTCGCGCCCGAAGACCTTCAGGAAGTCGTCGGGAATGAGCGATTCGTCGGCGGGCGTTCGCACGCGCAGTCGTTCGAGGCAGAGCCGGTATTCGGCCATCGCGGCGTGCCCGATCTGCCAAGCGACGTGCGACACGCCGCCCGGCGGGACTATGAACCACTCCGCCAATGGAATCGAGTTCACCCGTTCCAGAGTGTATTGGCGCGCGAAGTCGATTTGCTCAAGAGCTTCTTGTAGGCGAGTCATGGTTTACGCGCGATGTTCGAGCGGGACATACTTCACATCGGTCTTCCCGATGGAGATCTGCTCTGGGCGGAAGATGCGGTTGCCGACGAGCTGTTCCGTCCAGTGGGCGAGCCAACCGGAAACGCGGGCGATCGCGAAGATCGGCGTGAACACATCGGTCGGGATGCCCAGTGCCTGATACACCACGCCAGAGTAGAAGTCCACGTTCGGGTAGATGCCCTTCGGGCCGTAGATGCCAGCGCAAATGCGTTCCAGTTCGAGTGCCGTTTCGTAGGACTTCGGCCGACTCGTCTCCGCGAACACGTGTTCGGCGATCTCCTGCAACACGGTCGCGCGCGCATCCTTCACTTTGTAGACGCGGTGACCCATCCCCATCACTTTGTATTTCGGGTCGACGCCGCGCTTTGCGTCGAGCCACGGTTTCACCTTCTCCGCGCCGCCGATCTCCTCGAACTGACGAAGCGCTTCCTCGTTCGCGCCGCCGTGCAGTGGGCCGGACAAAGAGCCGATCGCGGACGCGATTGTTTGGTAGGGCGTCGCGAGCGTAGAGCCGGTGACGCGGGCGGTGAACGTGCTTGCGTTCATCTGGTGTTCGGCGTGCAGGATGAGGCACGCGTCGAGAACCTTGCGAGTCGCTGGCGACGGTTCCTTGCCGAAGAGCATGTAGAAGAAGTTGCCCGCGTGGTCGAGGTCGGATCGTGGGTCGATGATCTCTTCGCCCCGGCGAGTGCGGCTGAACGCGGCGACGAGCGTGGGCAGCGCCGCGACGAGCCGACACGCCGCATCCCAGTTCTTGGCGGGGTCGGTCACTGTCGAGCACGGGTAGAACATGCCCAGCGCCGCAACGCTCGCGTGCAGCGCGTCCATCGGGTGCCCGTCGGCGGGCATGCACTTGATGAGGTCTTTGAGCCGGAAGTGGATTGCGCGCTTTTGCCGCAGGTCGTGGTCGAACTCGGCAAGTTGCTTCTGCGTCGGCAGATCGCCTTTAATCAACAACCACGACACTTCCTCGAAGTTACTTTCCTTCGCGAGTACCTCGACCGGGATGCCGCGATATTCGAGCACCGCTTTCTTGCCATCGAGGAAACTGACCGCGGATTTCGCGGCCGGCACGTCCTCAAGGCCCGGTTTGTAATCGGCATTGGTGCTCATGGCGGTCTCGATTGACGGTGGGTGGGTGCTTGGGGAAAGTGTATAGCAGGCAGTGGGCAGTGGGCAGTGGGCAGTAAGCAGCAAGCAAAAGGCAGAGAAGATGAGGCCCGCCGCGCGTGCCTCATCTTCTCTGCCCACTGCTCACAGCCCCTCGGCTCACTTCTTGGGCGTGATCTTGATGTTGCGGAACGCGACTGGACCGTGGTCGCCCTGGAACATGAGCGGGCCGGTCGCGGCCTCTTTGCCGGTCAAGCCGCCGGGGGTCACCTTCATCATCTCCACGTTCTTGTGAATCTCTTCACCGTTGAGCGACACGGAGAGGAACTTCGCGTTCGCCGTCTTCTTCTCGCCCTCGAACTTCGGCGCCTGGAAGCTGATAACGAACTTCTGCCACTCGCCCGGCTTCTTCGCGAAGTTCTTCTTCGGGGCCGCGGCGCTGTAGAGTGCGCCAAGGTCGCCTTGCGTGAGCTTGTCGTCGGCTTTGCCGAAGCTGTCGAGAATCTGGACTTCGTATTCGCCCATCAGGTAGATGCCGGAGTTCGACCCTTTCGGCACCATGAACTCCAGTTCCAGCGTGAGGTCGCCGAATTTCTCTTCGGTGTAGATGTCCGTGCCGCCGCCCTTGGTGTTCGAGAGGAACGCGGCGCCGCGTTCGGGCGCCTCAAGAAAGTCTTTATCGTTCTTCGGACACACCACGACCGCGACCGCGGACCACTTGCTCTTCTTCTCGTCCTTGAACTTCCAGCCCTTGAGGTCTTTGCCGTTGAACGGCTCGACGGGTTTGTTGTCGGCCGCGATTGCGGGCACGAACGCGAATGCGATCGCGATGGGGAGGACTAAAAGACGCATGTGGCACCTGAGAGAAAGGCGAGTGAGGAGGGAGGAGACGCGAGGGAGATGGTATCAAATGAGGAATGGCCTACCCATTCCGAAATGACGAATGACCCACCAACGATGACCAAGGTAGCACGAAGCACAAATCACCAATGATCGGAGTGAGCCGATGAATCTGGTCACTACGAACAAGAGACTACCGCACCCCAATCCTGAGGAGCACCTTGCCGCCTTTGCCGGGCGCGGCTGCGTGTTCCACCGCCTGCTTCACGTCTTCGAGTGGGTACGTCGAGGCGAACTGCGTTTGCAACACGCCCTCGCTCATCAGCGCCCGCATCCGGCGGAATAGCTTCAGCATCGTCAGGATGCGCTGTTTCTTGGCCCACGCGCCGAGCCAGAAGCCTTCGACGCGAAGATCGTTGCCGATGAAGTGCCTGGGGTGAACGGATACCGCGTCGTCGGAGAGCGAGCCGTACAACAGGCACCGCCCGCCTTGCGATAGCGCTGCGATAACCTGCGAACCGGTTTCGCCGCCGACGGGGTCGATCGCGTACCGCACGCCGTCGGGAACCAGTTTCCGCAGTTGCTCCGGGATCGGGCCGTCCGACTCCACGATGACGTGGTCCGCACCGAGCTTCTTCAACTCCTCGACCTGCTCGCGACGCCTGACTACGTTGATCGTGCGGAACGCGAACTTGTACCCGAGCCGAATCACCATTTTGCCGAGTTCGCCGCCGGCGGCGCTCTGAAGTAGCCACGCGCCACGCGGTACCTTCAGCACGTCTTGCGTCATCGCGAGCGCGGTTGCGGGGTTCACGAAGAAGCACGCGGCCTGTTCGTCACTCAACGCGTCCGGCACCGGCACAACCTGACGTGCCGACGTGACGGTGTACTCCCCCCAGTTGCCGATACGGTCGTTGATCACCGCGACTCGCTTCCCCTTGCGCAGCCATCCGAGGAAACCGCCGCCGGTTGCTTCGATGACGCCCACACCTTCAAAGCCGGGTGTCGCGGGGAGCGGCGGCTTCAGACCGTACTTCCCCGCGATGAACATGAGGTCCGACGGGTTCACCGGGCTGGCGAGCATCCGCACCAACACCTCGCCGCGCTTCGGCTGCGGGGCCGGAACGTCGTCTTCGAGTCGCAACACTTCCGAGGGCGAACCGACCCGATCGAACACGACGCGCTTCACGATGCTTCCTCGCGCCAACAAGCCACTTCCGCTTTCCTTATGCCTTCCGCGCGCCGAGTGAAGCCGCAGGCATTCCATCTGACCGCTATACTAGTTCCATGTCGTTCACTCAATTTGTCGGGGCGTTCTGGCAAGACATCGCGGGTTGGTTGGCGCTCGCGTACGTCGTCCTCACGCTCGGCACGCTGGGTGCCGTGCTGCACCTCAAGCGCGAACCGATGTCGGCCATCGCGTGGGCGCTCACGGTCATTCTGCTCCCGTTTCTCGGACCGGGCCTGTTCTTCGTGTTCGGCTATCAGAACATTCACCGGCGGTTGATGCGGCAGAAGTGGCAGCGGAAGGCTTACAAGCAACTCACCACGCGAACGGACGGAACCTCCGCCGACGTGCCCCCGCAGTGCGACGTACTCGCACGATTGGGGCACCACGGGGACGGGTTCCCGGTCACCGGCGGCAACGCGGTCACGCTCTACCACGACGGCACTACCGCGTTCGATGCGATGCTCGCCGCCATCGCGCGTGCTGAACATCACGTTCACGCCCAGTTCTTCATTTGCCGCTCCGACGAAACCGGGCGCCGGTTTGTCGATGCCCTGTGCGCGTGCGCGCAGCGGAAAGTGCAAGTGCGGTTCCTGGTGGACTCGGTCGGCTCGTTCTACCTGCCGTCGCGCGTGCTGCGCCAGCTCCGACAAGCGGGCGGGCAAGCGGCCGGGTTCCTACCGATCTTCAACCCGCTGCGCGTGAACCTGCGGAACCACCGCAAGCTTCTCGTCGTGGACGGGCACACCGGGTTCACGGGCGGACTCAACATCGGCACCGAGTACCTCGGCAAACACCCGAAGTTCGGCTACTGGCGCGACACACACTTCCGAATTGAAGGTCCGGCGATTGAAGGCTTGCAGCACACGTTCCTCGAAGACTGGTACTTCACCACCGGCGAAGCGGTGAAGGGCACCGAGTACTTCCCGCCGCTTGGCTACACGCCCGGGAAGACACTCGCGCAAGTCGTTGCATCCGGTCCCGACGAGGACTTCAAGGCGATCCGCGAAACCTACGTCGCGGCGATTCTGCGCGCGCGCGAACGCGTGTGGATCGCGAGTCCGTACTTCGTGCCCGACGCGGGTTTACGCGACGCGCTCCTGTTAGCTGCGCGCTCGGGCGTGGACGTGCGGTTGCTCGGCCTGTTCCGGCCGGACAAGTGGCTCCCGTTCCTCGCGGCCCGCTACTACTGGACGGACATGCTCGCGGCTGGCGTGAAGGTGTACCAGTACACGCGCGGGATGATGCACAGCAAGTTCGTGTTGGTGGACAACCAGTGGGCCTCGGTCGGCTCCGCGAACACGGACAACCGGAGCTTGCTGCTGAACTTCGAGTGCAACTGCCAGTTCTTCGACGCGGGCCTGGTGAAACAACTCGAAGCGGCGTATTTGACGGATTTGGGTCAGTCGGTGCGGCTCGACAGAGAAGTGTACGCGAACCGCCCGCTGATCGGGCGCCTCGCGGAGAACGCGTGTCGCCTGTTCTCGCCGGTTTTGTAGGGTAGGTCGAGCCAGTTTTGCGGCGAAAGCCCACCACGACCGAAGACTCAAACACGTGACATTCTAATTTTCGCCGACGTTCCACGTGGAACATTTTACAAACGCGCACGTCTGAACGACGCGAGCCGGAGTCGGCTTGGTGGGCCTTTGCCGCAAAGCCGGCTCGATCCACCCTACGAACACACCCGGTTGCGACCGGTTCGCTTGGCCTCGTACAGCTTCTGATCGGCTTCGTTGCGCAGTTCGTCGGCGGTGATGGGGGGAATTCCTACGGTGCTCGCCAGCCCGATGCTGATGGTCAGATTGATGGGCGTGTTCTCAAACCGGTACTGGTGCGCCGCAACCGCCTCGCGTATGCGTTCCGCGACCAGTACCGCGCCGTCTTTCGTTGTTTCAACGAGGACAACGACGAACTCCTCGCCGCCACTCCGGGCGAACAGGTCTTCTTGCCGCGTTGTGCCGCGAATCACGTCCGCCAGTTCGCGCAACACGAAGTCGCCGCACAGGTGTCCGAGGTCGTCGTTGATCGTTTTGAACTTGTCGATGTCGAGGGCCAGCACAGAGAGCGGCCGGTGGTGCCGTTGCGACCGGATAACCTCGCGGCCCAAGAACTCATCCAGGTAACGCTTGTTGTGGATCTGCGTCAGACCGTCGAGGATCGTCAGCCGGTAGATCTCTTCGTGGTACTCGGCCTCGATGTTCCCGCCCGCGAGATACCGGTACAGACAATTCCCGACCCGCAGGTAGTCGCCGTCCTTGAGAAGCAGCATGCCGTCCAACTGTTTGTCGTTGACGAACGTGCCATTGGTGCTTTGCTGGTCAGAGACGTAGTACCCGTCTGCGTTTGGTTCGATCAGTGCGTGTTTGCGGGAAACCGAGTTGTCGCCGAGCCGGATGTCAGTGTCTTCCCCGCGCCCGAGGACGAGCGGCCGGTCGGTGAGTGGATACCGGCACCCCATCGTCGGGCCGGTCGGGTAGATGTGAACCAGGCACGCTTCTCGCTTGGCGGTGCATAGTTTCTTCGGCGCGGTGATTTGCGTCTCGGAAACCTTGTCGACCATCAGGCGACTCGACATCATGATAGCGCTGATCGGGTAGCGGGTGTTTCGGACACTCGAGCGCTCTCGGGAAATGTAGAGCACCCTCAACGAGCCGCGGTCGCAAGGTAGCGGTTACGTGGCCCGCTCCCTCGCGGTCGCTCGTTGGCAGAACGCTACGTCATTCCCGGAATCGCTTTATCGGAATGGTAGGTCACGGAACGGGGGTGAGTCAATCGGAGCGGAATCTTAGACACAGATTGCCCCGTCCGCAGCGAACTCGACAGTCGCATTTTTGCACGGGCGCGAATGATTATGGCCGCGGCGTAACCGGTGGCACGATGCCGTTGATCTTCGCCCGCGGCTTGGTGAGGTCCACCAGGATCGGCTCGCGGGTGACGATTTCCTTTACGTTGCCGGCGGCGTCGCGCGCCGTGGCCTTCAGGTATACGCGAGCTGGCACGCCAGCGGGCACGCGCCAGCCGTACTGCCCAGTGTTCGCCAGGCGCCGCGCGATCGGGGCGTTCACCGCGGTCGCCTGAACGACCGGATCGGTTCCGGTGGTCGCGACTGGCTTCCAAGGTCCGGTTGGCGAGTCGCCCCATTCAAGCGTAATGGGGTCGTCGCCGAAGTTGCGGTCGGTTGCCTTCCACTGGATGATGAGCGTGTCCAGGGCGTTCGGGTCGGAGACCGGCGCGTACAGGTCGATTTGCGGCGGGGATACGTCGAGAACGATTCGCATCTCTGGGGCATCGCCCGCGACCGGTTCACGCTCGCTCAAGCCGGCCCCGCTCACGGGAACGAGACGGAAGCCGTAGCCGCCTTCGAGTTGCTCGTTCTCCTTCGCGTCGAGCGAGACCCGAACCGCACTGCCCTTGCCGTCGTGCTGACTCCACTTGCGCCACGAACGCCCGTCGTCACGAGTCACCCACAGATCAACGCGGCTGATGCCGGACGGCCCGCGCTGTTCGAGGTCGAAGCCGAGGTCGAACCGCGGGTAGTTGATCGCCTGTGCGCGGGTGAGTTCGACCACAGGCGGTGCTCCGCTCCACGCGCCGACCGGCGTCGTGCTGCTGTTCGCCGGGCGGGTGTGTGTCGTTCGCGGATCGACCGTTTCGAGCGGTTTCGGACCGCCCGCGAGCGGCGAGTAGTTGGGCAGCAACGCGGTGTTGTCCGGCGCGGGCGGGTTCGGGTTGAACGGTTTGATCGACGGGCCGGGAAAGCCCGGGACCACGGGATCGGGTTGTTTGATGGGTTCGACCGGGCCGGGACCGGGCGGGATGATGTTCACCGGCGGGGGCGGGGTGATCACGCCCACTCCGGTGCCCACGTTCGACCCCGGAATGGGGTATGTAATCGCCGGCGGCTCTTTCAGGCTCGTCGAAGCGGCGTTGCCTGCGGGGAATTCTCGCGTGATCTCGGCTTTGTTCCCCGCGACATCGACCGCGCTGATCTTCACGGTCACGCCGTCGCTGACCCCGCTGGGGAACTTCACGCCGGTGCGCGACGTGGCTGGGAGCGTGACCTCCTGCCAATACGCGTTCGGGTTGCTGGTCGCGCGGAAGTGAACCTTCGTCTCCGCGTCGTTCGGGAACTTGTCGTCGATCACCCATTCGACCACGAGTTCGTCGCCGGTACGCTTCGCGTTGGTGACGCGAATTACCGGCGCGGTGGTGTCGATGACCATCTTCAGGTCGGGTGGGTCGCGGGTCAGGTCGGTCGGGTCTTTGTTGCCCTTCAAGTCCTCGATCTGCATCTTGAACCAGTAGATGCCGTCGTCCTTTGCGATGTACACGAAGGCATCCTTGTCCGGGGTGACCAATCCTTCCTGATACCACGTGTTCTCGCCGTTGCGGGCCACGTAGAGAACCACTTGTCGGATCGTTTTCCGGTCCTTCTTGTACTCGATGGGCAACTTGATTGTGCGCGAGTTCATTGGGTAGTAGTCGGGACCGAGCGACTGGCCCATCGTTAGCCCAAGTAGGGCGGCGGCGAACGTCATAACTCATCCCCGACGTGCGGAACGGAGTGCCTGCGCGGAGCGCGGGCCGTATCGGGTGTATCGGCTCTGCGGGCGCGAGAATTCAGTATTTCGCGCGAGCAACCGGAATTTATTCAAGTTGCGAAGCGAGAAGCAATGACCTCTGACGAACTGCAGCAGCTCCTGGAAAGCGTGCGGGCCGGCGCGGTCGGTGTGAGCGACGCCGCGGCCCGATTGGGCCAGGCGTCCGTCGCGGAGTTGAGCTTCGCCACTCTCGACCTCGACCGCAAACAGCGGTGCGGGTTCCCGGAAGTGGTGTTCGCGGAGGGGAAGACGGCAGAATGGGTGGAAGGCGCGGTCCGGCGGCTCTCGGAAGCCGGCCAAGATTGCTTCGTCACACGCCTGAGCGCTGAACAAGCGGCACACCTCGCTACGCACTTCCCGCACGCGGAACAGGACCGGCTCGCGCGCACGTTCTGGCTTCCGCTCCCGGGCGAACGGGCTGTTCCCATTGGAAAGGTGTGCGTCGTGACCGCGGGCACGAGCGACCTCCCCGTTGCCCAGGAAGCTCTTGTGACGGCGAAGGTGATGGGCGCCGAGGTCGAGTTAATCGTGGATGTCGGCGTGGCCGGGTTGCACCGCATCCTGCGGCAACGAGACCGGCTCGTGGCGGCGGACGTGGTCATCGTCGTCGCGGGGATGGACGGCGCGTTGCCGAGCGTCGTGGGCGGGTTGGTGGATTGCCCGGTGATCGCGTGCCCGACGAGCATCGGGTACGGGGCCGCGTTCGGCGGGGTCGCGGCGCTGCTCACGATGCTCAACAGTTGCTCGGCTGGCGTGTGCGTGGTGAACATCGACGCGGGCTTCAAGGCGGGCTACGTCGCGGCCCGCTTCGTGAAGCGACTGCAAACGAAGACCGCCCAGGAATGATCCCGGGCGAGCCGTCGTGTCGTTGGTGAAACAAGTCACTTGCTGCCTAATAAGCCGGGGCTGAAATTATAGGCCTGCTCCTTGCCCGGGATCACGGGCGGGGCGGTCGGCGGCGCGATCGGGGCGAGGTTGTTCGTCGGAGGTTGCACGGCGACGAGCCCGCTCCCGGATGCTGTCGGCGAACCTGGTGGTGGCGGCGGTAGCGGATCGAGATGAGCCGGGAAGGTGGGCGCTGCGCTCGCGAGGGGGTTGCCCGGCGTGACCGGGCTGGTATTGCTGCCGTTCCAATTCGGTTGCACGCTCGGAAGGAACCCCTGTTGTCCCGGCGGGCTGATTGTCGCCGGTGCGCCCGGTTGGTTGGGGTAGTATTGGTAGTTCGGTTGGGCGGTGCCGCCGGTGTTTGTGTTCAACCCGTTGCTCCCGACCCGTGGCTGGACACCTCCGGTTTGCTGAATCACGCCCCCGATTCCGAACTGGTTGTTGGGTGCGCCGTTCTTGGCGATCGGCTGCCCGTTCGCGCCGAGCATCGGCGTGTTTGGCAATCCCGGCGTCACCTGCTTGGTGGCGAGTTTGTCTTTCTTATTCTTGTCGGTGTTCATGCACCCGATGAGGGTGGTGCAGAGCAGCACTCCCAGCCCCGTTGTTGCGACCCGCACCCATCGCCCGCGCGTTCCCTGCGCCATGTTTTCCGCTCCCGAACTGAAGACGACCAGAGCCGGTCCGCGCCTCGCGACATCCGTGCCGCGCGGCGAAGGACTCGTACGATTCGGGCGGGGCAATAGCGGCGGAGTGCGTTGAAATCAAGCCGACCCCAAAAGGCAAGCGGGGGCGTCAGCCCCCTGTTAAACCTTCGCACTCTCGTTTGGCGCGAATGTTTAACAGGGGGCTGACGCCCCCGCTTGCCTTGGAGAAAGGTTAGCGCCCGCCGGGCTGCGGCTGGCCTGGGTTGATCGGGGCGGGACCGCCGAGGACCGGGGCACCGGCCCGCCGGGCCGCGCCTTCTGGGTCTTCCTGGCTCGCCAGTTCGCGCGGCAGCGGGAACGCCGGGTCCTGCTGGAAGTACTGTGGGTAATGTTCCAGGTAACGGCCGCTGGGCAGCGTCATGCCGCCCATCACCGTTTGGCACCCGCTCGAAGAGGTCAGGGTCAGGACGAGCAAGGCCGCGACGCTCGCCAGCCACCGCCGATTGGTTCGCATCTGAATCCTCGCTCCCGGTACGGGACGGTCAACCGCGCCCCAGTGGGGGGCGTCTGGTGTTACCGCTTGTATCGGTCGGGACGATGCTGGGGCTTCAGTGAAATTTACCGGTGGCGAGAACTGAGGTTCCCCAAGTTTGGTGGAGACGAAGTTAACGGTGTAGACTCAGACCAAGGAGTTCACCGATGGCTGGCAAGCCGACCGATGAACAACTCGCCGAACTACTCCCCAATGCCTGGTCACGTCTCCGTCAGGCCGCCGTCGCGACGACCGTCGTCGCCTGAGCCAGGCCAGTAGAGTCGCCCAGACGCAACTGCGAACTCGATGGCTTTCGCCGGGTGTGTACTCTACACTCCGCCGCTCCGACAGCGGCTAACACAATCGACAGTTACACTCGAGCGAGTGCTTCACTCCCCGCCTTTGCGCTTGGGCGGGTCGCGGTAGTCCAGTGGTGGCGGTTGATCCTTCTCCAACATCGCGGTGTACTTCCGACCGTCGAGCCGCTTCGTCAGTTCGGCTTTCGCCGCTTCGCGGAGCTTTTCGTCGGTGAACAGGTCGTAGGCGGTCGCGGCCAGCGTGCGCGCCGCGAGGTTCATGCCCTTCTTTGCGATCGTCGTTCCGCCGCACGCGACCGCCTGCCACGAGTGCCCAGGCGTGCCCGGTACCCAGCACGCGGTCCCGAACCCGACTACCGGCACCACCCACGACACGTCGCCCACGTCCGTGCTGCCGCCGCTCGACTTTCCAGACACGTCGAACACCTGCGCGATGTCGTCCAGCGGCGGCGGCTTGTCGCCGAACGTCTCGCGCAGGCGCACCGCGAACTTAGTTTCCGTGTCGTCGTACTTGAGATCGTTCAGCGCGGTGAGGTTCTTTTTCGCCACCTGTGCGAGCGTGTCGTTGGGTAGAATCTCCATCGTGCCGCCGAGGTACGCGACTTCGAGTTTCGTCTCGGTCGCGAGCGCGGCACCCTGCGCACACTTCAGTAATCGCGGGTAGAGCTTCTGCACCACGTCGGCCTTCGGGTGCCGCACGTAGAAGAAGCCCTCCGCGAACTCCGGCACCACGTTCGCCGCGCCGCCGCCAGACGTGACCGTGTGGTGGAGTCGCGTGCCGTCGGGCGTGTGTTCGCGTAGCAACTCGACGCCGTGCATCGTGAGCACGAGCGCATCAAGAGCAGAGCGGCCCTTCTCGGGCGAACCAGCGGCGTGCGCGGCAGTACCGTGGAACCTAAACTTTACTGCGATGCGTGCCAGACAACTCGCATCACCGGCGCTGTTTCGCGCGCCGGGGTGCCAGTGGACCACCGTGTCGCAGTCGTCGAACAGCCCGGCCCGCGTCATGAACACCTTCGCGGCCCCGCCTTCTTCAGCCGGACACATGTAGAAGCGAATCGTGCCCTTCAGTTTCCCGGCCTTGATTTGCTCCGCGATGCTAATGCTCGCGGACAACGACGCGGTTCCGAACAGGTGGTGCCCGCAGGCGTGCCCGTTGCCGTTGGCGTCTTTGCGCGGCTGGCGGAACGGCACCGCTTCTTGCGACAACTCCGGGAGCGCGTCGAACTCGCCGAGGATGCCGATGACCGGCTTGCCGCTGCCGAACTCCGCAGTGAACGCGGTCGGAATCTTCGCCACGCCTTTCGTGACTTTGAACCCGGCTTTCTCCGCGATCTCCGCGAGCGCCGCAGAAGATTTCTTTTCCTGGTAGCCGGGTTCGGCCCACTCCCAAATCTTGAGCGCCGTGCCCCAGTTCGCGTCGGCGTGCGTCCCGGCCGATGTGACGGCGGCTTCTTTCTGCGCGAACGCAAACGTCGGCAGTGCGAGTAACGCGAGCAGGGAAAGCATTCGCATGGGGTGTCCCGTGGTTAAGGTGGGAAGTGTGATTGTCGCCGAAATGATCGCCGTGTGCCACAGGCGCTCATCGGTCCAGGCCGTAGGCTTCGCGCTCGAACCGGTTGTCGTAATAGAAGTGCCCGCCGCGGCGCCACGCGAAGAAGCTCGACAGCGCGTAAGCCGGGACGATGAACGCGCCCCACCGCTCGCACTGGCGAACGTGAACGTGTTCGTGGTCGCGCGCCTGGTCGAGGCACTCGCGATCTTGACCGAGGACGACGTGCCCGATACACATCGCCGAGGCAGTGATCGCGAGGCATCGGCGGAGGAAGAACCGCGTGAACCCGCCGTACACTTCCAGCGCGCCGCGCTCGATGCGGACGCGTCCACCGGTGAGAAGCGTGGGCAGAACGAGCGCCAGCCCCAGCAGTGTCACCGGGAACGCCCACAGGTAGCGGAATGGAAGTGTGAGGGCGCGGCGCACGTGGGTTCTTTCTGGCAACCCTTTCAACTTTGGTTTTCTTGACGTATCTTGTCATCTGGTAACTGGTTGACCACAGTTTGTTATTCTCAGAGTCACGCACGGATGCGGCTCCCTCCAACGCACAAGCCGTCCAAATCACGCGTCCAACTGGCCGATCTGTTG
>CAMDQN010000058.1 GCA_945905925.1 Singulisphaera sp. GP187
GCTGTTGGCAAAGGCTCAACGCCAGGAAGGTTCCTTCGGAACCATGAAGCTCTCACCCATCGCCAAAAAGCTACGCGAACTCATCGGGGAGAAAGACGCGAACTCAGCCGAGGGCGGCTGAGTTACAAGTCCACAGCGCAAGCCCCTCAACGTCGGGGGCGGGGGTCGCGTTGGCGGTCGGTCAGTGAAAAGTGTGCGGAGGGGCAGACAAACCAAAGGAACGAGTCTCGTTCCTTTGGTTTGTCTGCCCACGGCCCTCTCGGATCACTTCTTCTCCGTCACCACTTCGAGGATCACCCACACCTTTGAGCCGAGCGGCGGGATCTTGTCCGTCTTGGCTTCGTAGGTGAGTTGGGCCTCGTCCTTGCTAATCTGCACGGGCATTTCGAGTGTCGAGTACGGGAAGTTGGAAATGCTGAAGATGTCGCCCACGTTGGCGCCGTAGTACGGCTTCGCGTTGGGGTCGTCCGGGTTCTTGATGAACTTGCTCCCCGCGAACACCCAGCCGTGCTGGATCGGCGCCTTGCGCTTCGAGTCCCAGATCCAGTCTTGCGCCAGGTGCGTGTGGAGCTTGTCCTTGTGCTTGTAGTGAACGCTCACGTTCACCTTACTGCCGGTCGCGGCGGTGTACTTCGCGTTCTGCATCTGCGCGTCAAGGAACCCGGTCGGGGTGCCGACCTTACCGCCGGCCGCGATGATCGCAAGGTGAACCAGTTCCGCGTCCAGATCCACGCGCACGATCGCCTCGTGTTCCTTCGTCCCCTTCTTGCAGAGGAACTGTTCAAGTGGCCCTTCCCGGAGGCACACTTCGCAAATCATCCCGACGCGTACCACCTTCGGCTTGTCGCCCCCGGTGGCGACCTCGGCGACGATGGTCTTTTTGTCCGGCGTGAGCGGAACGAGTTTGTTCTTCTTGTCGAGCAGTGGGAACTCCGGCAGCTCTTCCGGTTTGGGCGGTTCCGGGGCCGCTTTTGCGGCGACCGGTTGAAGGGCCACCGGCGGGCATGGTTGCGCGGTCGGCAGGCTCGCGCCCGCGAACAGGGCGAGTATGGCGGCGAAACCGAAAATCGTTTTCATGTAGACACCTCACGGGGTTTCCACCCATCAGACTACCAGCCGCGCGCGCGTTAACACAACGACAAAAGCCGGCGTGAAGTATTAGCCACTCGCCCTGTTCGCGGGGACCGCGCCACTGAGTAATGGGACGACCGCAAGCCGAACTGACACGGTCTACCACGAAGCCGCAAGCGGCTAATACCACAGACGACGAGAAGAACGACTCAACGACAAAAGCCCTGGACATCGTCCAGGGCTTTCGGGCTTTGCGCCACAATCACATTACTTGCGCGGAGCCGCACAGGCGTCGGCACAGTGGGCCGGCGGGCACGGGTCGCACGCGAGACGGTTCGAGCACAGACCGCTGAAGAAGTCGCGGATCGGCTTCGGGTGGCACGGGTCGTTGCACACGTTCCGCATCCCGCCGCCGATGCCGCTGTTGCAGATCGGCGAGCGGTTGTTCGTACCGCATCCGTTACCGGTGGCACACGGTTTCCCGCAACCGTTGCCGTTACCGCACGGGGCACACGGGACGTAGCGGGCCTTCTTCACGATCACGTCCGTCGCAACCTGCACCGGCACGCGCTTCGTGATCGTCGTCGGCACCATCTCGGTGCAGGTGTGCGGAACCCGCACGCTCACCGTGTACGGAACCTGCTTCGTGACGGTGTGCGGCACGCACTTGGTCACCACTTCCTGCTTCATCGTCGTGACCTTCGTGGGCACCATCTTGACCACTTCGTGCGGCACGTTGCGGACGACCTTCTCCGCGATGCGACGGTTCTCGACCACCTGCACCTGGCGGGTGACGTTGTAGGTCACGTCGCGGGTGACTCGCAGCCCTTCCACGAACACGCGGCCCGGGCCGTCGGTGTCGTAGGTCGGGGCGTTCGGGTTGGCGAGGGCACCGGGGCCACCGCCGACCACGCCCGCACCCTTCGCGGCTTGGGCCGCGGCGTCACCGCCGAGGCTCGATCCATCGACGTACGCACCTTGTGCGTTACGACGAACCGCGACCGGCGTGCGGACGATCTCGGTCACCGACACGTTGCGAACAACTTGCGTCGGCACCTTCTCCACCACCGTCTTCTGCACGTTGCGGGTCACGGTGACCGGCACTTTCTCGCAAACGACGGTCTGGACCTTGCGGGTCACCTGAACCGGAATCTTCTCGGTCACGGTGCGCTTGACCATCGTGGTCACCTGAACCTGCTCAGTGACGGTGCGGTTGCGGGTCACCTGACGGGTTTCGCTGCGGGCCGGTTCGCGAACCAGCTTCCGGCGGGTGCCGGTCTGCTTCTGCACATGCGAGCAGGTGCAGGGGTCGAACTCGCAGGTGTACGTCGGGACGCACTCCCACACGAGTTTACCGGGCACGCACACGGTCTCGCACACCGTTTCCGGGACGCACTTCGTCACGCACTTCGTGGTGACGCGCGGTTCGCACACCGTGCGGCACACATCTTTCATCACCGTCTCGCACACGTCATGGCAGACCGCGCGCTGGACGTTCTTGTAGCACGTCTCGGTGACCGGGACGCACACGGTCTTGCACACGTCCCTGATGACGGTCTCGCAGACCGGCTTGCAGACGGTGCGCGCGCAGTCCGTATACTGCGTCTCGCACACCGGCTTGCAGACGAAAAAACACTCCTTGCGGCAGTGCGGTTCGCAGATCGTCTTGCACACCGTCACCGGGCAGTCGCGGTAGACGGTCTCGCAGACCTGCTTGCACACGGTGGTGCGGCACTCCTTCATCACTGTCTCGCACACCGGCTTGCAGACGGTCTCCTGAACCTGCTTGTAAACGGTTTCGTTCACTGTCTTGTAGCAGGTGCGATTCTCGCAGGAATAGGTGGTTTTGATGACGGGCTTCATCACCGTCTCAGTGGTCGTCTGGTAGCACGTGTGGTAGCGTTTCTCGACGACGCTGTCGTACACGACTTGTCGCCCCGCGCTGCCCTGCCCGGCCGCGAAGTTGGTCTGCGCGTCGCACGGCGAACAACCGCCGCCGCTGGCATACTTGGTGGTCCCGAAGTGGCCGGCGAGGGCCACCGAACCGACGCCCAACATCGCGATGGCCGCGAGCCACGGGGCGCCCTTACGAATCAACATGTGATACGCCTCCTGCGGTGCGATGGTTCCCCGCGTCGAACTCCGCGACGCAGTTTGCCGTGACGCACCCCGTTCGGCGGCGCCGCGGACCAATCGACCGAAATTGCTTTCCCCGTTCGCAACGACGAGCACGTTCCGAACGGCTGAATCCCTCCAGTAGCTCGTCTGTGTGGAGTATCGGAAGGCGCGTTCCTGCCGAATGACGCGGTCGGACACACGCGAAGCAATTCGACGCAACCCGACGACGGGTGGAAACGCGTGTACCGGCGATGGCGAGGGGACCGGTTGTGCGGGGGAGCGTGGTTGGTGTTGAGTGTTTGGTGTTTGGTGTTTCGTCCTCGACTCGCGTGATTTGTGCTCGTGAGTCACGCAACCCAAACACCAAAAAACACGAAACACCAAACACGCGAAGCCAAAAAGATACGGGCCGGGTGGCTCGAAGAGCCGTCGACCGTGGGAACGTGTCGGATCGAACAGTAGGGGTGGCGTGTCCGGTTCGGGGCGTTCCGAGCCGTCGGGATTTTAGGTGTCTCGGATGCGAAGCCGCCACGCTGGTGCCCGGTTACTCATTCGCCACCGGTGAGCAGTTGGAGGCAAGATGTCGATCGCACCCCGCGTGCCAACCGGGAGCGGAACGCGCGAGATTCCCATTGTGCGCAATCGGGATCGTCAACGAATTTCAGGCAGGCGGGGGTTTCCGCGAGTGATCGCCCGTGCGGACCGCGCAGTCGCCTGCCACAACTGGGGAAGTTACGAGCACAGAACGCCGTCCCAGTCCAGGGAAAAGTTACCGAATGGGACACTTTCGCGCCGTGGAACCAAGTGTACGGTTTGCTCGGATTGTGAGGATAATTCCGATTGACAGTGCGCCGCGAAACTGCGAGTTGTGGAGTGTACGAGCTTATTCGGCGGTCGCACTCGGACTCGCTCAAAACCGCCGCCCGTTCGGACCCGCCTCTCCGGGTCGAACGCGACGATTCCGTGACGCCTGGAGGAAGCGACGGTCATGATGCACTTCTCTTGCGACGTCTGTGGCAAGGACATGACCCAGGATGGGGCTGAGCGATACATATTGAAGATGGAAGCGTTCGCGGCCACGGACCCGACCGAACTGTCCGATGAGGACCTGGAAACCGATCACGTCGAAGAAATGGCCCGGATGCTGAACGACCTAGAAGATGGTGACGAACCGCCACCACCACTCCCGACGTGCAAGAAGCTCCGCTTCGATTTATGCCATACCTGCTTCCGCAAGTTCGTCCATGACCCCCTCGGCCGCGAGAGCGCCGCCAAATTCGACTTCAGTCCGAATTAGTGCGAGTCTGAGTACGAGGAAAGGCAGAGAGCACAAAAAAGTAAAGCCGTGAAAGGCAGAAAACTGGACCCGACAGCGGTTCTGGTCTACTGCCTCTCACGGCTTCCTGCCTTTCCTCGCACTCACGTTTGTCTGAAGCGCCCGCACTTTTCTGAGATCTTTTCTCACACTCGCACTCGCACTTGCACTTCCCTGCGGTAGCATATTCCCCGGTCCCATCCGCACCCTCACACGCACACGGGCCCCCCATGGCACAGCCACTCACCATCGTCATCTTCGGCGCCACCGGTGATCTCACTTGGCGAAAACTGATCCCCGCGCTGTTCAACCTCTCCCTGAAGGGCAAGTTACCGCCGGAGGCGCGAATCGTCGGGGTCGGGCGCAAAGACTACACCGACGCGACGTACCGGGCGGAACTGGCGAGTCCGAAGAAAGTGCCGAAGATCATGGGGGCACAGTTCGACGCGCCCAAATGGGCAGAGTTCGCCCCGCGCATCCACTACGTCTCCACCGACGCGACCCAGGCCGGCGGCGGGAAGCCCCTGGCCGACTGGTTCGCGGCCAACGAGGGCGGCGAGAATGGTCGCCGCCTCTACTACTTCTCCGTGTCGCCCGACTACTACGCACCCATCAGCGCGGCCATGGCCGAGGCCAAACTCAACAAGAGCGCCGCCGGCTACCGCCGGCTCATCGTCGAGAAGCCGTTCGGCAAGGACCGGGACAGCGCAAAGAAGATGAACGATGAACTCCACGTTCACTGGGAAGAGAATCAGTTGTACCGCATCGACCATTACCTCGGTAAGGACACCGTTCAAAACATCCTGGTATTCAGGTTCGCGAACACCCTGTTCGAGCCGCTGTGGAACAAGCAGTACATCGACCATGTGCAGATCACGGTGGCCGAGGCGGTGACCGTCAAGGACCGACTCGACTACTACGACAAGAGCGGCGTGATGCGGGACATGATCCAGAACCACATCCTCCAGGTACTCACACTGGTGGCGATGGAGGATCCGAACAAGTACACGGCCGACAACTTGCGCAACGAGAAGATGAAGGTGCTCTCGACCATCCGCATCCACTCGGAGGCCGACGCCCCGAAGGTAATGGCGCTGGGCCAGTACGAGGGCTACCCGAGCGAACTGGTCGCGGCCGGTTTGAGTCCCGACTCCAAGACACCGACCTACGCCGCGGTCAAGCTCGAACTGGACAACACCCGGTGGCACGGGGTGCCGTTCTTCTTGCGAAGCGGCAAGGGGCTGAAGGACCGATACAGCGAAGTGATGATCCAGTTCAAGTGCCCGTCGCGGCTCATGTTCCCGCTCCCGCCCGGCCAGATGCTCCAGTGCAACCGGCTGAAGATGGTGATCCAACCGAACGAGGCGATCGAGCTGAACTTCCAGACGAAGGTTCCCGACGTGGACGGGGTGTCACTCCGTCCGCACAACCTCAAATTCGACTACAAGGAAGCGTACAAGAACCAGACGCTACCGGAGGCCTATGAGCGGTTGCTGCTTGACGCGGTTATGGGGGACGCGTCGCTGTTCATGCGCGCCGACGAAATCGAGCGGGCGTGGGAGATCATGGACCCGCTGATCGCGGCGGCGGCGCACGCACCGCAGCAGCCGGAGAAGTACGCGGTCGGCTCCGACGGCCCAGCGAGCGCCAGCAAGCTCCTCGACTGCTGGCAACCCATTGGGTGACAAGTCGAAAGTCGTCAAGTCGAAGGCAGCAAGCGAACAGTTCGACTTGAGACTTGCGACTTTAAGACTTGAGACTCGCCACCGACCGCCAGTAATCGAGGACGTCCGCGAGCGAACGGTCAAGCGGAACGCGCGGCTCCCAGCCGGTCGCGGCACGGAGCTTGCGTGCGTCGGCGCGCGTGATCGCGGTGTCGGCCTTACGACCCACTTCAAAGTTCTGATACACCTTGATCGGCACTTTCGACATCGACACGAGCCGGTCGAGCAGATCTTGAACCAGGTACGAATCGCCGCGGGCCGCGTTGTACGCCTCGCCGCTCAGCCCCTTCTCCAACAACATCGGAAACGCGGCCACGATGTCACGCACGTCGGTAATGTCACGCCGGGCGGAGAGGTCGCCGGTGTGAACCTCCGGCGGTTGCTTGCCGGCTTCCGCGGACGCGATCTGGCGCGCGAAATTCGGCACCGCGAAATCGGCGCTCTGCCGCGGCCCGATCTGGTTGAACAGCCGCACGCGAACGATGTCGAGGCCGGGACTACGGCTGTACTGGTAACTCACGAGGTCGGCCGCGGCCTTGCTCGCGGCGTAAGGGCTAGCCGGTTTCAGCGTCGTGAACTCGTCGCATGGTTCGCCGGGGCGGTCCGGTTCGCCGTACACGAGTCCCGTTGAGACGAACAGGATCCGCGGGCGCAACCCCGAACCGATGACCGCATCGTACAACCCGCGGGTGGCCGCGAGATTTTCGCGCCACGCCTGATCAGGGTCGCGGAACGAACCGCCGGTGTTCGCATACCCCGCGAGGTGAACCACCCAGTCCGGTCGGACCGCGCGAATCACCGCTTCAGTCGCGGTCCGGTCGCACAGGTCGCAAGCGGACAGTTGCACGTGCGGTCCCAAGTGCGCCAGCGCCGCCGGCCACACCCCGCGCCGGCTCACCCCGAACAGCGCGTGCCCGCCCGCCGGCATCAGGTGTTCCACCAGATGCCCGCCGACGAACCCAGTGATGCCGGTGATGAGGATACTCATGGGATTTGGCGAACCCCGCCCGCAAGGGCGGGGGTGCAGGGACCGTCAGCACGTGACCTTGACCCCCACCCCCGCCCTTGCGGGCGGGGTTCGCCCTCAGATGCCTCGGGCCTTGAAGTCCGGGACCGGTTGACCCTGGAGACGGGCGAGGTCGGCTTTCACCATCCGCTCGATCAGTTGCTCGAAGCTCACCTCAGGCTCCCAGCCCAGGTGCTGCTTCGCCTTCGCCGGGTTACCGATCAGAAGATCGACCTCGGCCGGGCGCACCAGCGACGGATCAAGTTTCACGTGCTTCTTCCAATCCAATCCCGCCGCGGAGAACGCCACCTCGACGAGTCGTTGAACCGTGTGTGTCTTGTTCGTCGCGACGACGTAATCGTCTGGCTTGTCTTGCTGGAGCATTAACCACATCGCGCGAACGTAGTCGCCCGCGAAGCCCCAGTCACGCTGCGAGTCGAGATTGCCGAGCTTTAGTTCGGTCGCGAGACCGAGTTTGATGCGGGCCACGCCGTCGGTCACCTTCCGCGTCACGAACTCCTTACCACGGCGTTCGCTCTCGTGGTTAAACAGGATGCCGCTAGAGCAGAACATGTTGTACGATTCGCGGTAGTTCACCGTGATCCAGTGGCCGTACACCTTCGCCACACCGTAGGGGCTCCGCGGGTAGAACGGCGTGGTTTCGATCTGCGGCACCGCCTGCACCTTGCCGAACATCTCGCTCGACGACGCCTGGTAGAACTTGATCGTGTCGCGGCCCAAGAGTTTGACCGCCTCCAGCACCTGCGTCACACCGAGCGCGGTGAACTGTCCCGTGAGCATCGGCTGTTTCCAACTCGTCGGCACGAAACTTTGGGCCGCGAGGTTGTACACCTCTTCGGGCTTCGTGTCCTTGATCACGCCGATAATCGAGAGTTGATCGAGCAGGTCCGCCTGATGAAGTTGAATCTTGCCCGATAGGTGTGAGATGCGTTCAAAGGCCTCAGTACTCGACCGGCGAACGATGCCGTGAACCTCATAACCCTTCTCGAGCAACAACTCCGCGAGGTAACTGCCGTCCTGCCCGGTGATCCCGGTAATGAGTGCGCGCTTCATTGCGTCCTGCCTCGTACACGAATAGAATCCCCGCGGGCCACGCTCGGGCTTGAGCGGGGGCGGGGACAGCGAGGTTGTTGTATAGCGGCCCAGCAGTTACGCACAAGAGGAAGGATCGAGATGCGAGAATCGAGGATCGTCCGAAAGAACCCCAACCTTCGCATTTCTATCCCTCTGAGAAATGTCCGGTCCTTGTTCCTCGCTACTTCTTGGGCTGCGTGAGCAAGAACAGATAGGTCGAGAGATTGCGGTACAGCGTGGTGTACGACTCCTCGTTCCCGTCGGGCGCCGCGGCGAACCGCAACTTGTAGCGGGTCATGTGCTTCACCAGGTCCGCCGTGGTGGTGCCCTCGACCTCCCACTTGGGATCGATTAACCCGTTCCCGACGCCAGCCTTCATCGCCTTGACCGCGTTCGACAGTTGGTTGAGGAACCGGCGGGTGTCGGTCGAGTCCGCGAACGACAGGTTCTTGATGATTGGGGCGATCGCGACGTCCACCTTCTGGAGCGTGGCTTCGAGTTGCGCCCGCTTCGCGGGGTCCGGTGACTTGCCGGACCGGAGTGGCACCGCGACCGCGTTGAAGTCGCGGGCCAGCGCCACGCGAAGGTCTTTCAGCGCCGCGTCGTCGAACGCAACCGGGAAATTCAGGTTACCCGCCCTCGCCAGATTCAGGGCGTCGCCGGCATCGGTCCCTCCGAAGCGCATTTCGTCGAGCAACGCGACCGGGACGAACGCCGAGACGCGGTTACCGCCCTTCGGTTCGGCCTTCACGATCTCTCGGAGCAGGTCGTTGAGTGCCTCTCCAGACACAACCTTCGCCTGGTCGGCCGGTGCGAGTGCCTTGGCGAACCCTTCCGTAAGCGTGGGGCCAGAGTCGATCACCGCGCCCAGCGCACCCGGCTTCGCGACCGACAAACTTCCACTCGACCCGTAAACCCCTGGAGCCGACATCGCCCGTTGAGCGCGCAGTAGGTCGTTCTGTGCCTCGTAGACGAGGTTCGGACGCACACTCGCGCCACCGTAGGTGCCGGTCGAGTTGTTCGAGTAATAGCCGGATTGGCTGGCGTTGGAGCCGTAGGCCAGGTACAGCGGCGCGTAGAACCAAGTCGGGTTGTAGGTGCCGTAGGAGGACCGAGCGCTGATGAACGTCGTGGTGCCGGACGGGGTCGAGACGCTCACAGACATACGAGAGCGCGAACCGTATTGCGGCACGAACGGCGAGTTCAAGGAGGTGGAGTTGGTGTAGCTCCAGCGCGGCGGCGCGTAGAACGGGTTGAAGGAGCTGAACGGCTGGAACCCCGGCGGAAGTCCGGGGTAGTTGTTGCCTGGGTAGCCCGTCGACGGCCGGAACTGGGCCGACGCGGTTGTGGGGCTGAAGGCCAGAGCCGCGATGCCGAGACCGAGAAAGGCCACAAGCCGTGTCATGATTGCACCACGGAACCGAAGGAAGATGTTCGTGCTGTTCCTTCGCACACTAACGGTTATTCGCCCGACCCCGACGCACCTTACACCGCACCGAGCGCGTGTCGGCAACGATCGCCTACTCCGACGATCTCGGGGCCGTTACGTTGGCACGATGACAATTTTCCCCGCGAGCGTCCCGGCCTTGCGGAGCGTGTTATCTTCCTGCAACTCGTGTGCCCTTCCCGTCTCCGCGAGCGGAAACCGGGCGCCGATGAGTGATTTCAATGTGCCTTGTCGCGCCCAACGAACCATGTCGTCGGCACACGCCTGCTGCTCGGCGGCGGTCATATTGAACATCGCAAAGCCCAGTAACGTCAGGCCTTTCACGTAGAACGGGCCGTTCGGGAACACCGGGCGCGCGGCGCGCCCGGCCATCACTACGATTCTTCCTCGCGAAGCCATCAGTTCAATGGTTTTGTCGAAGTCGCCCGGTGGCATTGTCTCGTACCACACGTTAATGCCGGTACCGCTTGTGAATTCCTTCACGCGTGCGGACACGTCTTCCGTCTTGTAATTGACTACCCAGTCGGCACCGAGTTCACTTGCCAGTTTTGCTTTCTCATCAGTTCCGACGGTGCAAATCACCTTCGCACCAACTGCTTTCGCCATCTGAACGACCATCGACCCGACGCCACCGGTACCGCCGTTGACGAACACCGTCTCGCCCGGTGTCAGTTTCGCACGCTGGAATAATCCCAAGTGTGCGGTAATGCCCACAAGCGCGCACGCCGCGACCTGGTCGTCCGAAATGCCCTCGGGTGTGGGGTACGCCCACTTCTCTTCGACGCACACAAACTCCGCGCATGTCCCCTGCCGGCCGAGCAATCCCTGGTTGCTCCCCCACACGCGATCCCCGACCTTGTAACGTGTGCCCCCCGGCCCAACCGCCTCGACCACGCCGGCGAAGTCGGTGCCGGTGATCGCGGGCTTCTGTAACGGCATGGGAGCTGCACCGCTCCGAATGTACGTGTCGATCGGGTTGATGGACGCGGCAGTTACCCGCACCAGTAGCTCGCCATCATTGGGCGTTGGTGTGGGAAGGTCACCGACGCGGATCACGTCGGGCGCACCGGTCGTGTCGAAGAACGCGGCTTTCATTGTTCGGCCCTCTCATCGTGTGAAAAGGTCGCCCCACCGGGGCAACGGCTAAACGCTCACCCTGGGAACTACCCGATAGAATATGCTGTACTCCTCGACCTCTCCATTGGAGAGCGAATCGCAATGAACGAAACACCAACCACACTCGTCGAATACGGAACGGTCGTCGACGCGAACGCGATGGTCGATCCGACCGACGTAAACAAACTGGAACTCGAACCGGGACACCCCGGAGAACACGATGTCGTCTACGTCGCACGCCGCAAGGAACTCTTCGCGCTCACGCGCAAGCACCGGCTGGAAAAGCTCGGCCCGCCGTTCGTGACATACACCCCCGAAGAAACGCGTATCTGGCGCGAGGTTTCGCCGAACTTGCACGAACTCCACGACAAGTACGCATGCGCGATCTACCTCCGAGCGAAGCGCGATCTCGCGATTACCGAAACGGAGATCCCGCAACTCAAGACGCTCAGCGAGCGAATCGAGCGCGAGACCAACATACATCTCGTCCCGGCGGAGGGGGCACTTCCGTACCGGACGTTTTACGAGTACATCGCGGAACGCGGCTTTCCCGTGACGCAGTTCATTCGGCACGGTTCGCACCCCGAGTTCACGCCCGAACCAGACATGATTCACGACTGTTTGGGCCACGTCCCGCCGCTGATGAACCTCGACTACGCGGAGTTGCTCACGCTGATCGGCAAAGCCGCCGCGACCACGCCGCACGGCGACCAGATTCTCGCGCTGAAGCGGTTCAGTTGGTTCAGCATCGAGTTCGGGTTGATCGAGGAACACGGTGAAACGAAAGTGTTCGGTGCCGGTATCCTCTCAAGTACGGGCGAGATTCCGCACTCGCTGTTTTCGCCGAGCGCGACCCGGCGGCCGTTCGTGACCGACGTGGTGATTGCGACCGATTACGACCCGTCGCAAATGCAGAAGGACTTCTTCATCGCCCCCTCAATGCCCTTCCTGCGAAGGGAGTTGGAATCACTGGTTCGGCGGTTTAATATTCCCGTGCTGTAGATCGCGTTTCGTTTTTGGTGTTTCGTGGTTGGCCCCACCACCGGCGCGTTGCGCAACCGAGACACCAAAGACCAAACACCAAACACCAAACACCATGACAGACATCCCTCTGCGTAAGATCGACCACGTGCGGTTCTTCGTGGGGAACGCGCGGCAGAGCGCGTTTTTTTACCGCAACGCGTTCGGGTTCGACGTGATCGCCTACGCCGGTCTCGAAACGAAAGTGCGCCACGAGGCAGGCTACGTGCTCAAACAGGGCGAAATCACCTTCGTCCTGACGTCGCCGCTGTCCGACCAACACCCCGAGAGCAAGCGACTCGTCGCGCACGGCGACGGCGTGATGGACATCGCGCTCGATGTCACCGACGTGCGCGCGTGCTACGATGAAGCACTCAAGCGCGGCGCGACCGGGGCGCGCCCACCGGAGGCACTCGAAGACGAGAACGGCGTGTTCGAGACCGCGAGCATCCGGGCTTACGGCGACACCACACACACGTTCGTCAACCGCGACCGCTATCGCGGGGTGTTCGCACCGGGCTTCAAGCCGATCGACCCGGAGCGCTATCAGGAAAGCACCGAGCGCCCGGTCGGACTCGCGGCGATTGATCACATTGTCGCGAACGTCGAAGAAGGGAAGATGAACGAGTGGGTCGAGTTCTACCGCAAGGTGCTCGGCTTCACGCAACTCGTCTCGTTCGACGACAAGGACATCAGCACGGAGTATTCGGCGCTCATGTCGAAGGTGGTGCAGAACGGCACCGGGCGCGTGAAGTTCCCGATCAACGAACCGGCCCAGGCGAAGCGCCGCAGCCAGATCGACGAGTACCTGCAATATTACGGCGGTCCCGGCGTGCAGCACATCGCGCTCATCACCGGCGACATCATCAAGACCGTGCGCAAAATGCGCGACAACGACGTGTCGTTCCTCCGTGTACCGCAAACGTATTACGACACACTCACCGAGCGTGTTGGCACAATCAAGGAAGACCTGAAGGAACTCGCGGACCTCGGCATCCTCGTGGACAAGGACGATGAAGGTTACATGTTGCAAATCTTCACGAAGCCGGTCGCGGACCGGCCGACGTTGTTCTTCGAGGTGATCCAACGCCGCGGGTCGAAGAGCTTCGGGAAGGGCAACTTCAAGGCGCTCTTCGAGGCGATCGAGCGCGAGCAAGAGTTGCGCGGGAGTTTGTAACGGCGCTGTTTAGCCGCGACCCGGAGTCCGCGTCGGGGAGCGCGGCCCTCTGCGACGCGGACTCCGGGTCGCGGCTAAACAGCTCATGGGGTCGATACTCTCATGCCAGCACCTTTCCCGGTCGCATCACTCCGCGACTTCTACGCGTTCGAGCAGCACGTGAAGACGTGCCGCGGGCACCGCGGACTGGAGATGGTGCCGCAGTGGTATCAGGTACCGGTGTTCTACTTCTCGAACCCGGTCGCGATCATCGGTGACGGCGACCCAGTGTGGGCACCGAAGGGCAGCGCCGCTCTCGATTACGAACTGGAACTCGCGTGCGTCGTGGGCAAGCCGGCGCGCGACCTTCCGCCTGATGACTCCGCGATGGAGTGCCTCGCGGGGTTCACCATTATGAACGACTGGTCCGCACGCGACATCCAGAAGGCGGAAATGGCGGTGGGTCTCGGACCGTCGAAGAGCAAGGACTTCGCGACGTCGCTCGGGCCGCGAATCGTGCCGGTCGCCGAACTGCACGACGTATACCGCGACGGCCGGTTTCACGTCGAAATGACCGCGACCGTGAACGGTAAAGTGTATTCACGCGGCAATGGCGCTACAATGTACTGGACGTGGCCGCAGTTGCTCGCACATGCGAGCCGAGACACCGAACTGAAGCCCGGCGACGTACTCGGCAGCGGCACCGTCGGCACCGGTTGCATTCTCGAAATCACTCCCGAAGCCGTCGGCGGGTGGCTGAAAGCGGGCGATGTGGTTGAACTCACCATCGAGCGCCTCGGCGCACTGCGAAACCCAGTCGTGGAGCGTCCCTCGTGACGTACACCGAACAACTCGCGACGCTTCTCGCGACCGACCCGGCGCTCGGCGTTGAGGTCGCGCCGCTTCGCAATCTCGAAGCGATTTTGAAGTGGGCGCCAGGTGCCGGCATCGCGTTCTCGGGGATCGACCTCGTTCAGCAGGACGAGTACAGTTACGATTTCTATTTGCCGCTACCGGATTCGCGGTGGCTCGTATTCGGGGTGTACTGATTCGGTGAACTGGCGGCGGTCGCCGTCTGGGATCACCGGCCGAGTGCTGACGAGCTTCTCGCCCGTCGCGTGGAACTCGGTTGGGAGCCGACGTGTTCGCTGCTCACGGAGGGGCCGAAGGTGCTGGGACACGCGGCCCAGCTACGTCACAAGTCTCAGGTCTGAAAGTCTCAAGTCGAAGCCAGAGACAAAGGCGGCCGAGATCTTCGACTTGAGACTTTCAGACCTGAGACTGGAGCGATCATGCCACACTACCTCTCCCGCGGCAGCATTCCCCGGAAGCGCCACACCAGCCACCACACCACACCCGGCTTCAAGCAAGAAGGTATCTTCTACGAAGAGGTGATAACCACGCAGGGGTTCTCGCGCGCGTACTCAATCGCGTACCACCTGCGCCCGCCGACCCGAGTGAAGCACGTCGAAGCCGCCGGTTCGCTATTCGTCGAAGCCGCGGAGCAAGCGGTTCTACGGCACCACCACCTCAAGACCGGGCTGATGCCCGCGACCGGCGACCCCGTCACCGGGCGAGTCCCGATGTTCACGAACGCGGACGTGACCCTGTGGCGGTGCCGCCCGACGCAGCCGCAAGAGGAGTTGTACCGCAACGCGCTCGCGGACGAAGTCGTCTTCATTCACAAGGGAAGTGGCCGGTTGCTCACCCAGTTCGGCGTCCTGCCGTTCAAGCCGTTCGACTACGTGGTGATCCCGCGATGCACCACGTACAAACTCGACTTCGACGCCGGCACACAGCCTGACTTGCTCGTCGTCGAAGCCGCGGGGCAAATCAACATCCCGCCGAAGTACCTCAACCACGACGGCCAACTCAGGCTCGGCGCGCCTTACTCCGAACGCGACCTTCATGGCCCCACCGACCTGCTCATCCTCGACGAAGAGACAGACACGCCGGTCGTCATCAAGGATGGGTCGCGGCTGTCGCGATACGTACTCGCGAGCCACCCGTTCGATGTGATAGGCTGGGACGGCCAGGTGTATCCTTTCACGTTCAACGCCGACGATTTCGAGCCGATCACCGGCACCATCCACCAGCCGCCGCCAATCCACCTCACGTTCGAGACGTCGGGCTTCGTGCTGTGTACCTTCGCGCCGCGAATGCTCGACACGCACCCAGACGCGATCAAGGTTCCTTACGCGCACAGTAATGTTGAAAGCGACGAAGTGCTGTACTACGTGCGTGGGAAGTTCGGCTCTCGCCGCGGCGTGGAAGAGTCGTCGTTCACGCTGCACCCGCACGGGATCCCGCACGGCCCGCACCCCGGCACCATCGTCGCGAGCCGCGACGTGAAATGGACCGACGAACTCGCGGTAATGGTGGACACATTCCGTCCGCTATTCGTGACGAAGCAGGCGACGGAACTCGACGACCCGAAATACCCGTTCTCGTGGCTGGATTGAATCACACAGGATTAACCACAGTGGCACAGAAACACAGAGAAGACCAAGACAGAGCTGCTGTTGAAGAACTGTGTTCCTGCTTTCTCTGTGTCTCTGTGGTTAGTCCTTCTTCTCTGGAACCTTCATGCAGATTGACCCGTCAACCGCGGCCGTACCAGACGTGTATCAGTATCTCGTGGGGTTGGTCACACCGCGACCCATAGCGTGGGTTACGACCATCTCACCGGCCGGAGTGGTGAACCTCGCGCCGTTCAGTTTCTTCAACGCGTTCGGCGCGAACCCGCCCATCGTGGTGTTCTCGCCGACGCTCCGGCGCGACGGCACGAAAAAAGACACGCTCCTCAATCTCGAAAAGCTCGGGGAGTTCGTGATTCACGCCGCAACCGCGCCGCTCGCGGAACATGTGAACCTTTCGTCGAAAGAGATTCCGCACGACGAAAGCGAGGTGTCGCTGACGGGCCTCAGCATGGTTCAGAGCGTGAAGGTGAAGCCGCCGCGCATCGCGGAAGCATCCGCCGCGATGGAGTGTGTGGTGCGGCAGATCGTCCAATGCGGCACCGGGCCGATCGCGGCGAACCTCGTCATCGGTGAGGTGGTGATGATGCACATTGCGGACGAGGTGCTTGACGGCAAGGGCGGCATCGACCCACGAAAGTTGAAGACCGTCGCGCGCCTCGGCGGGGCGTTCTGGTGTCACACATCGGACTTGTTTGAACTGAAGCGACCATAATGGAATCGCCGCTTGCGGTATCCTTCGCCGGCTTGCGGCGGTCGATCACCAGACGAGTCTCCGTGTCGCGGTAGAAGCTCGGCGAGCACTTCCAGTTGTTCTGGTTCTGAACGCGCCCGTCGCAAACGCGCGGCGCGGTCTTGGAGTGAAATCGTAACACGCGAACACCTCGCAACGCGGACGACCGAAATCGCGAACAGGTTCACGCCGCTCGCGAGTGTGGTACACTCTCACGCATGATCCGACCCGCGACACCCGGCGACACGCCCGCGTTGCTCAGCCTCACGGCCGGCACCGGCTACTTCAAGCCGCTCGAAGTGGAAACGCTCGAAGGCGTGCTCAACGACTTCCACGCGACCAACCGCGACGAATTCGGGCACCGCTGCTTCGTGTGGGAGGAAGCCGGCCGCGTTCTCGGGTACGTGTATCACGCGCCGGAAGAGATGACCGACCGCACATGGTATCTGTGGTGGATCGCGGTCGCGGCCGACCAGCAGGGCCACGGGCTGGGCGGGAAACTGCTCGCGTTCGCGGAGGCCGACATCCGGACGCTCGGCGCGCGATTGTTCGTCGTCGAAACATCCACAACCGAGCACTACGAACCGACCCGCCGCTTCTACCTGAAGCACGGCTACACCGCTGCGGCGAGCATCCCGGACTTTTACGCCGACGGCGATGGAATGGCAGTTTTTACGAAGAAAGTGGGCGGTGGGCCGTGAGCAGTGGGCAGAGGGCCGAGTAGACAGGCGCACGTGATTGGTATTTTCTGCTAACGGCCACTGCCCACTCCATTCCCCCTTGTCCTCACCCGTAGAGTGGAACGCGGGACGGTAGAACCGGACTAACCGGACCTACCCGTCCTCCTGCCACGGAAGGCATGTCTCGGCGAAGAGTTCTCACCCAAGTTACACGTCCAGCCCGAACGATCACTGTAACTGACAGTGCGAACGCCCGGAGGCCGATGGTCGGCCTTGGACCGTTCGCCCGCTCCAGCGGTCCTAACCCCGCCGGAACCCACCGCCTTTACCAACCACCCAAATTCGCGAGTTTTGCGAAGACGGACGGTCGGTGTAGCCGATGGAGTTAGCGTCGCAACTGTTTCTCGCGCGACCCGGACTAAACCCCCGGACCCCCGGACCCGCTCGGCTTACCCCGACGGTTCGGGAAACGCGAAAGGCACCGTTGCGTTAGCAATCCGGACTCAGCGCCCGCCGGACGTTCATACACCCGCCGCCACGACGCCCCCGACGTGTGCGGCACGCCCCTCGCCCCAAGGGTTCGCGCCACGGAACCCAACCGCCGCCCGCCAGGATGGCCCAAGGTGGCGGGGCGCGGGGTCGAAGCGAGTTCAAACGGAGTGTCTCGCCATGAAAAAAGTGTTCACAACCGGACAGGTCGCAAAGATCTGCAAGGTAGCCCCCCGCACCGTGTCCAAATGGTTCGATTCCGGTCGCCTCAAGGGGTATCGCATCCCCGGCAGCCAGGACCGACGCATCCCCCGCGAGCAGCTCATCCGGTTCCTCAAGGAACACGGCATGCCGCTCGGCGAACTCGAAGAAGAGGAGTGGCACAAGGTGCTGCTCATCGGAACCGAGAAGTTGTTCAACGACCGGATCAAAGAGTTCCTGCCCGAGAACGACGACTACAAGTTCGAACTCGCGGACAGCGGGTTCCAGGCCGGGATTCTGGCCTCCAGTTTCCACCCGGACACAATCGTGATCGACCTCGGCCTGGGCCGGGCCGAGTCGATTCAGATTGTGTCGAACCTGCGTAAGGATGAGGCGTTCGGCACGACGCTGATCGTCGGGCTGGCGAGCGAAGACGAAGCCGCCCCGGAGCAACTCGCGCAGTACGGCTTCAACGACGTGTTCAAGAAGCCGTTCGACGTGGCGTTGCTCGGCGAGAAAATCAAGAGCATCGCCGACGCCAAGCGCGAGGATTAAAGCACCGCGCGAGTGCAAGGCACGTTTAGCCGCGAGCCGAAGGCGAGCGCGCCACCTACACGAATAGGGGCGCGTTCGCCTTCGGCTCGCGGCTAAACTGTTGGCTACACTATTGGCACAAGGAGTACGCCAATGAACCGTCGCGCTTTCCTGTCGCTCTCGGCCTTCACGCCGTTCGCACACCTCTTGCCCGCGTACGGGAAAGCGCCGGCGGTGGATCGCGAACTGAAAGCCGATCTGGTCGTCATCGGGGCGGGCGTGGGCGGGGTCGCGTGCGCGCTCGCGGCGGCGCGCAACGGGCTGAAGGTGATTCTCACCGAAGAGCACGACTGGATCGGCGGGCAACTCACGTCGCAAGCAGTCCCGCCCGACGAACACCCGTGGATCGAGGAACGCGGGAGCACGAAAACCTATCGCGCCTTTCGCAACAAAGTTCGCGACTACTACAAGCGGAACTTCACGTTCACCGAGGACGCGGCGAAGAACCCGCTGCTGAACCCCGGCAACGGCAGCGTGTCGAAGCTGTGCCACGAACCGCGGGTCGCGCTCGCGGTGCTTCTGGAGATGCTCGCGCCGCACATCACTGCGGGCCGCGTCAAACTGATTCAACCGTTCGTTCCGACGCGGGTGGGGGTGGACCGCGAGACGATCGTGTGGGTCGTTGGCAACCCGCGCGGCCGACGACAACTCTTACTCAGCGCGCCGTACTACGTTGACGCGACCGAGACGGGCGACCTGCTGGCGCTGGGGAAAGTGGAACACGTCACTGGCGCGGAGTCGAACCGCGACACGAAGGAACCGCACGCGCCGGACCTTGCGCGACCGAACAACCACCAGGCGTTCACCGTCTGCTTTGCGATGGACCACGAGCCGGACAAGGACAACACCATCGAGGAGCCGACGTGGTACAAACAGTGGCGCGACTACGTCCCGAAGATGACTCCGGCGTGGCCGGGAAACCTACTGTCGTGGGAGATGTCCGACCCAATCGCATTGAAGCCGCGCGCGGTGGCGTTCGACCCGACCGGTCCGGTCGCAAAGGGACTGAACTTGTGGACGTATCGGAGGATCGTCGCGAAGGACAACTTCGACGGTGTGAGAGACGTGTGTCTCGTCAACTGGCCACAGAACGATTACTGGCTCGGCAACCTCTACGGCAACGGACGTGACGCGATGGCCCACCAGGCCGATGCTCGCGTTCTCAGTGAGTGCCTCTTCTACTGGATGCAAACGGAGGCTCCGCACCCCGGCGGAAAGAAGCAGGGCTGGAAGGGTCTGCGGTTGCGTGGCGACGTCTGCGGCACCGAGGACGGCGACGGCCTCGCAATGGCGCCGTACATCCGCGAGAGCCGGCGCATCAAGGCGATGTTCACCGTGACCGAGAACCACGTCGGCGTGGACGCACGAGCGAAGAAGCTCGGCCAGAAGCCGGGCGAGTTCACCGCGGAGAAGTTCGCGGACAGCGTCGGCACCGGCAGTTACCGCATCGACTTACACCCGTCTTCGGGCGGCGACAACTACATCGACGTGAGTTCGCTGCCGTTCCAGATTCCGCTCGGCGCGCTTATCCCCGAGCGCGTGGAAAACCTGCTCCCCGCGTGCAAGAACATCGGCACCACGCACATCACGAACGGCTGTTACCGGTTGCACCCAGTCGAGTGGAGCATCGGTGAAGCGGTCGGCGAACTGATCGCGTTCTGCACAGCGAAGAAGAAAGTGCCGCGTCAGGTCCGCAAGGACGCGAAGTTGCTCGCAGACTTTCAGGCGCAACTCACGAAGGCCGGCAGCGATCTGGACTGGCCGGAGAACATCGCGAAGACCGTGCGGTAGCGGAAGTGAAGGGGAGACAAGACCGACATTGTGGCCGTATCTTCTCTCCCCTTCTCCCCTTCTCCCCTTCTCCCCTTCTCCCCTTCTCCCCTTCTCTCCGCTACTTCGCCAGCGGCACCTTCGCGGCGGTCAGGATCGCGTTCAGCGGCTTGTGCGCGGCACCGGAGGTCGCGAACGACTGCCGCTTCTCCTCCTTGTCGGTGTACACGTACACCCAGTGGCACTCGAAGCAGATGACGAGGTCGTGGGACTTGCCGTCGTGCGTAACACGAACGCCATGCCGCGGGATGAAGCACCGGGCGCCGACATCGCCTTCGGCCACACCCTTGTTGATCGCGGCCACCAGTTTCTTCACCTCGTCGCCTTTCACGGTCGTCTTACCGAGCACCTTCGCGCCGTGCCAGCCGTCCTTCTCACTGGTGTTGCCGTCGAGCGAATACACTTCGAGTTCGCCGGCTTTCTCCAACGCCTTCAGCACCGCGTCCGGCAGTTTGTTCCCTTTCCTGTCTTCGCCAGTCGCGCTCACACCGAATGCGACCATACCCACCGCAACACACCACCGGATCGTTCTCATCACACAGTTCCTCGAGTTGTTGGCGCGGACATTCTATCCGCGGTCGCAGGTGCCGTTGACGCGGAAAACCGGCTCGGGGTAAGTTTGCCGGGCGCTCCACGTTCTCGGCTCACGGACCGGGTTGCCCCCATGCTAAATCGCCCTCTGCACGCGACCCTCCACACCAGCGAGCCGGTGCGCGACGCCTTGCCGGGCGTCGCGTGGGAAGAGACGCCCTGCCCGCTGTGCGGCACCGACGCAGGCACGCCCGTTCTCGAGGCCGCCGACCCTCTCCCAGCGGTCGGGACCGGGTTGGTGTTCGCGGTGGTCCGCTGCGCGCGCTGCTCGCTCACCTACACCAACCCCAGACCAAGCGAGCGCACGATCGGGCGATTCTACCCGACGGACTACGGGCCACACCGACGACCCGCGCCGCCGCGACGGGCGCGACGGGCGCGTCCGTTCTGGGCGCGAGTGTCCGGTCGCCCGTGCCCGGAGCGCCGCGGTGTGCTGCCATGGCCTGGCCCCGGCCGGTTGCTCGACTTCGGCTGCGGCGCGGGAAGCTTTCTGAAGACGATGGCCGATCAGGGCTGGGACGTGACCGGACTCGACACGTCCATCGGCGCGGTCGAACAGGTGCGCGAACAGCACGGGTTGACGGCGTTCGTCGGCACGCTGCCTCACGCCGAGTTACGCCCAGGCTCGTTCGACGTGGTGACCATGTGGCACGCACTCGAACACGTTCACCGGCCCTTAGACTTGCTACGCGAAGCGTTCAGGCTCCTCGTGCCGGGCGGCAAACTGATCGTCGCGACACCGAACATCGCGAGCCTTCCCTACCGCGTATTCGGTCAGTCGTGGTTCGGATTGGATCTGCCGCGCCACCTCATACACTTCACGCCGGCAACCATCAAGGCGACGATCGAAGCCGCCGGGTTCCGCCCGGACCCGGTGCGCCAGATGCGGCATAGCGACTGGCTCTGTTCCAGCGCGCGAAGGGCCGAGCGTGACGGTCGCGGCGGATCGCTCTCGCGAGTACTGAAGTGGAAACCGGTAGCTCGGCTGGCCGCGTGGATGTGCTACGCCGTCCGCGCGTCGGACTGCATCGTGTGCGTCGCCGAACGGCCCGCGTAACCACCCGGCCCGAACGCGGAATGTCCGTCGCGGCGCACGGCGGATATGCTGTCACTTCTGAATCCACCCCGATGGAGAATGGACGAATGCGCCTCTTCACGTTCCTCGCTTCCGCGACCCTCGTTGTCGGCCTCGGTAGTCTCCCCGGTGCCGCGCCGGCGCCGGCGCGCGGCGCGGACAAGGCTCCCGCACCCGTGCCCGTCCCGACCAGTATGCACGACTTCATGGAAGGCGTGTTTCAGGGACCGTACCGGCGACTGAAGGTGGTGATGGCAGCCGAGCCGAAAGACAACGCGGGCTGGAAGGCGATCCGCGGCGAAGCGCTGATTCTCGCCGAGGGCGGGAACCTGCTCCTGTTCCGCAAGCCAGAGAAGGACGCTGACGAGTGGACCAAGTACAGCGTCGCGTCCCGCGACGCCGGGGCCGATCTGTTCAAGGCGGCCAAGGCGAAAGACTTCCCGGCCGCGAAGAAGTCTTACGAGGCGATGTTGGGTCAGTGCAACGCGTGCCACAAGAAGTTCGACAACGGCAAGAACCAGTTGGTCCCGTAATCGCCCGTTCGCAGGGTGGGCGCGAGCGCGCAGCGGGTTACGCGCTGGTACGCAAGGGCCGTCGTGCCGCGCCACCGGGCGCGGAGGAATCGCGAAACGGCCCGGTCACTCCTTCTTCGGCTTGCCGAACTGCTTCCAGTACAGTTCCTTGAACGGGTTCTCCTTCGCCGGGACCGCGTCCTCGTTCACCAGGTACGGCGGCAGAGACGCCCACCACGCGTCGTACTCGGCGTCGAGTTTCTTCACCACGTCTGGATGCTTCTCCCCGACATCAGTTTTCTCGCCGTAGTCGGCTGATACATCGAACAGTTCCCACTTCTGTTTCGCCTTGCCCGCCGAAACGAGGTGCCAGCGCGGCGAGCGAACGCTGCACCCGGCGTACTTGTGGTCGTCCACCTTCGCGCCCTTCGGCCAACGACCAACGTGGGTGAACAGCGTGCGGTCGGCCCACTCCGCCTTCGGGTTCTGGAGCAGCGGCACAAGGCTGCGACCTTCGATTTGCGCCTTCACTTCCGCGGAGAGTTTCGCGCCGGTGATGTCGGCGAGCGTCGGCAGGAAGTCAATGTGCGCGGCGAGCCGGTCGCAGTCGGCCGGCTTCAGCGTTCCCGACCAGCGCCAAAACGAAGACGCACGCGTCCCGCCGAGCCACGGCGTCACCTTCTGGCCGCGCATCCCGGCGTTGAAGATCGGCACGCCCGCGGTCCCGCCGTTGTCGTTCATGAAGATCACGAGCGTGTCCTTCTCCAAGCCCCACTCTTTCAACTTGTCGAGGAGTTTGCCGACGTTGTCGTCGATGTTCGCGATCATCCCGAAGAACTTCGCGACGTTCGCTTGCTTCACCTTGTCCTTGTAGCGCGCTTCATCTTCGGGTCGAACGTCAAGCGGAGCGTGCGGCGCGTTCGGGGTGATGGAGCAGTAGAACGGCTTATCATTGCCCTTCACAGACTCAATCCACTTCGTCGCTTGGCCGAAGAACACGTCGGTGCAGTACCCCTTGGTCTTCTCGAACTTACCGTTGTGGAGGATAGTCGGGTCGAAGTACGAGTTGCCCGGCGCGTCGCCGCAACTGCCGGGGTAACTCTGCCCGATGCCGCCGCACCCGTGGATGAACATTTCGTCAAAGCCGCGGTTGCTTGGCCACCGGTCCGGTTCGTCGCCGAGATGCCACTTCCCGAAGATGCCGGTCGTATACCCGGCGGTCTTCAGCACCTGCGCGAGCGTGGTCGCCTTCGGGGTGAGGCGTTCGCGTTCGAGGATGGTGTGTGTGATCCCGTTCTTGAACTCGTGCCGCCCGGTCATCAGCGCGGACCGTGTGGGCGAGCACGTTGGGCTAACGTGGAAGTCGGTGAACCGGACTCCTTCGGCATGAAGGCGATCGAGGTTCGGCGTTTTGAGGACTGGGTTGCCGTGCGCGGAGATGTCGCCGTACCCCTGATCGTCAGTGAGCACGAACACGATGTTCGGTTTCTTGCCCGCGATGGGATCGGCTGCGGTCGCGCCGAGAGCGAAGCCGAGTAGGGCCGCGAGTACGAAGAGGAAGCGGGTCACGGTAAACACCTCGGGACGGGGACTCGGAACAGCACCATTCGCTTACTTCTGATCCTTCAACATTTCGAGCATCGAATCGCCCATCGCCTTGCCGATGCGGTGGAACCAGATCGCGCTCCCGAGGTAGTGGTACTGGAAGTCGCCGCCGACCTTGTCCCACTTCTCCTTGTTCTCGCGCCACGTCGGGTACAACTCTTCCGCGGCCTTATCGACCAACACGTCGGTGCGGAACGACTTTACGTTGCCCTTGAACTCCGGCATGTCGTTCATCGCGAGCTGCGCCTTTTGGATCGTGAGCATTGCCCCGGTCGCGGGCTTCGACCCGTTCTGGCCCATCACCGCGATCACGAACGGCAGGTTCGGCACCTTCAGGTCTTTGCGCACGTCCTTGATGAAATGCTTCATGTTCGACTCGTACTCGTTCTCGGCGCCGTTGTACTGGTCGTTCCACCCCTGGAACCACACGAACCCGGCCAGTTCCACCGGCTTCCCCTTCAGCGCCGGGAACAACACTCCCGAGTTGTCCATCACGTCCTTCACTTCCGCCATCATCTTCTTGTACGACGAGCCGTAATCTTTCTTGATGTCGTCCATTGTGGGGAGGGGGTCGTTCTTCTTGTTCTTCTCGTTGTTCTGCTTTGTGCGGTCCTGGGCCTGTTTGAGTTCCTTTTCGAGCACGTCCGCGGCGGGGAACCCGGCCGAAGGCGAGCGGAACAGTTTGTACAGCGAGTGCCCGCCCCACGCGGCTTTGACGAGGATTACAGGCTCGTCGAAGTGGTTGCCCATCGCGGTGCCGAACTCCAGTTCGGCGCCCGTGCGGCCCGGCGAGCCGTAGCCGACCGTAAGCCCGCCCTTGCGCTCGAGGAACTTGATGAACACGTCGTCGCGCACGGCCCACTTGTCGTCCTTGCGGAGATGAGCGAATAGGTCTTTCGTCTTCGCGTCGGTAGCTTGATGATCGAGTAGTGAGTTCGGCGCCTTCCCTTCCATATTGGATTGTCCGGCGAGAATGAACACACGCACCGGCTTGTCGGCGCCGCGGGCTGGACCGGTCGCGAGGAGACACGCGACCACGGGCACCGCCAGGAAACGAATCATCACGACCCTCTGTGTTTCTGTGGAAAGGCGGATTGGTGGGCACTCGACAGTTCTACCCGAAGACGCGGGCCGTTACGAGAATCATCCCGGTCGGAAAATAACCGGGATGATTCTCCTAACGGCCCCCGGAGTTGCCGCTCTCAGCCAACGAAGATGCCGCCGGTGAAGGTGGAGGTGTAGGCGAAGAAGCCGTCGAGCGGTGACAGGGTGAGACCGGACAGGATTCGCACCTGCGGTCCGGCACCGGGTCCGGCTCCCAACACGAGGTCGTCACGACCGTCGCCATCGCGGTCCACGACCGCGACCCGCGCCTCGCCGTTGAACCCATCGAACGTCAGGAAACTTGCCCTCGGGGTACTGTTCCCGGCGCTGAAGACCTTGACATGACTGGTTCCAGCTCCGGTGACGATCTCGCCGCCCGCGATCCCGTCGATGTTGCCCGCTGAGACGTAGACACCACCCGCGAACCCGGCGTCGTAGGCCAGGAAGCTCGCGGTCATCAAACCGTCGCGGGTGAAAACTTCCACGTGTGGCGCGGCTCCCGGCCCCGCGCCGGTAACGAGTTCGTCGCCCGGTTGCCCGTCCACATCGGCCGCCGCGACCCGCACGCCGCCCCGGAAACTCGCGTCGTAGGCCAGGAAACTCGCCAGGAAGGTGTCCGGCCCAACGCCTCCGTTCTCAACCCGGAAGACCGACACGTGTGGGTCAGCGCCCGCTCCCGCGCCCACGACAACGTGACCAGGGATTTGTCGAGAGAACCCCGGGCCGGGCACGTTGAACCGTGCCGCAGCCACATAGACTCCGCCCTGGAAGCCCGCGTCAAACGCAAAGAAACTGGCCAGTTCGCGGAGGTCGTATCCGTCGTACACTTTGACGTGCGGTCCCGCCCCCGGTCCCGCGCCCACGACGATGTCCTCCCTCCCGTCGCCGGTCACGTCCCCCGTCGCCACTCGCACACCGCCCAGGAACGCCCCGAACGGCTGAAAGCTGTATCGCAACTGGCCGGTCGCGGCGTCGTAGACGCGCACGTCTCCCGGTGCTCCCGCGTCCGACCCGGTCGCATAAAGACGGCTCCCGAAACTGTCCGCGATCTGCTCGCTATCTCGGATCGACCGTGTGCTGATGATAGTCGTGTCAGTAGCCGCGTTGTTCGTGAGGTCCGGGTCCGTGTCGCTGGTGCCGGGCGAGGCGACTGCGGCGTGTGAGGCGACTGCGGTGTGGGTGAATGCCCCCGAGATGCGGATATTCGTGGATACCCGGACGGTAAACGTGACGCTCCCACCAGCCGGCAGAGTGGCGAGTGCCGCGATGCTACTGAACCCGCCAGTGGGCGCGACGAACGCACCGCCCGTCGCGCTCGCCGTCCAGTTAATAGTCGTGAGCGGAGATGTCGGGAAATGATCGACGATGGAGACGGCATTCGCGGTCTCCGGGCCGTTGTTGGTCACCGTGATGATGGGTGTGAAGGTGGTGCCGTCGGGAACCTCGACGAAACCGTCGGCGTTCGTGACAACGAGGTCGGCAACGGCGGGGCACCACCGCGATTCGAGTTGATCCAGGGTCAGCCGCACCCGGCGATTCGTCTCAGACACGTTCGTTACACTCGATTCGCGCATGGGGTTGCTCTCGGGAAGTGAAAGACAACCAACAAACACGTCCCACTGTAACACAGTTCTGCAGGGACGGAAGCGAGCCACGCAGCACGTCGCTCGGTCGCGTGCCCGCCGGTGATCGCCCGCGATCGGTGGCGCCGCAACCGATTTCCCGACCGCTAGACGGGCTTCTTCAGCATCTCCAAGAGCTTCTGCGCGCACGCCTCCGCAAACGCCGCGTCGTTGATGTGCAGATCGATTTCGACGAGTTCAACGTATGGCGGGATCCAGTTCCGCAAACTCTGGAACAGCGCCGCATCCGCCTCCGGCCACCAGAACGGTTTGCCCTCGACGTCGATCGCGGACACGCCCTTGAGCGGCACCATTACGCACGTCGGGCTGTTCGCAGCGCTGGTCTTTTCCGCGATCCCTTTTCCTAACCGGTCCATTTCTTCGGGCGTGGTGCGCATGAGCGTGACGGTGGGATTGTGTCGGTAGAACAGCCGGTGCTTGTGCCAATCGGGCACGGTTTCTGGTGGGCCGAAGTTCACCATGTCGAGCGCGCCGAGCGAAACCACCTGCGGTACGCCCGCGACGGCTGCGGCGGTGAGCCGATCCGGTCCGGCGGAGAGAATGCCGCCCACGAGTTCGTCCGCGAGTTCGGTCGTGGTGATGTCCAGCACGCCGGCGATGAGGCCATCGCGAATCAAGCCCTCCATCGTGCGCCCGCCGGTGCCGGTCGCGTGGAACACGAGCACCTCGTAGCCCGCCGCTTCGAGAATCTTGCGCGCCGCTTCGACGCATGGGGTCGTCACGCCGAACATGGTCGCGGCGATCACCGGTTTGTCGTCGGGGGAACTTCTCCCCCCGGCCCCCCTCCCTGACCCCGCAACACCTACCCCACCCCCCCTCCCTGAAGGGAAGGGGGAGAAAGAACCTTCCGCTTCGCTTGCGCCTGAACGAGCGCCCAACTCTTTCTCCCCCCTCCCTTCAGGGAGGGGGGTTGGGGGGGTAGGTTTCTTAACCATTCCCGCCATCGCGCCAGCCGCGTTGTCGAGGACCGCGCGACTGATGCGGTTCAATCCCGCGATGTCCACGACCGAGTACATCATCATCACGTCACGAGTCCCGACGTAATGCTGAACTTGCCCGCTCGCGAGCGTGCTGACCATCAGCTTCGGCACGCCCACCGGGAGCGCGCGCATCGCGGCGGTGCCAATCGTCGTGCCCGCGGACCCGCCCATCCCGAACACCCCGGACAACCTCCCCTGCTTGTGCAGTTCCGCCGCGAGTTTCGCGATTCCGGTCGCCGCGAGTTCCACCGCTTTCCCACGGTCCGCGGCGGTTTTCACCTGCTCCGCGGTCGCGCCAGCCGCGGCGAACACCTGATCGCGCGAAATGTCTGGCACAAACGCGGGCGGTCCCAAAACGCCAGTATCCGCCACGAGAACGGAAACACCGGCCGCTCGGAGCCGGTCGCGAACGTAGGCAAACTCTGTCCCTTTGGTGTCCAGAGTGCCAACCAGCAGAACAGACATGGAACACTCTCCGATGATTTCGTGTCGGGAAGATTCGGACACGATCGCGTGATATGTTACTGGATAATGAACATTGAGAGGGCGGCTCATGCATCCTGTGTTGCGACGCGTCCTGTTGCACGCCATGTTGACTGCGGGCGTTCTCGCGCTTCTCGGAGTGCTATTCGCCGAACTCGCCAGCGTCTGGCTAAACGGGAACGCGACACGCGGGGGCGCGGACGTCAACCAACAGGTGAGCGTGACACTCCGCACCAGCGTCCCGCTCACGATGGCGTTCTGGGGGTTCGTGTTCGTGCTCGTCTGCGAGTTGGTCATCTGGCGCGTACGCGGGAGCCAACCCGTCGCGAAGCCTGCGGAACCACAACCGGACGACGCAGAGAAACTACTCAACGAGTTGCTCGCACAAGCCGAGGCGAAGATGGCGGCCGAAGCCGGACTGGGGAGAGGGGAGACGGGGGATGGGATAGAACAGAAACACGAAGTGACAGGAGAGAAGAAACCAAAAGCGCTGAAGCCGAGCGAACCACCGACGTGAGCAGTCGGTATCCTGTCCTCTCACCCATGCCCCCTTGTCCCCTACCCCCTCCTCGTCATGCAATCCCGTTCCGAGATTCTCGCACGACTCCGCAGCCTCGTAGCGGGCGGTGTCCCCATCGTCGGCGGCGGGGCCGGCACCGGCCTCTCGGCCAAGTGTGCCGAGATGGGCGGCATCGACCTCATCATCATCTACAACTCGGGCCGGTTCCGCATGGCGGGCCGCGGGTCGCTCGCGGGGCTTCTACCCTACGGCGACGCGAACCAGATTGTAATGGACATGGCGCGCGAAGTTCTCCCCGTCGTGGAGCGCACGCCGGTCCTCGCGGGCGTGTGCGGCACCGACCCGTTCCGCGTTATGAAGCGGTTCCTTCTTGATGTGCGCGACGCCGGCTTCAGTGGCGTGCAGAACTTCCCCACGGTCGGGCTGTTCGACGGCAACCTGCGCGTCGGCCTTGAAGAAACCGGCATGGGCTACGCGCTCGAAGTGGACATGATCAAGGTAGCACGGGACCTCGACTTGCTGACGTGTCCTTACGTGTTCACGCCGGAGGAGGCGACCGCGATGGCGAAGGCCGGTGCGGACATCCTCATTCCGCACATGGGTCTGACCACGAAGGGCGCGATTGGCGCGAAGACCGCGTTGTCACTCGAAGTCGCGACGAAACGCGTTCAGGAACTGGCCGACGCCTCAAAAGCGGTGAACCCCGACATCCTGGTGCTCTGCCACGGCGGCCCGATCTCCGAACCTTCCGACGTGAGGTACGTCCTCGACCACACGACGGGCATCGTCGGTTTCTTCGGCGCGTCGAGCATCGAGCGGTTGCCGACGGAAGTGGCGATCTCCAGTTGCGTGAAGCAGTTCAAGTCACTGAAGCTCGGGTAAGCCAGCGAGGCTAACTGCCCCGTAGTCTACGGAGGGAATCGCGCAACTTACATGCGCACCGCCACGTCCCCCGCGCCCGGTCGGAACGCCAGCCCGCAAACCTTCGCGTCGACGCCGTGCTGGCAGCCGGTCGTGATCGTCGCGGGCTAGTTCGGATCCTTCGTGTCGTCCGCGACGAAGCCGGCCGCCGTGTCGTCGGGCGAGATCGTGAGTTGACCGCTACTCGCGCCGTCCAGCGTCTTGTCCTTCTCGCGACCCGGCGGGGGTGGGTCAAAGCTGTACACCTACGGCTCCACCACCAGTAGGAATGGCACTTCCTTGTTGGAATCGCGATTCCCAGCGGGTTCATCCGGGATCACTCGTTACTGCATGAGTTCTGCGGGCGGGCCGCCTGCACCACGACAAAACAGACAACACCAACCGGAACGTGTATAAGACAACTCCGTACCCCAACACTCGCGAGGACCCGAAGATGAAGGGCAACCAAACGGTTATCGACGCACTCAACGCCGCGCTCACCATCGAGTTGACCGCGATCAACCAGTATTTCATTCAGGCGAAGATGTGCAAGAACTGGGGCTTCATGAAACTGGCCCACAAGCACTACGAGGAGTCCATCGGCGAGATGAAGCACGCCGACAAGCTCATCGACCGCATTCTGTTTTTGGAAGGCACGCCGGACATCGCGCGATACGGTGTGATCCGCGTCGGCATCAACGTGGAGGAGCAGTTCGAGTACGACCTGAAGCTCGAAACCAGCGGCGTCACGGCTTACAACGAACTGGTCAACCTGTGCATCAATCTGAAGGACAACGGAACGCACGCACTCGCGCTCGAAATCCTGACGGACTCCGAAGAACACGTGGACTGGCTGGAAACGCAGTTGGGGCTGATCAAGGCGGTGGGCGTGCAGAACTACTTGGTGGAGCAGATGGCGGGTGATGAAGACGGCGAGTAAACGGCGAGGTAGACGTTCAGTTCGCGGTGGCAGCAGTTGCAGCCACTGCCAGCTTCGGTGACCCGGCGGACCTCCTTCACAGTCCTCAGACCGAGGGTCGCGATTGCAGTGATGAGCGTCTGTTCGGTCACGCCGAGGCAACGGCACACGACCCGGTCCGGGCAACTCCCGACGGCTGGACACGAGCGGCACGAACCGACGCATTCCTCCACCGCTTGGTTCAATTCCATCGCAATCGCCCATGCTGTTGAGATGTCGTCTCACAGAATGATACGGTCCCGCCCTACCTGATGCAACACCGCTGCGCGGAAAATGTGACGAACCGCTTTCGCGAATCGCGGCGGTGGAACTCTCAGGCTCTTCCGAACTCTTGGACTTCGGGCTTGCCCTCTCCCCTTGGGGAGAGGGTGGCCGCGCTTCGCGGCCGGGTGAGGAGGAACCGACGCCACGCCGAAGAGCTTCGCGGACACGCCGAGCGAAACGCCCCCTGACCCGGCTCGAGGACTCGCCACCCTCTCCCACAAGGGGAGAGGGAAAGACGGTCACACTTCACCACGATTCGGTATGACTCATCCCTGCCCTTGATTCTTCAGATGCCGACTCGAACAATAAACCGGTTTGTCGTCCCAAGCAACTGTCCACACTTAGCCCGAAAAATCGCCGCCCATCTCTTGCCGGATTCTGTTCGAGAGCGACAAACCTTCCCGGCATTGCCGACACTCGGCAAGGGAGGATCTGTGGTGACCCACGGTCGTGATCTCGTCGCCGAACTGCCCTGGATTACTCACTACCCGAGCAATGTTCCGCCGCACCTGAAGTACCCAGCCGAACCGGTCTACTGGCTGCTCGAAGAAGCCGCTCGGAGGCTTCCAGATAGAGTTGCGTGCCGACATCGCCGCGCGACGCTGACCTACGCGGAGTTGCTCGACCGCAGCCGGCGGATGGCATCCGCAATGCGTACGCGCGGTCTCAAGACGGGCGACCGCGTCGCGCTTCTCATGCCGAACATGACGGACTATCTCGTCAGTTTGTTTGGTACGTGGATGGCCGGTGGTGTCGTGCTGCCGCTGAACCCGCTCATGGTCGCGGAGGAAGTCGTTGCACTTCTCAAAGTAACCGGTTGCAGGTTCGTGGTTGCGCTCGATGTCCTCTTGCCACTTCTGGGCCGGCAAGGGGAAATCAGACCCGACGTGGTGTTCGTCACCACGTTGAAGCGTGGTCTGCCGCTCTGGGATCGATTCCTTTACAAACTCGTCCGCTGGCACCGGCTCGGGTTGTTCTCGCGGTTCGTCCCAGAAGCCGCGGTGGACCTGCAAGACGCGATCGAATCGGCATCGGTCGATTTCGAGCCTCACCGGGCGCGACCGGAAGACATCGCGAACATCCTGCCAACCGGCGGAACCACGGGGAAGCCGAAAGCCGTCGTGTTGACTCACGGGAACCTGCTCGCCAACGCCTGGCAAGTGCGGCACTGGAGCGGTGGCCGGTTCGGTGAGGACACAATCCTCTCCTGTCTCCCGTTCTTTCACAGTTACGGATTGATGACCTGCGCGCTCAACGGCGTGGCTACCTGTGCGACGCTCGTGCTTCACCACCGGTTCCAGGCGGAGAAGGTTCTCAGGTTAATCGAGCACACCCGGCCAACGCTCGCGCCCGCGGTCCCCGCGATGCTGGCGGCCTTCAACGCGGTCCTCGCGAAGCGACACTACGACGTGACATCGATTCGCGCCGTTATCTCCGGCGGTGGACCGCTTCCGACCTCGGTGGCTGCCGAGTTCACCAAGCGCAGCGGCGCCGTAGTCGTCGAAGGGTACGGGCTGTCCGAAGCAAGCCCAGTGACGCACGCGGGTCCACTCGACGGCAAGGCACGTCCGGGAACCATCGGCCTGCCGCTGCCGGATACCGACGCGAAGATCGTCGATCCAGAAACCGGCCTGGTGGTTCTCCCGCCAGGGCAAGTGGGCGAGCTAATCATTCGCGGTCCGCAGGTGATGGCCGGTTACTGGAACGACCCGGAAGCGACTGCCGCCGTGCTTCGCGACGGGTGGCTCTTCACCGGCGACTTGGCGATCTGCGACGCCGACGGTTTCTTCAAGATCGTGGACCGCAAGAAAGACTTAATCATCACGTCCGGCGTAAACGTGTACCCGACCGATGTGGAACACGTGTTATGCACATTCGATGACATTGAGGATGTCGCGGTGATCGGCGTGCCGGACCCCGTGCGCGGCGAGTTGGTCAAGGCGATCGTCGTGCTGAAAGCCGGTCGCACGTTCAGCCGCAAGGCGTTCGATAGCTTCGCCCGTGAACACCTCGAAGTCCACAAACGCCCGCGTGTCGTGACCGTGGTTCAGGGTCCGCTGCCGCGAAACGGACTCGGGAAACTGCTCCGTCGCGTTCTGCGCGATACGAGCGGCAGCGAGCAAGCCAACCGCACCGACGAAGCCGCGTAGCGCGGATCTCAGTTCCAATCGCCCGGGAGGTTCTTCGCGTGGCCTCAACGCCATTACCGCCGCTCGCGGTGCTTGCCGGAGTGCGGACGCCGTTCGCAAAAGCGTTCGGTGCCCTCGTGAGTGTGCCCGCGGATCAACTCGGGCGCGTCGCGGTCGAAGGCGCACTGAACCAAGCCGGGGTGCGCCCCGACGATGTCGGTGAGGTCGTGTTCGGGAACGTCTCCGGGCCACCCGAGGCGTCGAACGTCGGCCGGGTGATCGCGCTGCGTAGTGGCATCCCGCAAGACCGCATCGGCCACACGGTCAACCGCAACTGTGCATCCGGGATGGAAGCGGTCTTCTCCGCGTGGCACGCGCTCACCGAAGGGCGCTCGACACTCGCCATCGCCGGTGGCACCGAGTCGATGTCGAACGTGCCGCTATTGTGGAACCGCAAGGCACGTGAATTCTTCCTCGCATGGAATCGCGCCGGTTTCTTCGGCAAACTCGGACTCGCGGTTCGTAAGACGCGCCCGGCGCTGTTCAAACCAGTGGCTGCGCTCGAACTTGGCCTGACCGACCCAACGTGCGGGTTGAATATGGGCCAGACCGCGGAGGTTCTCGCGAAGGAATTCGGCATCTCGCGCGCGGAACAGGATCAGTTCGCGTTGACGAGTCATCAACGAGCGGTCGCGGCGTGGAAACGCGGGTTCTTCGACGGTGAAGTGGTGACCATCCCGGACGAGGTAACCGGCAACGCGGCCGTGGCAATGGACACCGGACCGCGAGCAAATCAGTCACTCGACGCGCTGGCCAAACTGAAGCCGATCTTCGACCGCGCGAACGGAACGGTGACCGCGGGGAACAGTTGTCCGATCACTGACGGGGCCGCGGCGCTTGTGCTGACGCCGGCGGATCACCTGGCCGGGCGCCGGCCGCTCGGCTTCGTGCGCGATTACGCGATCGCGGGGTGCGACCCGCGGCGCATGGGTTTGGGGCCGGTGTACGCGATCAACAAGTTGCTCCAGAAAACCGGGCGGCAGCTATCGGACTTCGAGTTGATCGAGATAAACGAGGCATTCGCCGTGCAGGTGCTCGCGTGCGGAAAGGCGCTCGCGTCCAACGACTTCGCGAAACGCGAACTCGCGCAGGATTCAGCCGTTGGGGTGCTGGACTTCGATCGGCTCAACGTGAACGGGGGGGCGATCGCGCTCGGTCACCCCGTTGGCACCTCCGGCACGCGACTCATCCTCACGTTATTGCGAGCACTGCGTGTCCGCGGGTTGAAACACGGACTTGCCGCGCTGTGCGTAGGCGGCGGTCAGGGTGCCGCCGTGTGGGTGGAAACGGAGATCACGTAGTCCGCAGTCTGGAACGCTCGACAAAACCGGAGGATGACATGCCCGACGACTTCCGACACATGAAGATCGACCGCGACTCCCGCGGCGTGGTGACGGTTACTCTCGACGTGGCCGGTTCACCAGTCAACGTCTTCAACGAACAAGTCTTCGCGGAACTACGCGACGTGGTCGAGGAACTCGAACACAAACCGCCGCGCGTGGTGGTATTCCGAAGTGGGAAGGCGTCGGGCTTTCTCGCCGGTGCCGAAGTGCATCAGATTCGCAGGCTCGAATCCGCTGACCACGTGCGTGCGGTCCTCACGGCGGGGCAGGAGCTGTTCGTTCGCATCGAGCGCCTGCCGTGCCCAACGATCGCGGTGATCCACGGTGTCTGTCTCGGCGGGGGGCTGGAATTCGCGCTCGCGTGTCGGTATCGGATCGCGCGCGCGGATTCCGGCACCAAACTCGGGCTTCCCGAAGTGCAACTCGGAATCATTCCCGGTTGGGGCGGCACGCAACGCCTCCCGCGACTTGTCGGCGTTCGCCGCGCTCTGTCGATGATCCTCGAAGGCAGCACACTCGCCGCGGAGAAAGCCGCGAAGGTTGGGTTAGTTGATGTCAGCGTGCCGCCGAACACGTTTGAAGCAGGTGTGAATCAGTTCATTGAAGACCGCCTCGCTGGTCGGTCGGTGCGGCGGTCCGCTCGCGGGCTGGCCGGCGCGATTCTTGACGGAACGTGGCCGGGGCGGAAGGTCGTGTTCTCGCTCGCGCGAAGGAAAGCCGCGACTCGCGGTCTGCATTACCCCGCAGTCGGCGCTGCGATCCGTGCGGTCGGAGCCGGGCTTGGTGGTCCGCGAGACACCGGGTTTGCCACGGAGCGAGAGGAATTCGTCGGCGTCATCTTCACGCCCGCAGCGCGGAACTTGATCGACATCTTCCTTCACCGGGAGAAGGCTCGCAAGCGCGCGACGTGGGTTCACGACGACGTCCGCCCGCGGTCTGTCAAGCGCGTCGCGGTCCTCGGTGCGGGCACGATGGGCGCCGGGATCGCGCAGTTGCTCGTGGTCAACGGTATCCAGGTTGCGCTGAAGGACGTGAACGCTGAACTCGTCGCAGCGGGAACGGCGAAGGTCGCGGCACTCACGCGAGAAGCAGTCGCGAAGGGCGTGCTTTCCCGCGAAGAAGGCGAAGCGGCCATCCAACGAGTGACTCCAACTTTCGCGGACGAAGCGATCGCCGGCGCCGACCTCGCGATCGAAGCCGTTGTGGAACGACTCGACGTCAAGCGGACGGTCTTCCGCGAACTCGCGGAGCGGCTCGGCCCGTCGGCGGTACTCGCAACGAACACGTCGGCACTCTCGGTTTCGCGGATTGCCGAAGCGACGCCGCAACCCGAACGCGTTGCGGGTCTGCACTTCTTCAACCCGGTTCACCGGATGCCGCTGGTCGAAGTCGTTCGCGGCACATCCACCTGCGACGAGGCGATTGCCACGCTCGTGGAACTCGTGCGGAAGCTCGGCAAGGTGCCCGTGGTTGTCGCGGACAGCCCCGGGTTCCTCGTGAACCGCATTCTGTTCCCGTATCTGGACGAAGCCGTTCGGCTGGTAATCACGGGTTCGCGGGCGCGAGACGTCGATGGCGAAGCCGAGCGATTCGGGATGCCGATGGGACCGCTCGAATTGCTCGACCAGATCGGTATCGACATCGCCGCGGACGTGGCGAAGACCTTCGCGGCGCTCAGCGCCGATGTTGGGCCGACGCCTGCGCGATTCGCCGAGATGGTGAAGGATGGCGCGATCGGAAAGAAGGCCGGCCGCGGGTTCTACGAGTATCGCGACGGAATTCGCACCGGCTCCACTCGCTGGGCTGTGAGCGCAAAGACGCGACCGACACTCCGCCACGCGCCCGGAGAGCGAAGCGAGGTGCAGTGCCGGTTGATTCACCCAATGATTAACGAGGCCGCTAAGTGCCTCGAAGCCGGCATCGTAGCGGAAGCCTGGGCGCTCGATCTGGCAATGGTGATGGGCACCGGGTTCGCGCCGTTCCGCGGCGGTCCGCTTCATTGTGCCGACGCGCTCGGTCCGGCCCGCGTGGTGCGAGAACTGGAATCGCTCCGCGCGCAGCACGGTGCGCGGTTCGAGCCGTGCGCGATGTTGCGATCACTGGCCGCCGAGGGCCACGGCTTTTTCGCGGAACCGAGCCACGCGACCGCGACCGTTTAGCGAACATTCCGTTCGTCATCGTTGAGGAATCACATGAACACGTACAACCACACGCCCACGGGCGTCGCAACGGAAGAGCCTGTTGTGCGGTCCGAGCCGAAGCCCGATCCGGCTAAGCCCGCAAGCTTCGCCGAAGTCGCCCTCCGCCTCGGCGGAAAAGGCGCGGAAGAAGTTCGCCGCATGGGCGCGGTGGACGCGGCCGACGATCAGGTCGAATCGCTGTTCGCGGCGCACTACCGCACCGCCGCCAGCCCGGTTCACCTTGCCGTGTGGAACGCGGAGGTTTCTTCGGAACTTTGGCATTTCCAGGCGCCTGCGACCTCGCCGGCGATCGAAAAGGTGATGAGCGATTCGCTTGCGGTCGTGCGCAATCACCGCGCGGCGGGAACGCTCTTCGACGCGAACCGCAAGATCAGCGAAACCGTTCTCGGTGAACTCGCCACGGCGGGATATTGGGGTCTGCTCGTCGATCAGAAATACGGCGGGTCCGGCGCCGGCTTTTCGCGGTGCGCCGCGTTCCTCACGCAGATGGCGACCATCGATCCGACCATCGCTGGGCTGGCGTCGGTTCACGGTTGCATCGGTGCTGTTGATCCGGTGCAGGCGTTTGGAAACGCGGAACAGAAATCGCGGTGGCTCCCCGAACTCGCGAGCGGCCGGCGGCTATCAGCGTTCGCGCTCACCGAACCGGGCGCTGGGTCCGACCTCACGGCACTCCGCACGACCGCGGTTCGCGACGGCGGCGACTACCTCGTCACCGGCGAGAAACTGTTCATCACGAATGTCGCGCCGGGCCGCACGATCGGGCTTGTGTGTTTGATCGAAGGCAAGCCGGCGGTACTCGTCGTCGATTTGCCATCCGCGGAGACACCCGCGTTTCGGCTGACGACCTACGGCCTCTATGCTCTGAAACACTGCCACAATCGCGGCATCGTGTTTGACAAGTTCCGCGTTCCCGCCGTGAACCTGCTCGACCCTGGCACCGGCGACGGCCTCACCATCGCGTATCACGGCCTGAATCGCGGACGAGTCGCACTGTGCGCGAACGCCGCCGGCACAATGCGCCAGATGCTGGCCGACATGATCCCGTGGGCGCGCTTCCGCGTGACCTACGGTCAGGCCATCGTCAGGCGCGAACTCGTGCAGCGCCGCCTCGGAGTCCTCGCCGGGTTAATCGTGGGCTGCGATGCTCTCACGCAATGGTGCGCGGGCTTGCTCGATGCCGGGTTCCGCGGCGAGATGGAGTGCATCGTCGCCAAAATCTTCGGCAGCGAATCGCAGAAGGAAGCAGCGATCGAACTGTACATGAAGACGCACGGTGGGCGCGCGTTCTTACACGGGCACTTATTCGGGGACAATGTCCACGAGTTCCTCGCCCCGTGCATCTACGAGGGCGAAGGTGAGATGCTCGGCATGGCCTTCTTCAAATCGCTCGTGAAGGAACATGGCGTGCGATACTTCGAGCCGATCGGAAAAATCCTGGCCGCGAACAACATCCGCAAGCCCAGTCTTGTGAACCCCGTTCACCTGTGGAAACTGAAAGGCCCGATGTGGCAGTACGCGAAGTGGTTCCTGGGTCAGCGCGTGCAGCGCCGCCAGGCTGCGTTGCCGCGAATGCCGCGAGAACTGCGTGAACACGCCGAGTACGCGGCTCACGGACTGCGCAACATGGCGAAAGAGATTTCGGGCACGATGCGGAAGCACCAACTGAAGCTCGCGGACCGGCAATGCAGGATGTCGGAGTTGTCGTCCCGCGTCCAATCACTCGCAGTGATCCTCTGCGCGAGTCTGTACGCCGCGGGGCAGAAAGACGAACTCGTGCGTCAAGCGGCGGACGGGCTTTGTCGCCGCTTGACACGACAACTCACCGGAGCGCGCGCAACCGACCGCGACCTGCGCCACCTCACGGACCTCGGCGCGGCCATCGCCGAAGGGCACCCGGACCTGACCGTGGGCGTCGAACCGAAACCGATCCTGATGCCCTACCAGAGGTAGTTCCGGGGCGTTCCAGACACCGCCGCTTTTAGTTGAGGCCGTTGCCCCGATCCGAAGCCCGACGCCCGACGCGGCAAGCAGCCGGAAAACTCTTGCGGTCGCCCCGCGAACGGGCTATACGCTCGCGTTTCGCCGTGCAAGGAGGCCGTCATGCGTTACCCGCTCGCACTCGCTGTACTCGCTTTCGCGACGCTCGCGCTCGCGCAACCGCCAAAACTCGACACCGGCACAGCGGCCACGGTCAACGGCGAGTCGATCACGCTGACGGAAGTCGATGCCGTTCTGAAACACACGCTCCCGCTCACGCCATTGACCGCCGCGCAGAAGCGCCAGATGCGAATCGAAGTGCTTTCCGACATGGTCGATGACGTACTCCTGCGGCAATTTCTCCGCAAGAACGGCCCGAAGGTCGATCCGGTCGAGATCGACGCACAACTCAAGGCGTTCGGCGAGAAACTAAAGAAAGACGGAAAGACGCTTGCGGACTTCTACAAGGAAACCGGGCAGACGGAATCACAGGTGAAGGAGTCGTGGACGACCGCGATGCAACTCACTGGCTACGTGAAATCGAACACGACCGAGGAGCAACTCAAGGCGTACTTCACGGCGAACAAGGATCACTTCGACTGCGTCGAGGTAAAGGTGCGGCACGTTGTCCTTCGCGTCGGCAAGACCGCCACTCCCGTGGAGCGCGCCGCGGCTAAAGAAAAACTCGAAGCGATTCGCACCGAGATCGCGGCCGGGAAGCTCGACTTCGCGGTAGCGGCGAAGAAGCACTCGCAGTGCCCGAGCGGGCCAACCGGAGGCGACATCGGCTCCATCGCGCGCAAGGGTGGGTTGGTGGATGAAGCGTTCGCGAAGGCCGCGTTCGCGCTGAAGCCGAACGAACTCAGCAGCGTGATCGAAACCGATTTCGGCTTTCACATTCTCCAGGTAACGGACCGAAAACCCGGCACGCCCAGCACCTACGACAAGTCCGCGACCGACGTTCTCGATACCTATACAGACGACTTCCGCACCGAACTCATTGCCAAACTCCGCAAGCAGGGACAGATTCAGATCAGCGTTCCGTAGTGTTTTGTATTTGGTGTTTCGTGTTTGGTTCCGAGCAAAGCGCGCACCCTTACGTTTGAGGTGCGTCCCCGCGAAACACCAAACACAAAACACCACTTTGTGATACTTTTCACTTGCAGCGAATCCGGGCACTCACCTACAATACCTACTCATAAACAACACACGCGGGGGGAGTTACCGTGCCCGCCAAACTCTTCGACCTGACCGGGCGCGTGGCCCTTGTGACTGGCGGCAACAAGGGACTGGGCAAGGCGATGGCCCGCGGGTTCGCCGAAGCCGGAGCCGATGTCGTTATCGCCAGCCGCCACGAAAAAGAGTTGAAGACCGCACTCGACGAGATTCTGGCCGGGACCGGGGGCCAAGGGGCGTACTGTGTTACAGACGTTTCCGTTCGCGAGGATGTTAAAAAGCTCGCGCAGTTCGCGTTAGAGAAGATGGGAAGAGTTGACGTTCTGGTGAACAACGCCGGGATGAACGCACCGCAGGCGATCGATGCCATCACCGACGACACCTGGGACCGTGTCCTCGAAGTGAACCTGAGTTCGGTCATGGCGCTCACCCGCGAACTCGTGCCACAGATGAAACAGCGGCGGTGGGGTCGGGTGGTGCATATTTCGTCGATCATGGGGCAGGTGTCTAAAGAGAAGCGGAACGTCTACTCCGCTACGAAGGCGGCGCTGATTGGCATGGCCCGCGCCAGCGCGCTCGATTTGGGACCGTTCGGCGTGACGGTGAACTGCATCGCGCCCGGACCATTCATGACCGACATGCCGATGTCGGTGCTGTCGGACCCGGAAAAGCAAGCGTTCGCGGACCGCACGGCGTTGGGTCGCTGGGCGCAACCGAGGGAGTTGGTCGGCCCGGTGCTGATGCTGTGCAGCGAGGCCGGGAGCTACGTCACCGGCCAGACGCTCTTCGTGGACGGCGGCTACTTGGCCCGCTGAGTGATAGGATAGTGTGACCACAACTTGCTTCGCCCTTTGACGAAATAGTATCCCTGTTGAGACGTTACGCGGTTCGTTCTGGTCTCAACCCGGTACTCGCAACGTCGCGTAAGGTGAAGCGAATGAACGCCTGCCCTCCTCTCTCGAATGCTGCCACGGTGATGAAGAGCGTCCACCACGATTGCATCGAGGAAGAAAACAAGTATCGCTGGCTGGAAAGCGAAAAGGCCGGGTACGATCTCGGTGAGGGGTGCGTAAACCATTGGGTGCAGGACCACTGGACCGGGTATCTGCGGGCGCGGTGGGTGGAGCATCTTCAGGGGAGATGTTTTTGGATCGAACTCGCCGGCCGCGACTTCGGCCTGCTCCTCAGCGAATTCCAAAACCAGACCGAACTGCTCAACCTCATCCTGAACCAACTCAAGACCGGCGGCGAGAACCTCGACGTCATCACCTGGGCCATCGCCAACAACATTCCGATCGGTCCGGTCTACGAAATCCTCGAAGCCCTCGACGTGAACGGCAAGCGCCTGGCACACCGGTTCAACTGTCCACCCACGTCCGGCACACACACCGCCTGAATCGCACCGCGCAGGAAATCAGAGTAGCCGCACGATGGAGCGCTTTCAGAAAAACCGTAGCGGAGCCGCGACCGTCAGGGCTGACAGTTCATGACATCTTTGGAGTTGACATAGCAAGTGCAATGTGGGGAATGGTTTGTGACTCAGGCGACCGAATAGTTTCAGCCATCAACCCGCATCCCACCCAAACGAAAACCGCTGAGTTTTCCAAGGTTTCCCGTGT
>CAMDQN010000059.1 GCA_945905925.1 Singulisphaera sp. GP187
AATGAGGGGATAAGTTGGTCCATGGCACAGGCCTCCTGCCGGACGGGTTGTGGTGACGTTGTGGTAAACTTCACCGTAGCCCAACCGAACCAGGTGGCCTGTGTTCATCTGATCACTTCAACACCCTCCGTAAGTCCGAAACACAAGTCGGAGGTTGGCTTCGAGTTCGCGCCGTGCGTCCTCCGCGGCGCGGCGTTCAGTCACGTCCAGGCCGACCGCCTGGATTTCGGTGAGCACGCCAGCTGCGTCGTAGAACGCGCGGTTCACGAACTCAATCCACCGCACCCGCCCGGTCACGTCGCACACGCGGTTCTCGATTCGCACCACTGGGTTGGCGACTGACATCGTCGCAAGTTCGGCATCGACGTGCGCGACGTCGTCCGGGTGGACGAACGGTTGCCAGCGGTGCCCGATCAGGTCGGACGCGGGCTTCCCGAATATGCGGCAATACACTTCGTTGACGAACGTGAAGGTGCCGTCGGCGCGGAACCGGCACATGACCTCCGCCTGATCTTCGAGTACTTGACGGAAGCGCGTTTCGTTCTTGCACAGAGCGGCTTCGGCGTGCGTCAGTTCGGTCACGTCGGTGGCGAGTCCGATCACGCCGGACACGGCACCGGTCGCGTCCCGATGGGGAACGAGCGTCACGCGGTAGAGGACCAGTCCGGTCGGGCCAGGGTACTCCGCGGGGTATTCGGTCGGTAGCCCCGTGGCGACAACCTGTGCGATCTTGTGCGACACCTCTTCGCAGAGGTGGGGCGGGATCCCAATCTCCGCCGGTGTATGGCCGAGAGCGGATTCACGCGGGTGCATCGCCGCGGTTTCCGCGGCCGTGTTCAGGAACGTGTACCGCTCGTGTAGGTCGAAACAGAACACGGGCGACGGGATCGCGTCGAGGACGGCGAACGCGTGGGGAGTGGAGTTGTGCATGAATGGACTCGGGTACGGGGCGTCGTATCACCGATTCGCGATTCTAGCCTCACCGGGCAGATCGAAAAACAAAATTTGGACGAAAGCAACGCCGGTGCCGCGTTCGTCGAGGAGAGTCCGAGCCGGCGGGAGTCTTGGTGCCGTGACGGGAACGCGCCGCTGCATCTACCGGTCGGTCTTTTCGGTCTTGCGGTTCGCGGCCGCCATCTCCTCGTTCATTCGCTTGCGCAGCGCGGCATCGACGAGGTTCCCGTGGTTCCGTTTGGGGAACATCTCCACCACCGCATCGCTCGCAAGGTCCGCGAGCGACTTCTTGAGCAACCGCGCCGGGCCGTCGAGGTAGAACGTGTCTTCGTCGCCCATGTAGACGTGAATCTTGCCCGTGAGCTTCGGGCCGAGTGTCTTCCAGTTGCGCTCAAGCACCAACCGGATGTCGTAGTTCTCCCACGCCTTCGCGACCTTCAAATCAATCGCGCCGGTCTTGCGATCCCAGAGGCGTTGCGGTTTGCCGTCGGCGCCGCGCAGGCTGAAGACCGCCTCGAAGGAGCCAAGCTGTCCACCGCGGTTCATGTACCCTTCCATGTCCGAGAACGGTTTGAAGAACAGCACCGGTTTGCCGTTCATGCGCGCGAGTGGGCGCGGCTTCTCGTTCGCATCGGCGAAGGCGTTCGCGCCGTTCGCGTAGATGTCGATCAGTTGGAAGTCGCGGAAATCGACCGGGTCCGGTGCGGTGGACCAGCACCCCGCGAAGGTGTCGGGGTACGTCACTTGCAACCACAAACTGCTCCACCCGCCGGACGAGTGGCCGGTAGCGAACCGCACGCCCGATCCGCGATACGTCTTCTCCAGGTGCGGGATCAGTTCTTCGACAAGTGATTTACCAACCGGTCCGTTGTTTGCGGAGTCCGCGAAGACGTGGTGTCCGAGCCGGCAGTTCGCATCGAGGACGACCCAAATCATCTCGGTGCCGTTCACGTCCCACGCTTTGCGCGCGGCCGAGTTGAATGCGGCGAAGTGGTTCCCGCCGAACCCGGTGATTTCGTACACGACCGGGTACTTGCGATTCGGCTCCTTCGCGAACGACGGCGGCAATACCACACCGGCGCGCACGTGCGTTGGCTTCTTGTGGAACGTGGTGAGCAGTTTGCTCTCGATATCCACGAGTTTGACGATTTCGGTGTCCTTAAAATCGCGCGCCCGGGCCACCTGATCGAGTTTCAGTTCCACTGTGCCGGAGCTTTGAGGGTCGAGTTCGAGTTGCACGGTCTTCGAGTGAGTGTTGCCGGGGCTGGAAAGGAAGTCGATGCCGCCGAGGTCGCGGTCCATGATTGCGCAGACGTAATACTTCCCGGGCTTGAGGTCCGCGAGAGGTGCGGGGTAGGCAACGGTTTTCGCGTCGAACACGAGGGGGTCGCCGGGCTTCCAGTCCTTCACATCCTTCGCGAGTCCCGGTTCGGGCTTGAACCAGTTCAGTCCGACCGGTGGTGACGCGTTGTTCGCGCGAAAGGTCACGTACACTCGCCCGGTGAACGGCGTGTCGCACGCGGTCTTGTCGAACGTGAGTTTGAACTCCAGCGGCTTCGGCTCGGCCGCGAATGAAGGGTTGGCGAGGCAGACGAAGGCGAGCGCGAGGAAGTGGCGCATGGGAACCTCGAAATAAGTTAGCCGCAAGCCGAAGGCGAGCGCGAACCTTCGCGCTTGCCTTCGGCTTGCGGCTAACAGAACCCAACTCGTCTGTTAGTGCCGGAACAGGAACTCGCGCGTGTTGATCAGCGCCCACACCAGGTCTTCCCACGCCTTGCGCTTGTCCTCGCGCTTACTCACGTGGTCCAGCGCGATCTGCTTCTCGTCCGCGAACGGCGCGCGACCCAGCGCCGCGTAGTACAACTCGGTCAGAATGTCGTCGTCCTTCATCTTCGCGGCGAGCAGTTTGCCGAGCCGGTTGTTGGCACCGCGAACCTTCTCGTTCACGGTTGGGCCGTTGATGAGTTGGAGCGCTTGCGCGAGGTTGCCGTCGCTCTCGCGTTCGCACTCACACGCCAACTCGCGGGCCGGTTGGCCGAACGCTTTCAGGAACGGGTGGTTCACTTCGCCGTCGGGAAGCTGAATCGCGCGCGTGCCGGCGGGCAGACCGGCGAACTTCTCCGGCATCGCGGTGAAGTCGCAGATCGCGTCCAGCAGTTGCTCGGCGGTCAGCAACTTCGTGACCGCGTGCGAGAAGTACTTGCTGTCGTCGCGGTTCGAGTCGTTCGGTTGCGCCGACAGTTGGTATGTCCGCGACTTCATGATGGTTTTCACGAGGTGCTTCATGTCGAACTTGTTCTTCGCGAAGTCCTTCGCCATCGCGTCGAGCAGTTCGTCGTTGCACGACGGGTTGGAGTCGCGGAAGTCGTCAACGGGGTCCACGATGCCTTTACCCATCAAGTGGAACCAGACGCGGTTCGCGACCGACTTGCCGAAGAACGCGTTGTCGGCCGAAGTGAGCCACACGGCCAACACCGCGCGGCGGTCCTCGCCCGGCTTCACGTCAGCGTCGCCCGTGCCGATGTAACGCGGCTTCATTTGCTTCTGCGTGCGCGGTTGCGTGACTTCGCCGTCGCGCGCCGTGAAGATGACTTCCGCTGTCGCGCCTGCGGCGCCCGCCGGCTTGGTGCCGATGACCGGTTCGGGCTTGGTCTTCACGCGGGCGAACCACGCGGCCATGCCGTAGTAGTCGTCCTGGCTCCACCGCTCGAACGGATGGTTGTGGCACTTCGCGCACTGCATGCGTACGCCAAGGAACAACTGCGCGGTCGTCTCGGCGAGCGCGGTCGGGTCTTTGGCGATGCGGTAGTAGTTCGCGGGCGGGTTCGCGTAGGAGTTACCGTTCGCGGTAATGATCTCCTGCACGATCTTGTCCATCGGGGTGTTCTTCAGGAAGTGATTGCGGAGCCACGCCTGCATCCCGTAACTGCCCTTCACTTGCAGCGTCTTACGGGAACTGCGAAGCACGTCGGCCCACTTGAGCGCCCAGAAGTCCGCGAACTCCGGCGTGTCAACGAGCGTGTCGATGAGTTTCTCACGCTTCTTCGCGTCCTTGTCGTTCAGGAACGCTTTCGCTTCGTCGGTGGTCGGCATGCGCCCGGTGCAGTCGAGGTATGCACGCCGAACGAACTCGTAGTCTTCAGCCACCGCGGACGGCGCGATGCTCATTTGTTTAAGTTTTGCGAACGTGTGCGTATCGACGTAGTTCGTTTCGGGCGGGTTCGGCCACACGAACCCGTCGCGCGGTTCGAGGTACGTGATGCGGACCGCGACCAACTCTTCGAGGTATCGCGCCAGGATCGCGACTTCGCCGGACCGCTTGAACTCGACCAGACCGGTCGGGGTCACGTCCGCGATGGACGGGTCACTGCTGCTGAACACCGTGAGCCGCGTGGTGTCGCGCGTCGTGGTTTCGCCGAACGTGGCGACCACCGCGAGTTGCTGCCACTTGCTCGGCGCCTTCAAGAGGCGCGAGGGCGGCGTCACTTCGATCTTCTTGAGCGGCGGGAGCGTTGCGGCGTCGTCCTTCAGTCCTTCGGCGAGCCACGCGAGCGTCACTTCGCCGGGAACGCTGGTCGCGCCGAACCGTTGACCGCCTTCGTGCGGCACGCGGCCGACGCCCTTGAGGAACATCAGGCTCGCTTCCGGGTCGTGCTTGTCGGTGCGCCGACCAAACTGTTCGCGCGTGAGTTGAAGGAAGTCCGCGGGCGGGTCGAAGCCGCGGAGCGAGAGCTTGAACCCGTTCTTGCCGCTGGGCGTACCGTGGCACGCGCCGGCGTTACACCCGCCGACGTTCATGGCGGCGATCACGTCGCGCCGGAAACTGACCGGGGCCGGTGCGTCCATCCCCGCGACCGTGACGGAAACGCGAACTTCCTTCCCGTTCGCGTTGATGATGACGGTCGCGGAGCCGTTCTTCTTGGGGCGGAGGAATGCGCCCTCTTGCACTTCGACGATCCCGGCCGGCTCCGCCTTCACTTCGACCACGCTCGTCAGATCGCGTGTGGTGCTGTCCGCGTACTTGCCGCTCACGACGAGCTGTCTCGCGTCGCGCACGCCGTTGAGCGTGACGGTGGGCGGGAACGCTTCGACGCTGGCGGGCTGGCCGATAACGGCCTTGCGCTCGGCGGCGTCCACCGGCGCGGCCGCGCGGGCCGCATTCGGCGCCGCGAGCGCGGCGATCGCGATCGCGAAACCAAAGACGCGCGCGCAAACAGCGGGGTTGAAGCGTGTTCGTGTGACAGCGGATTGCATGGAGTGCTCCTCGCGAAGGAATGCGAGCCGGACCGTCGGCGCCCGGTAGGTGGGGTGAAATTGAAGACAGACCGCGTGAGGTTGGAGTAAACAGCATTAGCATAAACCGCCCGCAACCGCCGTGCGAGAGGAAAACGCGCAAGAAAAGAGAAGGGGCTTGTGAAGAGAAGGGGAGAAAGGGTGAAGGGGAGAAGGGGTTGTGAAACCGAAGTCGTGGCTCTGTCTTATCTCCCCTTTCTCCCCTTCACCCTTTCTCCCCTTACTCTTCAAGCAGCGTTACCACCCAGTTACGCCAAAATCTGAAGCTCGCTCGTCTTCACTGTGTGGGCTTAAAGTAGATTCGGACGGTCACGCGAATTCGCGCCGAACAGCCGGCGCGGCCCGAAATCGTCTCCTACAGGTTGAATGCTGTCCCGTGGTCCGAACTGCCGAACACGAGCCGGCGGGCACGGAGTTGCCGGCCGACAACCCGACAGGAACCCGTCGCCCGAGCCGCGCTCGCCGACGCGGTGCGTCGTCTATGCCCACCCATACACTCGCCGATCGCGACACGTTCCTGGAAGCGGTGCGTGCGGCCGGGCTTCTCACTCCGAACCAGGAACTCAAGGCTGCGGCCATCACGCCACCGGGGTCCGCGACCGACGCGGCGTGCGTCCTCGTTGCCGCTGGGCTGCTCACGCGGTTCCAGACCGATCGGTTGCTCACCGGCCGCACCGATGGGTTCCAACTCGGCCAGTACGTCATTCTCGATCAGGTTGGCCGCGGGTCGATGAGCCACGTTTATCAGGCGAAGCACCGCACCATGAACCGGGCGGTCGCGATCAAGGTGCTGTCCGCCGAACTCACGCGAACGGCCGAGGCGCGGCAGACGTTCCAGCGCGAGGTGCGCACCGCCGGCAAGCTCTCCCACCCGAACATCGTCACCGCTTACGACGCGAACGAACTCCACGACCGGTTCTACCTCGTGCTGGAGTTCGTGGACGGGCCGAGCCTCGACACGCTCGTGAAGCAACGCGGGCCACTGCCCGTTGATGAAGCGTGCGAGTTCGTGAGGCAGATCGCGCACGGCTTGATGAACGCGCACGAACAAGGAATGGTTCACCGCGACCTGAAGCCCGGTAACGTGCTGGTCGCGCGCCCGACGCCATCCGCGCCCCTCGCGGTGAAGATCGCGGACTTCGGCATTCCGCGACTCGTGCCGGGCGCGCCCGACTATCTCGCCCCGGAACAGTTGCACAATCCGCAGGCGGCTGACCACCGCACCGACCTGTATTCGCTCGGCTGTGTCTTCTACTTCCTCTTGACGGGTCAGTCCCCGTTCGCGAGTCCGACGGCGGAAGAGACGACGCGCCGGCTCCTGTGGGAAGAATCGCCGCGAGTCGAGCGGTTGCGACCGGACGTGCCGGCGGAAGTGGCCGCGATCGTGCACCGGTTGCTCGTGAAGCACCCGGTGGCACGGTTTGCGTCGGCGTCGGAGGTGCTCGCCGGCCTCGACGCGGCGTGCGTGCCGGTGTCAATGCCGGTGGACCGCGTGAGCTTCGATCTGCCGCCGAACGCGGGATACGCACACGACACCGGCTACCTGACCGGGCGGCACAAGTACCCGAACGGGCCGAGAGCGCACGAACCCTTGCCCAACTCAGGCGCGTTTGCCGTGGTGCCGGTCGTGCTGGCACAGTCGCCGTGGGTGCAACTCACCGACGAAGTCGTGGGCGACACGATGCCGCAGGAACCGGACAACACCCCGGCCCCGCCGCCACACGAGAGCCCCAAGCCGAACCGTCGCCGCGAATCAGTGCCGCTTTGGATGACCGCCCGTCTGCTCGTCGGCGTCGTGCTGCTCTCCATGATGGGCATCAGCGTGATCGTCAGAGCGATGGTGAAGTGACGAGGTAGGTGCCGCTTGCCGAACGGCACGCGATAACCTGTCGCGGCGCAACGCGGACATTCGTGACGCGATCCGAGTTGGGCCGCCGTGCCGCTCGGCGAGCGGCACCCACCCAAACGCTACGTGGGTTCTTCGACGGGTTTGGTCGCGTCCAGCAGCATCCCGCACACGGCGGCGGCGGCGAACACGAACCCACAACACAGGAACGCCGCGTTCCACCCGGCCGCCTGACGGATCTCCGTGAGGATGATCGGCGACAGGGCGGCGCCCAGGTTCCCCCACATGTTCCCCCAGCCCAGCGCGGCGCCCACGTTCTTCCCGCCCACGTCCTGAGCGAACGACCAGATCGACGGGTTGTGCATGTCCACCAGGAACGCCATCGCGCCGAGCGCGACGACCACCGCCCACGCGGTCGGCAACTGCGGGATCAGCAGGAACGCGACCGCGCACCCGCTGAGCGTGGCGCAGATCGGAACGGACCGGCCGAGCTTCGGGCCGAGCCGGGCGCGGAGCGCGTCGGTAAACACCCCGCCGAAGATCATGCCCAGGCACCCGATCGTCAGTGCCACCGTTTGCATCTGCCCGACTTCCTTCAGCGGCGTGCCGAACGTCTCCTTCAGGAACGTGGGGAGGAGCGTGACGACGAACACCCAGCCGATGTTCACGCCGAACTGCACCCCGCCGAAGAGCCACATGTTCCGCGTGCGGGCCAGCACCCCGATCCGCGCGAGCAGCGAAAGTTCGCGCGGCGCCGCGCTCTGGCCCTCGCTCCGTGCTTCACGGGGAGAGGGTGTCGGCGCTTCGCCGACGGGTGAGGGGCTTGGGCGTTCGCCCGGCGGGTGATCGCGGACGAACAGCCAGAAGATCCCCGCGACCGCGAGCCCGCACAGCCCGTACACGACGAACACGCCGCGCCAGTTGGTCGGCTTCTCGCCGGTCTCGAGCGCGACCGCGTTCGGCGTGACGACCCATTCGACCAGCGCCACGCCCACCAGTGCCGTCGCGAGCGCCGCGGTGAGCAGCGGGGCGACCGCGCCGCCGACGCGCCCGCCGAACGCGACGACGGAGCTGAACCGCCCGCGCTCGGTGGGTTTGGCCCAGCGCTTGACGAGTCCGGCGGCGGCGGGGTACGCCCCGGCTTCGGTGATGCCGAGCAGTAAGCGGATGCCGAGCAGCGCGACGAACCCGCCGACGAACCCGGTGAACATGGTGACGGCCGACCACGCCGCGATGGACAGCGCGAGTACGCGTCTGGCCCCGTAGCGGTCCGCGAGGTTGCCCATGGGTATCTGGAACAGCGCGTAGGTGAGGAAGAACGCGCCGAGCGCGTAGGACATGCGCTTGTCGGCCCACTTCTTTCTCTTGGCGGCGGCGAGGTCTTCGGGTGTGAGTTCGGCGTCGGCGGGCGGGTTGTCGCCCCATTTCTTTTTCTTGGCGGCGTCGGTTTCGTCCTGGGAGAGCGTGTCCGCGGCGGTGGGTTCGGGCGCGAGCGGGAGGAGGAGTTCGCGCTTCATCGGCTCGGCGAGCGTGGAGAAGCAGACGCGGTCGATGTACATCCAGAGGGCCGCGATCGCGGTGACGGCGACGATGAGGTAGCGCTGTGGCATGTGGCAGGTGGGTACGCGGCGGGTCGTGTCGGGGCGAGAAGACGGAGTGTAGCAAGCGAAGAGGGGAGATGCACGCGGGAAACGCGATCAGTGACGGTGTGCGGGACCGACGGAGAGAACCACCACGGTCATTGCGATGTCATCAATGCGGTATCAAACGCCAGGACGTCGTCACGATGTACGTTATTCCCAGCCCAACCGCTTGCGGACTTCCTCGAACGTGAAACCGGGTTCGGCCATCCGGCGGTCGAGTTCCTCGCGCGTGATGCCCGGGTGACGCAGTTGGCGCTCTTTGAACGAAACGCCGGGATTTGTAGGGTTTGGTCAAAGGACGCCAACTGGCGCTCTCTGGCGCTGTTTGGCACCCTTTGACGAATCGCTCGCTTTCACGGTGTCCTTCGCTCGTCTGCTCCCGCGCACGCGATTCCACCGCCGACAGCGCACCCCGGCAGCGATACACTAACCGCAGAACTCCTCTCTCCCTCTCGATGGAGCGCAGTCATGGCCGGGCCCGCACTGCCGATGGACGATCGCGACGGCGTTATCTGGTACAACGGGCAACTGCTCCCGTGGCGCGAAGCCAAATGCCACGTCCTCGTTCACAGCCTCCACTACGGCAACTCCGTCTTCGAGGGCGAACGCATCTACAACGGCAAGGTGTTTAAGCTCACCGAACACTCGCAGCGGCTCGTAAAGTCCGCGCGCATGCTCGCCTACGACCTGCCCTACTCCGTCGCGGAACTCGACGCGGCCACCGAACTCGTCGTCAGCGAGAACAAGCTTGATAGCGGATACGTCCGGCCGCTCGCGTGGCGCGGGGCCGAAGTCATCGGCGTGTCGGCGATCGGCACGAAGGTTCACGTGATGATCGCGGCGTTCCCGTGGGGCGCGTACTACGGGCAGAAAGCGATCAAGCTCATCACGAGCCGGTGGAAACGGCCCAGCCCCGAAAGCTCGCCCGCTGGGAGCAAGGCCGCCGGGCTGTACATCATCTGCACGCTCGCGAAAGACGAAGCCCTCGCCGCCGGCGTGCAGGACGCGCTCATGCACGACTACAAGGGCCGGCTCTCCGAAGCGACCGGCGCGAACCTGTTCCTCCTTATTAATGGGGAACTGCACACGCCCACGACCGAGACTATCCTGAACGGCATCACGCGCCAAACGGTGATGGAACTCGCACGCAAGCGTGGCATCAAGGTTGTGGAACGCGAAATCTGGCCGAACGAACTCGCGCAGGCAAGTGAAGTGTTCCTCACCGGCACTGCGGTCGAGGTGCAACCGGTGTCAAGCATCGACAAGCAAGAGTTCGAGGTTGGACCGGTCACGCAGCAGATGATCGCGGACTACAGCGCACTGGTAAGGAGCTAACGATGCTATCCGCCGTGACCATCTCGCTCGTGCCGGAAGCTCGCGGCGGGCCGTTCGTGTACTGGGACGATCTCGCCGCGGGCTGTTGCGAAGCCGCCGCCCGCGGGTTCGACGCGGTCGAAGTGTTCCCGCCCAGCGCGGACGCGGTCAACCCCGACGAGCTGCGCACGCTGCTCGATGACAATGGGTTGTCACTCGCGGCCGTCGGCACGGGCGCCGGGTGGGTGAAGCACAAACTCTCGCTTACCAGCCCTGACGCCGTGACCCGCGACAGGGCCATCGCGTTCGTGCGCTCGATCATGGACCTCGCCGCGAAGTTCGACGCACCCGCGATAATCGGTTCCATGCAAGGGAAGTGGGGCGAGGGAGTCACGAAGCCGGAAGCACTGCGTTATCTCGGGCACGCGCTGTTCAAACTCGATACGCACGCGACCGATCTCGGCACAACGCTGCTCTACGAACCGCTGAATCGCTACGAGACGAACCTCATCAACACGCTCGGCGACGCGGTCACGCTGCTGACCGGCATCGGCGTCGCGAATGTAAAGATCCTCGCCGACCTGTACCACATGAACATTGAGGAAACGAACCTCGCGGACGCGATTCGCAGCGCGGGTCCGCACATCGGTCACGTCCACTTCGCGGACTCGAACCGCCGCGCCGCGGGTCTTGGGCACACGGATTTCCTGCCGATCGTCGCGGCGCTGGTCGAAGTTGGTTACGCGGGCTACCTGTCGGCGGAGATCCTGCCGCTACCGGATTCGGACACCGCTGCCCGGCAGACGATGGCCATGTTCCGCCGCATCGTAGGGTGAGTTCTTTTCTGAACGAGCCACGACCGCAAGGGAGTGGAGCTTTTTCGCTCCCTTGCGGTCGCGGCTCGTTCAGAATGCCTCGCGCCACACCTACCCCACTTCCCACTTCCCCCCACGCACTGCGACGCCTGCGCATCTTCACGCGCGCCGGCGCCCCAAAACTTGAGCCAAAACGCTTGACTGCTCCCGGAAGCGGAGATATAGCCGACCCGCTTTCTCACACATTCTCTACGCGGGGCAAGACGCCCCAGGAGACGAGAGCCAAGAGCCGCTGGGGCGGTTTCTGGCGCTCGCGCCGGCAGCCGCGTGACGGGTCGTACCGTCGCGCGGCGGGGTATTCATGCCGGCCGACTCGTCACCAGCGCAGGGCAAAGGAGGCCATTGGTGTTCCAGGCAAAGAAGTGGAACTGGAAGCGGGTGGCGGCCAACCTGCTGCTGGTGCCGGTGCTGACCGGGGGGACGGTCGCCATCGTTCACGCCCAGTTCGGTAAGGACAAGGACAAAGGCCCGATGCCGACCTCGGCACCGCGGTCCGGCGGCAATTTCAGCGGCGGAACCGCGGCCGGCGACCCGAAACAAATCATCAAGGACGGCCGCAAGGCGCTCGCGGAAGGCCGGTTCGCCGACGCCCGCGATCTCGCCCAGTCCGCCGACGCGCACAACCCTGGCGGCAAGTGGGGGCTGTTCGATGACACGCCCAGTTCGCTCCGCAAGGACATCGAGGCCGCACAGACGAAGGCCCAGAAGGTCCAGGCCGAACAGTTGATGAAGCAGGCAAAGGAGACGGCCACGAAGCCTGCCGTCAACGACGCCGAGCGCGCCTACAACCTGGACACCGCGATCCAGATGGCCCGCAAGGCGGACCAACTGCACGGGCCGTACTCCACCTGGGACATGGGCGACCGGCCTGACAAGTTGGTCAAGGATCTCCAGGCCACACGGTCGAAGTTCAAGGTTGCACCGACCGCGCCTGCGAACCCGAATGGGAACGCGGTCGCCAACAAGCCGCCGAACAAGCCGCTCGTCGGTACTGTCACACCGGCCAACCCCGGCACCGGCACTGTTGCACAGACCGGCGCGACGGACGCGAAGAAGCAGACCGCGAAGAAGCTCGTGGCCGAAGGCCGGGCGCTCGCGGACCAGGGCAACTTCGTCGCGGCGAAGACCAAGTTCGTGGAAGCCGACAAGATCAACGCCTCATGGTCGAAGGGCGATTACACGCCCGGCTTCGCGCTACAGGATCTGAACACGCGCGGCACGGCCGCAATCGACAAGCTCATCCGCGACTCGCAGACGTTCACCACGCAACAGGACTTCGTGCGGGCGAACGCGGCCCTCACCAACGCGACCGGCATCGCCGCCACGCTCGGACTGTTCCCGAAGCCGGTGGTCGAAGCGAAGCAGGCGCTGTTCGTCGCGTCCAACGGCAAGTTCGGCACCGCGCCGCCCAGCGGGATCGCCTCGACCGGCGGGCCGGAATACCTCGTCCCGGCCGGCAACGTCGGCGACATCAAACCGGTCGTTCCGCCCGGCACGCAGACCGTCTACGGCGGTCCCAAGCCTGTCGTCCCGATGGGCGGCACCGTGACCGGCCGGCAACTGCTCGACCAGGCCGCGTATGAGTTCGGAGCGGGCCAGTTCGACACAGCCGCCCGGCTCGCGCGCCAGGCGCACAACCTCGGTGGCGTACAGGACGAAGCCCGCGCGCTGCTCAACAGTATCGACTCCGAGCGGTTGGCGCAGAAGCAGCGAGTCGCGATCGCCACGATGGAGAACGCGAAGACATCCTTCAAGAACAAGGACTACCAGCAGACTTTCAACGTGCTCGTGCTCGTTGACGGCAACCTGCTCACGGCCGACCTCAAGGCCACACGCGACCAGATGTTGACCGCGTGCAAGATCGAACTCGACAAGACGGGCAGCGGCGTCGCGGTCGCGGGCGGCCTCCAGCCGCCGGACATGGGACTGCCGATGGGCGTGCCGGTCGATCCGATGATCGGCATCACTGGCTCCAACCCGCCGGGCGTGGCTCGCGTCAACCCGGACAGCCCGACCTCGCAAGCGGACGCACTCAAGAAGGTGCAGTTCCAGAAGCTCCGCAGCGACGGCTTGAAGATTCAAGCCGACGCGCAGGCGGCGTTCGGGCGCGGCGAGACCGATCTCGCCATGCAACTGCTCATCGACTACTCGAACCGGGTCCGCGCGTCGGGCCTCGACACGTCGAGCATCGCGATTCTTCTGCGCCCGGTGGACGGCCGACTCGATACCTTCCGCTTGATGAAGGGCCAGATCGACGCGACCGCCCGCCTGAACAAAGAGAAGCGGGACGCGAAGGAACTCATCGTCGGTCGCGGGATCGCCGAGGAGGAGCGCAAGAAGGAAGTGGCACTCCTCGTCCGCCGGTACAACGAGTTGCTCAAGCAGGGCAAGTATGACCTGGCCGAGCGGGTCGCACTCCAGGCCAAGCAACTCGACGCCGACGACCCCGCCGTGGGCGCGCTGTACGAGGCCGCCAAACTGGGCCGCCGCGTCAAGGAAGCAGAAAAGGACAAGGCCGACAAGGAGAAGTTCTTCCTCGGGGCGCTGAACGACAACGACCGGCTCGGGCCGCTCGTCACCACCGACGACCCGGTCGCGATCAAGCTGCTGGCGATGCAGCGGGCGAACCTTCGCGGGTCCGGCGACAACAGCTACCTGCGGAGCCGCACGCCTGCGACTTACGAGATCGAACTGCGGCTCGACAAGCCGATCTCCATCGACTTCCGCGACACGCCGCTGCGGGAAGCGATCAAGAACATTCAGACGCTCACCGACGTGCCCTTGTTCCTCGACGAGGTTTCGCTGCGGTCCGAGGGGATCAGCGAAGTCCTGCCGATGACCTTCGAGGTGGGCAAGGCGACCGCCGCGCGGAACGTGCTGGCGATCATCCTCGAACCGATCGGCCTGAGCCACGTGATCGAGAACGACGTGGTGAAGATCACCACGACGAAGAAGGCGAAGGGCCGGCTTTATACGAAGGTGTTCTCGGTCGCGGACCTCGTGACCCCGGTGCCGAACTTCGCGCTGCCCGAGTACGCGAACTTCGACAAGATGCTGAACAAGACCCCGCTCAACAGCGGGAACCTGATCATGTCGGGGCTGACCCCGGGCGTGGGTGGCTCCGGGCCGCGCGACCCGGCCAACGGGCTGGGCGGCGGCGCCCCGGCCAGCCTCTCGACCGGGCACCTCGCCACGCAGCCCGGCATCAAGGGCGGGAGCCTGACGAGCAACCCGCTGTCCGGGTCGGCCAACGTGGTCGATGGCAACACCAAGCACGAGCAGCTCATCAAGCTGATCACCAGCATGGTGCGCCCGTACTCGTGGGACGGCCACGGGGGTAACGGGAAGGTCGAGTTCTTCGACATCGGTAGCGCGCTGGTGGTGAACCAGACGGCCGACGTCATCACGGAAGTGCAAGACCTTCTCGAAGCACTCCGCCGGTTGCAAGACTTGGCGATCGCGGTCGAGATCCGCATCGTGTCGCTGTCCGAGTCGTTCTTCGAGCGGATGGGCGTGGACTTCTCGGTGAACATCAAGACGAACACCACGAAGTTCGAGCCGTCGCTGACCAGCGGCACGTTCCGCCCGTCCCCGTTCGTTAACGACATCGGCGCCACCGGCACGACGATCGGGCTAACGCCGGCCGGGTCGTTCACGCCGGACCTGGACGTGCCGATCAAGGCGACCAGTTTCCAGCGCGGTATTCCGGGATTCGGCGGGTTCCCGAACACGCCGGGTGACAACGGCGGCGTCTCGTTGGGCCTCGCGTTCCTCAACGACATCCAGGTGTTCACGTTCCTGGAAATGGCACAAGGCGACCGGCGCCAAAACGTAATGCAGGCTCCGAAGCTCACGCTGTTCAACGGTCAGACCGCGTCTCTCTCGGTCGCCGATCAACAGTTCTTCGTCGCCAGCGTGCAGGTGATCGCGGTGAACGGACAGTTGGTGTTCGTCCCGCAGAACACTCCGTTCCCCGGCGGCGGTCTCAACGTGAACATCACTGTTCAGGCCGTGGTGTCCGCCGACCGCCGATTCGTGCGGTTAAACCTGCCGGTCAACCTGACCACGAACTCGTCCGCGAACGTGCCGCTGTTCCCGATCACGACGTTCATCACGCCGGTGTTCGAAGGCGGTAGCCAGGGCCAGCCGATCCCGTTCACGCAGTTCCTCCAACAGCCGACGTTCACGAACGTGAACATCCAGACCACGGTCGTGTGTCCAGACGGCGGTACGGTGCTGATGGGTGGGTTGAAGCAGCTCTCCGAAGGGCGCAACGAGTTCGGCCCTCCGTTCCTGTCGAAGATCCCGTATCTGAACCGGTTGTTCAAGAACGTGGGCGTCGGGCGTGAAAGCACGCACGTGATGATCATGGTAACGCCGCGCATCATCATCAACTCGGAGGAAGAGATCTTCCAGACCGAGGGTCGGCTGCCGCCGGGCGGTTGATGCTTGACGCGACGACGTGAAAACCTCCGGCCGAAGCGGAAGGTAAAAGGTAAAAAGTAAAAGGGAAGACAGAGCGGGTTGCTCCTTCTGTCTTCCCTTTTACTTTTTACTTTTTACCTTCCGCTCCGGTCGGCGGCGGTTTCCCCCTCTGGACTGCGGCGCGCATGCACGCCATCATGAATCCCAAGCAACCGCTTCACGCCAGGTGATGTGTTCATGCCAGCCCCCGCGTTCCTCTCTCGCCTCCCCAAGCCAGTATTGTTCGGCCTGTACGGGGCCGTCGGCGGGTTGCTCGGCGCTCTGCTCTTCGGTGAACTCATCATGTTGGCGCTCGGGCCGAAAGCCTCCGCGGCGCCACCACTACCGCCACCCGAACCCAGGCTCGCTGTCGGCGCATCGGACAAACTTCAAATCTACCAGGGCGGTACTAACAAGTTGCTCGTGCAGATCGCGCGAGATGGGTTCGACGACGACGTGACCGTTCGTGTCGAAGGTCTGCCGCCCGGAGTCACACCGGCGGCGCGCGAACTCGTCATCCCCGCGACCAAGACCGCGGGCGATGTCGAACTGCGTGCCACGTTCGCGACCGCCGTGGGCACGGAGCACAAACTGAAGGTGCTCGCCACCGCGAAGCCCGGCGGGAAGACCGTTTCCGCCGAGCCGATTGAGTCCCGCCTCACGCCGCTGGCCTCACCGATGCCGCTGGCTGACATCGTGTTCGTCCTCGACATTACCGGCAGCATGCAGCACCAGATCGACGGGTTGAAGAACGGTATCGGCACGTTTGCGAACGACCTGCAACGCGCGAAGGTGGACGCGCGCTTCGGCTGCCTCACGTTCCGCGACCTGGACGAAGGCGAACCGAGCGAGGCGCTGATGTTCGGTGGTTTGCAGTTCACGGCCGACGCAAACGCGTTCAGCCGCGAAGTGGCCCGACTCCGCGCCGGCGGCGGCGGCGAGAGCCTGCCGGAGAGCAGTCTGGAAGCGATTGTCGATGCCACCAAATACGACTTCCGCAAGGGCGCGGCGCGAACCCTCATTCTGATCACCGACGCGGCGCCCAAAATCCGGCGGGAAGGAGCCACGCTGAAATCGACGGCCGATGCGCTCACCGACAAGCAGATCGATCTGCTTCACCTCGTCATCCACAACGAACGTCCCGACTGCGGGCGGGCGGAATACCGCGAAGTCCAGCGCGGTGCGATCGGCATTCCGGGCGATAAGGTGACCGATCGCGGCAAGGAGTTCAGTCTGAGCCAGACCGCGCGAGACTCCGCGACGTTCACCAACGTGCTGCTGCCAGAGATGACACGAGCGATCGTCGCGGCAGCGGAGGCGAAGCCGGCGCCGCGCCCAGAGTTGGCTAAGCAAGAAGTGGTGCAACCGAAACTGAACACCGTGAAAGCGGTGCAGTCGGACCAGACCTACGACGCGAGCGCGACCGGGCAGCTCGTCCTCGCGGTCGGCGTGTGGACCGGCGCCATCGCGGCGCTCGTGTGTCTCTTCCTCGTGGGCGGGCAGCACCACTATCTGCGAGGCACGCTGCCGTCGGTCGGCGGAACGCTCGCGGGTCTGGGCGGCGGTCTGGTCGTGGGCTTGATCGGCGGCGCGGCCGGGCAGGGGTTGTTCCTGCTCGCGCCCGACAACGCCACACTCGCGATGATCTTCCGCGTACTCGGCTGGACGATTCTCGGCGCGCTCGCGGGTGCGGGACTATCCTTGTTCGTGCCCAACTTGAAGCTCGTGCTCGGTCTGGCCGGTGGCGCGGTGGGCGGCACTGCGGGTGCGATTGGGTACATCGTGGTGGAGTCGGTCGCGGGCGCGGTGCCAGGCCGGCTCGCGGGCGGGTTGGCGTTGGGACTGTGCATCGGGTTGATGGTCGCGGTGGTGGAAGCCGCGTTCCGGCGCGCGTGGCTCGAAGTGCGGTTCAGCGAGCGCGAAGTGATTACGGTGAACCTCGGCGCGGAACCGGTGAAGGTTGGCGGCGACGCGAAGGCTTGCACTGTCTGGGCGCGGGGCGCGGCCGATGTCGCGCTGCGGTACTTCATCCGCGACGGCAAGGTGATTTGCACCGACGTGCCGGCGCGCGAAGAATTCGCGGTGGCCGACGGCGACACCCGGGCCGCGGGGAAGGTAACGGTCGTGGTGCGAACCGGGAGCGGCACCGCGCCAGTGGCACCGGCGCGCCCCGCACCGCCTCCGGTTCCGAAAGCGAAGCCCGCGCCGGCACCGAAGCCGCTGGACATCGACGAAGACGATGCGCAGCCGCTACCGATATCGCCCCGGCCCGCTTCGCCTCCACCGGCGCCCGTGCCGACGCGCCCGCCCGTGCCTGTTCCCGGGGTGCGGCCACCGGCACCGGTCGCGCCGAAGCAGACCGCACCGCCTGCGGCCCCCGCGCCGAAGCCCGCGACCCGCGACCCGGACGCGTGCCCGTCGTGCGGGCGCAAGACCCCGGGCCGACCCGGTTCGCGTTACTGCATGGTCTGTGACCAGACGTACTAGAGAATGAAAATGCCGCGACCGCCGGTCTGGAACGACTTGCCGTCACGCGACTGAACCGCGAGAGCGGTGGTGCTGTCCGTGGTTCGGTTTCGTTTCGCGGCGCGAGGGCCGGTTGTGGCGCATTCACCCCCATCGACGAACGGACTGCCGCGGACGACGTGGTCGCGGCTCACCGAACCGCAACTGCTCGCGCAGTGCGAAGTCGATACGTACCGCGCCAGCGGTCCCGGCGGGCAAAAGCGCAACAAAACCAGTTCCGCCGTCCGGCTGCGGCACCTTCCCACGGGGTTAATTGTCATCGCCGAAGAGAGCCGGTCGCAGCACGACAATAAGGCGAAGGCGCTCAAACGCCTGTGGCACGCGCTGTTTCTTGGACTCCGCGACCCGCTCTCGCCCGCCATCACACCGGACGCGGTCGCCGCACTGCTCGATTACACTGACGCGCGCGGTCGTGACGGGCGCCTCCACATGAGCGCCAAAGACCCGCGATTCTGGCCCGCGGTGGGTGTCGTTCTGGACGTGCTGGTGCTCGTCGAGGCGCGTGTCGCGGACGCCGCGGCGCTGCTCGGCGTGTCCACCGGGAACCTCATCGACTTCCTCGGGACCGAGCCGAAGGTGTGGCAGGAGGCCAACCAACTTCGCACCGCCGCCGGACACAAAACACTTCGGTGATCGTTCGCCCGGAATCGGGTGCCGTTCGGTCCGGTCCGGTGTATCGTGTGGTAGGTCGGGCACCGGCGCGAGCCGCCCGATCCCGATACACCCACTTCTGGTGCGTGATGCCGCCGCCGGGCTTCTCCTGGGTCGATCAGCCGCGCCTCGCGGCGCTCGCGCACCCGCGGTCCGCGGAAGACCTCCGCTGGCTGCGCCGCAACGGAATCGACGTGCTCGTTTCACTCACCGAAGATCCGCTCCCGCGGAACTGGGTGAACGATGCGGGCGTCCTCGCGGTGTCCGTCCCAGTGCCGGACATGGAAGCCCCGTCCGACCGACAACTCGACCACATCCTCGCGACCATCCGCCGGGCGAACGATTCGGGCATGGGCGTTGCCATTCACTGCGCCGCGGGCCTGGGTCGCACCGGGACGGTACTCGCCGCGTACCTCGTCGCGGGCGGGCTGCCGGCGCGCGCGGCGCTGATTAAAGTGCGCAACCTCCGCCCCGGCTCCGTGGAGACGCTCGACCAGGAGCGCGCCATCGAGCAGTACGCCCGCAAGTTCGCGCTCCCGACCGACGAGCCGACCGCTGATCCCGACGACCGCGCCGACGAACCAGTGTGAAGAACCTTTCACACGACCGCGATTGCACCGGCCGTGCGCGCGAATACAACTCCCGCATCCGCTCTTCCCTCACACTTCGGACTTCCTCCACACATGCGCCCAACCCTCGCGCTGAGTTCGCTCGCCACGCTGTTCGCTGTCGTGATCGGCGTCGGGCTGTTCACCGCGCCCCGGCCCGCGGTACCGGCCCCGCCCGCCGAGCGCAGGGTCAAACTCGCCGTCCTCGTCGTCTTCGACCAGATGCGGGGCGATTACCTTGAGCGCTGGCGCCCGCTTTTTGGCCCGGACGGGTTCGCCAGGCTCCAGCGAGACGGCGCGTGGTTCACTCACTGCCACTACCCCTATGGCGTCACCACCACCGGGCCTGGGCACGCGTCGATGCTCACCGGCGCGTGCGGCGACGCACACGGCATCGTGAGTAACGACTGGATCGAAGACGGGCGCGGCGCGTACTGTGCCGGCGACGAGCGATACAAACTTGTGCCGCCGGCACCGACGTTCCCGCCCGAACCCGGCGAGAAGCCGCCGGCCAAGCCGACCCCGAAACCGGTGGGCACGCCGGAGCGTCTCAAGAGCGAGACGGTCGCGGACATCTTGAAGGAAGTTCACGGCGCGAACTCGAAGGTGTTCGGGCTGTCGCTCAAGGACCGTTCCGCGATCCTCCCAACCGGGAAGCGTCCCGACGGCGCCTACTGGTTCTACGGCACCTTCGGAACCTCGACGTACTACACCGAGAAGGTGAACGATACCGGACGCATTCACCCGTGGGTCGAGCAGTTCAACGCGTCGAAGTTCGCGAACCAGTGGTCCAACAAGGACTGGACGTATTTGCGCCCGGACCTGGACTACACCCGGTGGAGCGGGCAGTCGGACAACACGCGTGGCGAGGGGACCGGCGCCGGGGTGTCGGCCGGACCGCTGAAGGGGTGGAACCAGAAGATCGCGTTTCCGCACCCGATGAACCCGACGCCCGGCACGCCGGGGAGGACCTACTACGAAGCGCTCGCCAACTCGCCGTTCGGCAACGACCTCCTTTTGGAATTTACGAAGACCTGCGTGACCGCCGAAAACCTCGGCGTCGATGACGTGCCGGACTTGCTCGTCGTCAGCTTCTCCTCGAACGATCTGATCGGACACACGTGGGGGCCGGACTCGCACGAGGTGTTGGACGTAACGCTGCGATCGGATGCGCTGATGGCCGAGTTGCTCAACTTCCTCGATACGAACGTCGGGAAGGATCGTTACCTGCTTGGCATCACCGCGGACCACGGCGTCTGCCCGCTACCGGAGGTCACGTTCGGGCCGAACCCGCCCCGTGGCCGTGTCAGCACGACCAAGTTGCAGGAGGAACTCGACAAGCACCTCACGGACAAGTTCCCAACGCCGAAACCGGCGGGAGCGAAGTTCGCGCGGTGGACGAACATCTCGTTCCCATGGGTTCATCTGAAATCGGAATTGGTAACCGCGAGTGGCCGGCCGCGAGCAGAGATTGCGACGGCGGCGGCAGAGTTCCTGGCGAAATACAAGGACGACACGGGAAATACGTTGGTGATGCGGACCTTCACGCAGGCAGAACTGTCGGGCACGTTCCCGGAGGCAGACGTAATCGCGAACCGGATGAAGCGGTCGTTCTACCCGTCGCGGTGCGGCGACGTGGCCGTTGTGCTCCAACCGTACTCGCTCCCCGGCGGGGGTACGGGCACAACGCACGGCGCGCCGTTCAACTACGACACGCATGTACCGCTGGTGGTGTACGGTCCCGGGATTAGCGGCGGCATGCGCACCGAACCGACCACCCCGCAGGCGATGGCGAGCATCTTCGCGAAGTGGCTCAACGTCCGCCGCCCGAAGGACGCGGCGTTCCCGGTCCCGAAATCATTGGAGTGATGAATACCGAATAATGAGGAGACTTCTCGCTGGACGCGACAGGTGCTAAGGCTGTGCGGTGATTGATCTTTCCAACAACTCCGGCCTGAGTCCTTTCTTGGGGGTTACCACACCAACACAAAAAAGGACCCAGGCAGGGATGCCGCTCGTGTTCGTATTGTCCGTCGCAGTCGTGCCCCCAAGACTTATTCCGACACGGGTAGCCCGCCGCTTCTACACCTCCCAAAAGTCCGAAACTCTAGTCAGATTTCAAACAAGATACGCTCCGGGTTCTCCACGCATTCTTTGATACGCACGAGAAAGTGCACGGCTTCGCGGCCATCAATCAACCGGTGATCGTAACTGAGCGCCAGATACATCATCGGCCGAATCACGATCTGGTCGTTCACGACAACGGGGCGCTTCTGGATGGTGTGCATCCCGAGAATCGCACACTGCGGCGGGTTCAGAATCGGCGTGCTGAGCATCGACCCGAACACGCCGCCGTTGGTGATCGTGAACGTGCCGCCTTCGAGGTCGGGCACGGTCACCTTGCCGTCGCGTGCCTTCTTCGCGACCGCGGCGATGGCCTTCTCGATGTCCGCGAAACCCATCTGGTCCGCACCGCGGATGACCGGCACCATCAAGCCCTTCTCGGTGCTGACCGCGACGCCGATGTCGTAGAAGTGCTGGTGGATAACATCAGTGCCGTCGATTTTGGCGTTCACCAGCGGGAACGTTTTCAATGCGTCAACGGCGGCCTTCACGAACACCGACATGAAGCCGATCTTCGCGCCGTGCTTCTTTTCAAATTTCTCATTGTACTTCGCGCGCAGATCCTGAATCGCGGTCATGTCCGCTTCGTTGAACGTGGTCAGCGTCGCGGTGGTGTTCTGGCTTTCGAGCAATCGGGAGGCGATCGTCTTGCGGATCTTCGACATCGGTTCGCGGGTCGTTCGCGTTTCTGGCGAGCGGGGGGCGTCAGCCCCCCGAGGCTTCGGCGCGCCGTTGGTCACTGGCGCAGTCTCGTTGGATTTCGGCGTGGACTCGGGGGGCTGACGCCCCCCGCTCGCCAAAACCGCGTCTTCCTTCAGGATGCGCCCGCCGGTGCCGGTGCCTTTCACGTCCGCGGCGCTCACGCCGGCTTCCGCGAGCACGCGCTTCGCGGCCGGCGACGGAATCGCTTCCAGATGTGGCAAACTCGTAATTGGCGCCGCAACAGGGGGCTGACGCCCCCCGCTCGCCTGGGGTGCGGTCGCCTCGGTGTCGATCTGCGCGACGACGGCCCCGATAGCGACCGTTGCACCCTCTTTCACGAGGTGTTTGACAACCCCCGCGACCGGCGCGACGACCTCTTGCGAAGCCTTGTCGGTGCCCATCTCGAAGAGCGGCGCGTCGGCCTTCACGAATGTGCCATCCGCCACGAACCAGCGGTTCAGCGTGGCCTCGGTGATCGACTCACCGGCCTTCGGCACCGTCACCTGTTCGATTGCCATGCTGACCCCTTAAAGACAACCTCTCCCCCCAACCCCCTCCCCTAATGAAGGGAGGGGGAGCAGAACCAAACACAGAAGACGATGGTTCGTCTTCTCTTTCTCCCCCTCCCTTCTTAGGGGAGGGGATTGGGGGGAGAGGTTCTTCGCTACGCTTTCGCTGTATCCGTTTTCGCACCGTGCGCGCCGTTGGCGCCGTCGGTCGCGTTCCAACCGATCCACCCTGGGCCAATCGGACCCGACGGCGTTGACGCGAACGCACCCTCCACCAAGAACTTCTGCTCCTTCTCGTGGACGTGGTGCGAACCGGTCGCGGGGCTGGCGCCGGCGTCGCGGCCGACATACTCGAAAGGAAAGTTCATCGCCCGAAGCCGCGGTTCCACGAACGTCCACCCACCCATGTTCTGCGGCTCTTCCTGCACCCACACGAACTCCCGGGCACGCCTATAGCGCCCTAGCGCGGCGGAAAGCTGCGACTCCGGCCACGGGTACAGTTGTTCGAGCCGCAAAATCGCGACCGCTTGCGTACCGAGTTCGTCGCGCTTCTTCGCGAGGTCGTAATACACCTTGCCCGAACACACCAGCACACGCGTTACCTGATCAGGGTTCGCCCGATCATCCAGCACTTCGCGGAAGTTGGTGTTGCCCGCGAACTCAGCCACCGGCGACACCGCGGCCGGAAGCCGGAGCAGGCTCTTCGGCGTCATCACCACGAGCGGCTTACGGAACTTCCGCCGCACTTGCCGGCGCAGTAGGTGGAAGTATTGCGACGGCGTGGTCGGGTACGCGACCTGGATGTTATCCTCGGCGCACATCTGGAGGAATCGCTCCAGGCGCGCCGAAGAGTGTTCCGCGCCTTGGCCTTCATAGGCGTGCGGCAGCAGCAATACCAAACCACTGGACCGATTCCACTTCGATTCGCACGACGTGAGGAACTGGTCGATGATGACCTGCGCGCCGTTCGCGAAGTCGCCGAACTGCGCTTCCCACATCACGAGCGTGCCGGGCGCGTCGAGCGAGTAGCCGAACTCGAAGCCCATCACGGCCGCTTCGGAGAGCGAGCTGTCGTACACGTCGAACGCGGCCTGCTTCGGGTCGAGCGTGCTGAGCGGGTAGTGTTCTGCGCCGGTTTCGTAATCGACAACAACCGCGTGCCGTTGCGTGAAGGTTCCGCGCCGGCTGTCCTGGCCGCTGAGGCGTACCGGGGTGCCTTCGAGAACCAGTGAGCCGAACGCAATCGCTTCGCCGGTGCCCCAGTCCACGCTGCCGCGCTTCTTGATGTTCTCGCCGCGGCCCACGAGTGTCTTGAGCAGGTTCGGGTGAACGGTGAAGCCGTCCGGGAACGTGCCGAGCGCCGCCGCGATGCGGTCGAGGGTCGCGTCGGAAACGCCGGTTGCGATCACATCGTGCGCGTAGCGGTTCGTGAAGCCTTTCCAGTGGCCGGAGAAGCCTTCCATGCCGCGCTTCTTTGTTTCGCCTTTCTTCACCATCTCCTTGATTTGCTTGTGCGCCGCCTCTAGTTCGTTGCGGTACGCGGCGGCGATGGTGTCGGCGTCGCGCAGTGCTTCAACGAGCTTCGCGTCGAACTCGCCGACGATGTCTGCGACCACCGCGGCGGTCACGCTCGGGTCGCCGCCGCCGCCGGCGAGCCGGTCCGCGTATACCGCCGACAGCGGTTTTTTCTTGGCGATTACCTTCGCTTGAAGCGGTTGCGTGTAGCCCGGGTTGTCGGCCTCGTTGTGGCCCCACCGACGGTAGCACACCATGTCGATGACGACGTCCTTCTTGAACTCCTGGCGGAACTCCAGCGCCATCTCGGCTACTGCGACGCACGCCTCCGGGTCTTCCACGTTCACGTGGAAGATGGGCGCCTGCACGAACTTCGCGATGTCGGTGCAGTACTGCGTGCTGCGCGAGTCGCGCGGGTTCGTGGTGAAGCCGATCTGGTTGTTCACGACGATGTGAATGGTCCCGCCGGTGCGGTAGCCCGCGAGGTTCATCAGGTTGAACGTCTCCATGATGACGCCCTGACCCGCGAACGCGGCGTCGCCGTGGATGAGCACAGGCACGCCCGTGATGCGCGCATTGTCGGCGTGCTGGCGCTGCTTCGCGCGGACGCGGCCTTCGACCACCGGCCCCACGATTTCGAGGTGGCTGGGGTTGGGCGCGACGGACAGGTGAACGGTTCCGCCGTCGGCGGTGCGTACGTCCGCGGAGAACCCGAGGTGATACTTCACGTCGCCGTCGCCGTCGTGCGTCGAGAGCGGCAGGTAGTTGTCCTCGAACTCGTTGAAGATTTCCGAAAACGGCTTGTGGAGCGTGTTCGCGAGCACGTTCAGCCGGCCGCGGTGGGCCATGCCGATGATGATTTCCCTCACCCCTAGCGATGGGCCTTTCTCCGTAATCGCGTCGAGAATCGGGATGAGCGTTTCGCCGCCTTCGAGCGAGAACCGCTTCTGGCCGACGTACTTCGTGTGGAGGAACTTCTCGAACAATTCGGCTTCGTGCAGCGTGAAGAGGATGCGGTACTTCTGCCGCAGTTTGAGCATCGGCCGGTTGCAGGTTGGTTCGATGCGCGACGCGATCCACTTGCGCACGTCGAGTGAGTCGATGTGCATGTACTCGACGCCGGTGGTGCCGCAGTAGGTTGTACGCAGCGTGTGAATGAGGTCGCGCAGAACGACAGTCCCGTTCAGGCCGAAGTACATGCTACCGTCAACGGTGCGGTCGAGGTCGCTGTCCGCGAGGCCGAAGTTTTCGAGCCTGAGGAGTGGGCTTGGTGGCAGCGGGTCGGTCGCGAGCGGGTCGGTGGCGGCCTGGAGGTGTCCGGCTTGCCGATACCAGTTGAGGAGTCGCACGACGCCGGTCTGAATGCGCACATCAGATGAGACGCTTCCGATGCCGCTTGCGGCTTCGCCTGGCCCGCCGGAACCGGGGAGTTTCCCGGCGAACTGCATCCCGGCGAAGAAGCCCTGCCAGGTCGGTTCGACAGAGCCTGGGTCTTCTTGCCACCGACGGAACTGTTCTTCGAGGTAGTCGCCGTTCTCGCTGAACATCACAAACTCCGGGTGGCGCACGGGTGCTGTCACAGATAGCACCCCGCGCGCGCGGGGCAAGACATGCGGCCTGTCAGGGGATTATACGCCCACCGCGTTGGCGAACTTCCCATGTTTGAAGGCGAGCGGGGGGCGTAAGCCCTCCGAGTGAATCACAACTCATTGGAGTTGCAACGCACTCGGAGGGCTTACGCCCCCCGCTCGCCGAGAGTTCGTTACGGCAATGGGCGCGGCACTGTGATACCGGTCATCACGCCGCCGGCGTTCCGTTGTGCGCGGCGCGCCGCGTCGAGGGTTGACTGGATCTCGAAGCCGTTGGCATCGACCGGAACGCCGGAGGTTGGCGTGTTGATGTCGGAGATGTAGGGCTGTGGGCGCGACGGTTGCAGCGGTGCCGCGCCGAGCGGAACCGGAGTCGGCTTGAGCGCGGGCACATCCGAGGGGCTAAGGGGGCGCAAATCGGGGTTTGAAATCGGGACCGCCTTGCCGTCCGTCGGCTTCGTCGGCTCGGTTCCCTCAATAATGATCCGCCCGGCGCGATCGCTCGGCGGAGGCAGAGTCGCGAGCACTCGCATTCGCTTCAACACTTCGTCCCCGAACGCGGCCACGGCCCTCGTCTTCGCAAGTGTGATCGCGTCCTTCTCTTCGATCACGAACGTCGGGCGCATGATCTTCCCCAAACCTTCGGCTTGCATCGCGGTGTAGAGGTAGCCGTTGTCCACATCAAGAAGGACACCTTCCATCGCGAACAGCGAGTCTTTGTGACTACCGGGAACGACGAAGCCACCCACGAGCGTCAGGTTGAACACCGACGCGAAGTTCTTGTAACTCGCTGTCTGGGTCGCGGCGTGAATCACGAGCAGCACATCGGCTCCGCACTTGGCCGCCGCGACTCGCAGCTCCTTCAGGTCGCCCTTATCACTCTTCGCCGTGAGTATCTGCGGGAGCGTGAACACGTCGGCCGCGATGCCTTCCTTCTTGAGCGTGTTGGCCCACACTTCCATCGCGGCCTTGTCTTCCTGCGTCCAGCGCCAGTCGCCGCTTTCGGGTTGGAGGTAGACCGCGATCCGACACGGGAACCGCAGTTGCGGTTTCAGGTCGCGCGCCGCCGTGATGGTCGAATCCGGCATCTGAATGGAGCCGTCCTTCAACCGCTCGTGGAGCACGTTCCGATCGAAGCGCGCGGCACCACCCACGATGGGGGTACACCCGCAGAGCAACACGAGCAAGAGCACCGGCGATGTCTTCCACGCGCGCAAGGCGACCTCCGCGGATCGTGCAGGGTTCGGGTAATTTGTGTTCGGTGTCGAGGTGTGCCCGGCGGATAGCGGAGATGAAGTGTTGGGGTCAAGAGGAAGTGCGAGTGCGAGTGTGAGGAAAGGCAGAAAACCAAAGCGGTGGAAGCGTGAAAAGACAGAAGACCAGGAACCCGGTGGCTCTGGTCTTCTGTCTTTTCACGCTTCTATTCTTCCACTCACACTCGCACCCACACTACTTCTTCGGCTCTTCCTTCTTCGGTTCCGCGTCGGGCGGCAGCCCGGCCTTCAGCAGCGTGCCGCTCGTGCCGTTGTACACGCGAACCACGCCATCCTCGCACCCGCTCGCGACCACCGCGCCGTCCGTGCTCGCGCTGACCGCGTACACGAAGTCGACCGCACCGGTGAAGCTCCGCACGTTGCCGCCGCTGTCCGCGTTCCACATGCGGACGCTCGCATCACCACTGCCGGTCACGAACTGCGCCGTCTTGCCGACGAAGATCAGCGACGTGACCTGCTTCTGGTGGCCCTGCATGTCGCGGAGCTTCTCGCCCTTCTCGTAGTCCCACACCTTCACGAAGTTGTCGGCGCCGCAACTCGCGATCTTCTTGCCGTCCGGCGTCCAGCCAACCCCCATCACGTGGTGCGTGTGGCCCTCGAACGACTTGATGAACTTCGCCGGCTTGGTCGCGTCGGCCGGCAACTCGAACACCTTCACGAACTTGTCCGCGCCGCAGGTCGCGAGCAACTTGCCGTCCGGGCTGAATGCGGCCCCGAACACCGTGTCGCTGTGACCGGCCACGATCGTCGTGAAGAGCTTGCCCGTGTCCGCGTCGAAGACCTTGATCTCGCCGTCTTCGGTCGGAGAGCCGCCGCCGGTTGCGAACTTCTTGCCGTCCATCGAGAACGCGATCGCGCACACCTTGTCCGCGAAGCCCGCGATCCGTTGTTTCGGTTCGCCTTTCGCGACATCCCAGATCGTTACTTCCTGGAAACTGCCGGTGACGAGCGTCTTCCCATCCGGGCTGAACGCCATCGCTTCGACAAGGGAAATGTGCGCGGCCTTCGCGGTCTTGCCATCTGGCGTCTTCAGTTGCGGGTCGAAGAACGACTTCGAGTACGACCACTCTTGCGTGTCCTTCCCACCCTTCTTCTCGGCCGGGATCGTCTTCACCTCGAAGATGTGGAGCTGATTCCCGCGACTCGCGGCGACGGTCTTGCCGTCCGGGGCGACCGCGACCGCGCGCACCGGCTTCACCAGCGCCGGCGGCAGGTTCGGAATGACCCGGTCCTTGATCCGCGTCGTGGTCGGAGCCTTCGCGCCTTCGTCGATCCACAGTTTGATGAGCGTGACTTCTTTCGAGTCCAGCGGCTCGTCGGACTTCGGCGGCATCATCGGAAACTTCTGGCGCGAGCAGAACAGGAACAGGTTGCTCTCGGCCGATTTGCCGGGCACGACCGCGACACCGCGCTTGCCGCCCTTGAGCACCTTCGCGTGCGTGCTCATGTCGTACTTGCCTTTCTGCTCGGTGCCGGAGTGACACACGAAGCACTTCTTCTCGAAGATCGTCTCGATGTCCTTGCCGTATTCGACCGGCTCTTTCCGCTTCAGGTCGATGACCGGGATCGGCGGGTAAAGCTCTTTGTCTTTGTCGTCCTTCTTCTCTTGCGCGTAGCTTGAAACTACGAGCAGTGCCAGTGCGAGCGCAACGAATCGGCGCATGGGTGATGTCTCCAGATACGTATTCGAGGAGGAAAGGATATTTGGTTTTGTGGCACAGGCCTCTGGCCTGTGTTGCTTTCACAGGCCAGAGGCCTGTGCCACGATCAGTCACTTCGCCAGGGTAAAGCTCACCTTGTTCTCGTAGGTCACGGTGTACTTCCCCGCGTACACCGCTGTCACCACCACAGTTCCCGCGAGCGCGCCGGGTTTGGCGTCACTCGCGGTCTTCAGCACCAACTTCGCTTCATCCTTGCCCGCGGCGATGACCACATCGGCGGCGGTCACGCCGATCGCGTCCTTCGCGGGGATGAACGTCACCTTGTATTCACCAGCGAAATCGTACATCCGTTCAACCTTGATCGCCAGGTCGGTGCTGGTGCCGAGCTTGAGTGTGTTGTTCGGAAGCGGACCGGTCGTAAACTTGCCGAGGGCGCTGGGCACAACAAGCACCGCGATGGGCGTGCTGAACGATTCCGCCGGGATGTTTGGTTTCGTCTTCGCCATCGGGTCTTTCGCAAACGGCACCTGCGCCGTGCCGCGCAGCACGATCGTATACGTGCCGGGAACCGCGGCGGCCTTCGCGTCGAGGTTCACGAGTACTTCCGGCTTGTCCTTCGTTGGCTGACCCGCGACCGTCGCGGTGATCGGCGAGTTCTGTTGATTCTGAATCATCGGTTCGACCGCGAGCGTGACGCCCGGCTTCTCCGGCACGGTCCATTCGACCTTCACGGGAATACTTGCTTTGTCGCCCTGTTTCATCACGATCACGGGGCCGGTTACCTTCTCTTCCTTGCCGGTCGCGGGCTTCAATAGTGCGTTCGCGAGGTCGGCCTTGATGCTGAAAATGGCTTTCTCGGGCCGCACCGCGATCACGACCGATTGATCCAACTTCGCAATCACCGGAACCTGTTGGTCCGGTTGTGTGTTGCCCCACGTGACCGACGCCGGACGTGCGTTCCGCACGAGCGATTTGCCCGCGGTGTCCGTGCCGGTGAGCTTCACCGTGAACGCGGTTGTCGCGGTCGCGGCGGTCGGCGCCACATCGAGAACCAACAGCCCCCAGCGAACGCTCGGCCCGATGGTAAGCGGCTTCGCGGTCACGCCGGCCGGGAGTCCTTCGGCGACAACCGCGATCGCGCCTGAGTAACCATCCTGCCGGTGCGCGAACACGTAGTACGCCTGCGAGCTGCCCTGCCACGCGGCCGAACCGGTCTGGTAGAAACGGCTGTACGGCATCACCACCGCGCGGAAGTCCGGCACCGGTTGACCGATGCGGAGCCGGTACGCGGCCTTCGGGCCGTTCAAGTAGCTCGACTCGCGACAGCCAACCGCGACGAGATACTTGCCGTCTTCAGGCGCGGTGAACTGGTACGAACCGGGGTCGCTGGTTCGCGTGTAGAAGCCGAACGGGTGGAGCGAATCGGCGTCGTCGTCCTGTTCGCCGGACAGATCTTTCTTCGGGTCTTTGCCGTCGCGCACGGAGAAGTAGAAGTCGCCGCTCGCGGCGATGCGCTCGGCCGCGAGGTCGATGGTGAACTTGTCGCCCTTCTTCGCATTGAACGCCACCCAATCCTTCTCGCCTTTCTTCGCCAGGAAGCCCGCGACCTCGCCCGGTGTGGCAACCACTTCCGCGGCTTCCGGCGTGCCGGCGGGCTTGGTCTTCACCGTGAGTTTGTCGCGTGCGAAGTAGATCGTGACCGGGTTCGAGACTCCGCCCGGACCCTTCAGCGAGTACGCGAAGCCGTCTAGAAGTGCGCAGTTCGGTTCAACGTGCGCGAGGCTCGTGAGCAACGTGTTCGCGTTTGCGCCGCTCGGCGGAGTGACCGTGACCGTGAGCTTTTCGAGCGGGCGTCCGTCCGCGGTGTAGCCCTCGGAAGGCTGACCGCCCGGGAGATTGCGCCCGTACAGCGTGACCTGTGCCGCTTTGCCCGGCTCAATGACCGGCGGGAACACGGCATCGATCCACGGCGCCGCGCTCACACTCAAACGGTAGAAGTAATCCGGGCCGCCCACGGTGTAAGTGAACTGGAACAGCCTGACGAAGTATTCGCCGTCGGCGGGAAGCACCACGTCCGTCATCGCGTCGTTGTCGCGGTAATTGCGGTTGATCGCGAGTTTGCGCCCGCTCACGTCGAAGACCTCGATCATCGGCGACGCTTTGCTGCCCAGGGAAGACGCTTGACACGAGATGACGACGCGCTGCCCCTTCTTCCCTGTGAACACGGTGTAGTCCACGTCGGTGGGTGCAGAGATCACTCCGTTCACCACGGTGCCAATTTCGATCTTTTGCGCCTCGGGGATGTCGTTGTTCGATTCCTTCTCGTTCGCCTCGATTGCGTCGCCGATCACGAACGCGCGCGGGTTGCTTACGCCCCACTTGCCTACGAAACGCAGGTCGTACACGCCGGGGAGTACGTCGGCCGCGGCGGTGACCTTGAACTTGTGCGGCCCGGCCGGGTTGACCTTCGGCGGCGGGATCATCTTCTTCGGGTCTTTGGGGTCCGGGGTCGGCTCCGTGGGCAACTTGATGTATTCGCCCTTCAGTCCGGGGTGCGCGAAGAGGAGTTTCTCCGGGTCTTCCACGTCGAACCCGGTGACGGTGACTTCGACGTTCGTGCCGGCTTTCGTGCCGAGGGGGAACGCGTTCTGAATGCGCGGCGATGGCAGACCGGGTGGCGGTTGCTGGGCCGCAGCGGTGCCGTACACGGCGAAAACCACGAGGCCGAACACAAGCCGGCGCATGGGAGAAATCTCCGAGGTGAGTCGTTCGGCGAGTAGAGGTAAAGAGCGTTCTGGCGGGGTGAGGATAATCGTAAGCCGTCGGCCCGTGCGGGTCAAGCGAATCGCTCCGATGATGGCGCGCGATTACGAGTTTCCGGTTGCAGCGTTCGCGACGGCTGCTATAGTCCCGCCCGTTCCCGAACGGACACGGTTCGCGATGGATCGCGCCACGGACGTTCGCTCTCGCGGATGAAACGAATGTTGCGGCGAATGCTGATGGGGTTGGTCGGTGCGGTGGCGGTGTGCGGCGCGGTCACGGCCAAGCCGCCGGGGCTGCAACCCGCCCCGCAGGTAGAAGGGCGCGAACTCGACCCGGTCACGCGGGACCACTACTTACCCGAACCGCCGGTGCTGGGCGGCGAAGGTTCCACGCCGGCGCGCGACCCGTCCGGGGCCGACCGCGACGCGTTCTGGGCGATCCTGATTGGATCGCACGAAGCGATCACCGACGAGTTCACGATGCCGCTGGGTACTGTCTCGCTCGCGGGAATGTAAATTCGTGATGAGTGAAAGGCAGAAGACCAGAGGCACTCTCGCTTCTGGTCTTCTGCCTTTCACTCATTACGAGACTTCTCGCTGGACGCGACTGTTTCAGGGGGGCCGGTTTTTTGGTTAACGGCCCTCTCGGCTTGCGATTCGGTGTGGTGGTGGTGTCTTGGTTTGCCATGCGTTGATTCCGCCGACCGCGTTTGCCGCACTGAGACACGGGTAGGTCTTGGGGGCACGACTGCGACGGACAATACGAACATGAGCGGCATCCCTGCCTGGGTCCTTTTTTGCGTTGGTGTGGTAACCCCCAAGAAAGGACTCAGGCCGGAGTTGTTGGAAAGATCAATCACCGCACAGCCTTAGTGCAGTTTCAGACGGATAGTTGCGTAAGGGGTTCCAAGTGTTCGCAGCCGTAGTAGTCGCACACGCGAGTTCGGACCTCGTTGGCCGAGAGCAGTTGCTCCGGTTCGACGACGGCCTTCTTGCCGTGGGCCCACTTCGGCTCGATCGGGTTGAGCCACGGGCTCTTCACCGGCAGGAAGCACGCCACGATCCGAACACCACCCTCCGCACGGGCCTTGCGGTTGTGGCCCTTGATCCACGCCCGCACCCGCTTGCTGACGTGCCATGCCGCGTTATCCCACACCAACAGCAATGCCTTTTTCCCTTCCGCCTGCAACTGCTCGCACACCCACGCCAGGTAGTCCTCGGTCACCTGACTGATCGGGCGGCCCGACACGAACCGGACCATCATCTGACCCGTATCCCCGCGCAACAGCCCGTAACACGACAGCGCCTTGGGGTCCGCGTCGCCCTTCGGCACCGACCGCTCGACCAGGCGCAACGGGTCGCTCTCGGCGGTCCAGGCACGCATCGCCGGCAACGCCAGTCGGCTCCACCAGCACTCGTCCTGGTAACCCAACACCCACTCCGGGTGAGCCGCCGCCAAGCGGATCAGCCGGTCCCGCGCTTTTTTTTTCGCGCGTACGCGGGATCGGGGCTGGTGATCCACTGCTTGGCCCGCTTCCACCCGTGGCCCAGGCGCTTGACCGCCTGCCGAACGGCTTCGTGGGACAGTCGCCGGGGCGTCAGCCGTTGCTCGAAGACCACATCCGCCAGGAGGTCCAACGTCCAGGTGCTCCGGGCCTTGCCGAAGCGGCGTGGGGACTGGTGGAGGATGCCTTTGAGGGGATCGGTCTTGGCCTCGTCGAGGATCGGTTGCGCGTCCTTGGGACCGCGTTTCTTTTCGTTCAGGCAGCGGACGCCTTCCGTCTCAAAGGCGTGGAGGGTGTTGCGGACGGTTCCGACGGCGCACCCGACCTGCGAAGCGATCCGCGCCGGTCGCTGGCCCTCGGCGCTGGCCAGGAGGATCTGGGCGCGTCGGAGGGTGAACGCCTCGCGACTGCGGAGTCCGGCCCCGAGCGCCAGGCGCTCGGCGTCGGTCAGTTCTCGAACGAACAGAGGTGGTTTCATGACCCATTATTCGGGCCTATCGCCCTTCGGACAAGTAACCGAATGAGACTCCATTAGCACCTGTCGCGTCCAGCGAGAAGTCTCGATAACCTTTTCCTCTTCAGAGGTTCACATGGCGCACAACTACGACCTTGTTGTGATCGGCGGCGGGCCGGGCGGATACACGGCGGCGATCCGCGCGGCGCAGCTCGGCCTCAAGGTCGCGTGCGTCGAGAAGCGCGCGAATAAGGCGCTCGGCGGTGTGTGCCTCAACGTCGGGTGCATTCCGAGTAAGGCGCTGCTCGATTCGTCCGAGGCATACGAACACACGCGGCACAAGCTGTCCCGCCACGGCATCAAAGTCGGCAGCGTGGAACTCGACTTACCAACGATGCTCGCACGCAAGGACAAGGTGGTGAGCGAACTCACCGGTGGCGTCGGGTATCTGTTCAAGAAGTATGGCGTCACACCGGTGTTCGGCGCGGCGAAGTTGGCGAAGGGCAATGCGGTCGAGGTGACCGCCTCGGACGGCGAGAAGAGCGTGTTGGAGGCCAAGAACGTGCTGCTCGCGACCGGCAGCGAGAGCACCGAACTGCCGTTCATGAAGTTCGACGGCAAGCACATCGTCAGTTCCACCGAAGCGTTGAACTTCAATCCGGTGCCGAAGCATCTCATCGTCGTAGGCGGCGGTTATATCGGGCTTGAATTGGGTTCTGTATGGAAGCGGCTCGGGTCGAAAGTGACCGTGTTAGAATTCCTCCCGCGTATTCTCGCGATATGTGACGGAGAGATTGCTCGCGAAGTTCACAAGTTGCTCGTGAAGCAGGGATTCGAGATTAACGTTGATACGAAGGTGACTGGCGCGACCGTGAAGGGCGACACGGTTACGGTCACGGCTCAGAGCAAGGACGGCAAAGAACTGAGCGTGCAAGGCGATCGCGTGTTGGTCGCGGTGGGCCGGCGACCGTACACGAGTGGGCTTGGCCTGGATGAGGCGGGCGTGAAGACCGACGCGAAGAGCGGTCGCGTTGATGTAAACGAACACTTCCAAACATCGGTGCCGGGCGTGTACGCGATCGGTGATCTCATCACGGGGCCGATGCTCGCGCACAAGGCGAGCGAGGAAGGCGTGGTGTTCGTGGAGACACTCACCGGCATGAAGCCGCACGTGAACTACGACGCGATTCCGTCTGTCATCTACATCTGGCCGGAGGTCGCGAGCGTCGGCTTGACCGAGGAGCAGTTAAAAGAGAACGGCGTCGAGTATCGGGTGGGGAAGTTCAAGTTCGCTGCGACCGGCAGAGCGAAAGCGATGGACGAGCAAGACGGGTTCGTGAAGGTGCTCGCGGACGTGAAGACGGATCGCGTGTTAGGCGTTCACATCTTGGGTCCGCGCGCGTCGGACCTGATCGCGGAGTGTGTAACCATTATGGAGTACAAGGGCAGCGCTGAGGACATCGCCCGCTGCACGCACGCCCACCCGACGCTGAGCGAAGCGGTCGGCGAAGCCGCGCGAATGGCGTGGAGCGGCAAACCGCTGAACTCGTGAGGGTGTGGCCATGTGGAAGCCCGAGGAGTGGTTGACCGCGGACAACCCGCTCCGCTTGTTCGACCTCGTTGTTACGCCGATTTCGGAGCGACGGCTCCGCCTTCTGATCGGCGGAGTGACACGTCTTCTCGCGGACGAACTCCCCGCGAAGTACCGCGTTGACGCGTTTGTCGCTGTCGAAACGCTCGCTCACGGCGAGAAGCGAAACCCCGCAATCACCCGGCTCCGAGCTGAACTTAAACGGGGTGCCAAATTGCCTCCGCGTATTCGTCTCCTTCTCACGTACGTCGCCAGTGGCTTGAACGACAACTTGCGCCTGGCCGCTCGCACCCGGCTCATCGAAGTCCTCAGTCAACCGCCGTTGTGCGACCGAAAACGGGTCGAGACGGTCGTGCGAGACATCTTCGGTAATCCGTTTCGGCCAATCGCCTTCGATTCCATTTGGCGCACGTCGGATGTCGTCGCGTTGGCGCAGGGCATCTATGACGAGCGAGCGTTCGACCGGATGCCGATTCTCGCGGACGCACTTCAGGACGCGGGGTGCGATAACGACGACGTGCTGAACCACTCCCGTGCCGATACGGTTCACGCTCGCGGGTGCTGGGTCGTGGACGCGGTGCTGGGGAAGGCGTGACTGTCTTGAGGGCCGAAGGTCCGGCCTTCCTTAGCCCAGGCCACCGGCCTGGGTTCGTGGGCTGAGGAAGACCGGTCCTTCAGACCTACAGAGTAAGGCTTCCCATGCGCCCGCCCGAACTCTTTCGCTTCTGCCCGCGATGCGCTGCGCCGCGTGCGCCCGAAAACGTCGGGCAGTCGCCGCTGCGGTGCGGCCCGTGTGGGTTCACGTTCTACTTCAACCCCACGGTCGCGGCTGCCGCGTTCGTCTCTCGACCCGACGGGCGCGTGCTGTTCATCCGCCGCGCGCACGACCCGGCCGCGGGCAAACTCGGCATCCCCGGCGGGTTCATCGACATCGGAGAAACTGCCGAAGACGGACTCCGCCGCGAGATCCGCGAAGAAGTCGGCCTTGAGGTCGAGAACATTCGCTTCGTCATGTCGGCCCCCAACGCGTACCTTTATCGCGACGTCACGTATCCGGTCGTCGATTTGGTGTTCACGGCCGTCGCGATTAGCCCGGACGCGGCCGGCGCGCTCGACGGCGTCACCAGTATCGAGTGGCGGTTCCTGCGCGACGTGGCCGACGACGAACTCGCGTTTCCTTCCATGCGAGTGTCTCTGGCCACCATTCGTGCCGGAATTGCCTAGCGTCTGGCGTCTGCCGCCGCAGTTGGGTAGGATAATTCTGCGCTGCCATTTTCATAGTGTTCCGTGCGTCCAAGCCGCCTCGCCGCGGGAGTGCTGAATGTCCGTGTCGTACACATGTCCCAACACCGAGTGCGCGGTGGTGCTGAAAACGCCCAACCGCGTACAGGTCGGCAAATCGGTCAAGTGCCCGAAGTGCAGCCGGATGTTCGTCCCGGAACCGGGCGAGAAGGAAGCCCCGGCCGGCGCGGGTACACTCAAACTGGTCGATGAGCCGAAGAAACCCGCGGCGCCCGAACCCCCCAAGAAGCCGTTCGATGATGATGACGAGGACGACGCGTCGGTCAAGAAGGGCTATGGCGTGATCGCTGAGACGGAAGAGGAGAAGGAGAAGGACGAGAAGAACAAGCCGAAGTTCGGCGAGGTGAAGGACAAGTTCAAGAAGAGCGCTCGCGGCCCCGCGATGGAGCTCATGGTCATGCCCAGCAACCTGCTCACGCTCGAAGGGTTGCTCACCGGGATCGCCGGGCTAGGGTTGCTGCTGTGGGGGTCGTTCCCGCTCATCTTCAACGACGCGCCGCCTGGCGAAGAGGAAACCGAAGAGGCCGTCGTCATGATGATGCTCGGCCTGGTGGCCGTGTTCTGGGGCGCGCTGATCTGCTTCGGCGCCAGCAAGATGCAAGAGTTGGCGTCGTACCCGTGGTCGATGGTCGGGGCCGTTGTGGGCGTCCTCCCGCTGCTGGTCGGCATCTACGGCATCGTCATGCTCCAGAACCCGAAGGTGAAAGCCGGCTTCGAGGAGGGCGAGGGTGGGTTAGACAACGACGAAATAGAAGACGATAAGGACAAGGATGACGATGACGATGACGATGACGATGACGATGACGATGATGAGAGGGCCAAGAAAGGAAAGAAGAAGAGCAAGGAGAAGGAAGGCGCCGGGAAGAAGCCTGCCAAGAAGTCGAGCGGAGACGACGACGAATGACGCCCACCGACGCGGGATGTAAAGGTAACAGGTAAAAGCGGAAGGCAGCGACCAAGTGTCGGCCGCGTCTCGGCTTTTTACCTTTTACATTCGGCTGCGGTTGCCTACCCACTTCTTTCCGCGGGCCGCTAAACTGAACGCATCCGCGCCCGATACCCACGAACAAAGCCATCATGCCCGATGCGATCCGAATCGTCGCTCTCGTCAGTGGTGGCGGTACCACACTCCAAAACCTCATCGACCGCATCACGGCCGGGACGCTGTCGGCACAGTTCGCGGGCGTCGTCGCGAGCCGCGCGGACGCATTCGGCATCACGCGAGCCGATCGCGCGGGGATTCCCGTAAGCGTGGTGAACGCCGCACCGCGCCGCGCGACCTTCGCCAACGAAGTGTGGAACGCGGTGCGGACCTACAAACCCGATCTCGTGTGCTTCGCGGGGTGGCTCCACCTGCTGCCGATTCCGGCCGACTTCCGGCACGAGGTGCTGAACATTCACCCGTCGCTGTTGCCCGCGTTCGGCGGGAAGGGCATGTACGGGCACCACGTTCACGAAGCGGTGCTTGCTTACGGCGCGAAGATATCAGGTTGCACGGTCCACTACGCCGACGACACCTACGACACCGGCCCGATTCTGGTTCAGCGGTGCGTGCCGGTGAAGGACGGCGACACCCCGGACACGCTCGCGGCTCGCATCTTCCAGGCCGAGTGCGAAGCGTACCCGGAAGCGATCCGGTTGATCGCCGAAGGAAAGGTGACGGTTCAGGGAAGGCGGGTTGTGATTTCAGGTTGAGGGCTTGTCGCTCGCTTCGCTGGTCCCGGGGCGGCGGAACTTCGCGGGCAGCTTCGGCGCCTCGACCGGTGCGGCGGTCGGCTTCACTTTCAGCGCCTTGTCCGCGATGTCGGTGCGGTAGTGCATGCCGGCGAAGTTGATGAGTTTCACCGCTTCGTAAGCGCGGGCCTTCGCGTCTGCAAGCGTGTCACCCAAAGCCGTCACACCCAACACGCGCCCGCCGTCGGTCACAAGGCGGTCGCGCTCGTCGATCTTCGTGCCCGCGTGGAACACCTTCACGCCCGGCACCCGGTTCGCGTCCGCGATGCCTGTGATGGGCTTGCCGTTGTCGTACTTCCCGGGGTAGCCGCCCGAACACAGCACCACACACACCGCCGGGCGCGTGTCCCACTCGATGTTCTCGAACTCCTGAAGTCGCTCGTCCGCGACCGCTTCGAGCAGGTCGAGCAAGTCGGTTTTCAGGCGCATGATGAGCACCTGCGTTTCGGGGTCACCGAACCGGCAGTTGAACTCCAGCACGCGCGTGCCCTGGTTGGTCAGGAGGAACCCGCCGAACAGCACGCCCTGGAACGGGTATCGCGCGCGCTTCATCGCGTGGATGGTGGGAAAGAAGACGGTGCGTTCCCATTCCTTCATGAGTTCCGGCGTCGCGATCGGGGCCGGGCAGTACGCACCCATGCCGCCGGTGTTCGGCCCAGTATCGCCGTCGCCGACCGCCTTGTGATCCTGACACGCCGGCAGTGGAAGGAACGTGCGCCCGCTTACGAGCGCGAGAACGGAAACCTCCTCGCCGTCGAGTCGCTTTTCCACCACGACCCGGCGCCCGGCAGTGGCCCCGAACTCGTCGTCGGTCATGATCCGGCGCACGGCCGCGACCGCTTCCGCACTCGTCTTGCACACCACGACACCCTTGCCGGCCGCAAGGCCATCGGCCTTCACAACGACGGGGTAGTCGCGGGTGTCGATGTAGTCGCGCGCCGGTTGCGGGTGGTCGAACACGCGGAACTCCGCGGTGGGCACGTCTGCACGCTGCATCAGTTCCTTCGCGAACACCTTGCTCGACTCGATCCGCGCCGCGTCCTTTGAAGGCCCGAACACTTTCAAGCCCTTCCCGCGAAGGAAGTCCGCGAGACCGGCCGCGAGCGGGTCTTCCGGCCCGATCACGACCAGCCCGATCTTCTCCTTCAGACAGAACCGCTGGAGTTTGTCCGTCTCGGTGTGCTCGATGGCCACGTTCGTGATGCCGTCGCGCGCGGTCCCGGCATTGCCGGGCGCGCAGAACACCGTGCCCGCGCGCGGGGATTGCTTCAACCGCCACGCCAGCGCGTGTTCCCGACCGCCCTTGCCAATCACCAAGACGTGCATCGTGTTTTGTGTTTCGGAGTTGGTGTTTCGCCTCGTTGGGTCATTTTAGTGCGCTTTCAAGTAAAAGGTTAGCATCGAACCCGAAGGGGTCGGACCTCTTTAGTCGGCAGTGATGCACATTTCCTCTCGACTTAATAAATAATTTCGCGTAGGCTAATAACGTAGTTAGCCTGGACTACTTGAATGGGAGGGAATCCGGTGCGTGCGTTGCGAGTAGCTCTGGTCGCGGTGGTGTGCGGTCTTGTGTGTGCGCTCGTGGTCGGTCTGCCGGGGTGTTCGAGCGGTCCGCCCGCGTTCGACAAGCCGCCAGTGCGCGTGGTCTGCACCACGACCATGGTCGCGGACATGGTGAAGGGCATCGGCGGTGATCGCGTGACCGTGGACACCCTGATGGGGCCGGGGATCGACCCACACCGGTATCAGCCCATCGCCGGCGACCGCCAGAAGATCGAAGGCGCGCACCTCGTGTTTTTCAACGGTCTGCACCTCGAAGGCAAGATGACGGACACGTTCGAGAAGAGTCGCGGGCGCATCCGCGGCTACGCGGTCACGGACGGGATCGACAAGGCTCAACTTCGCCACGCCGAAGTAGACGGCGGCGAACACGACCCACACGTCTGGTTCGACGTGATGCTGTGGAGCAAGTGCGTGGGCACGGTGAAGGACGCACTCACCGCGCTCGACCCAGCCGGCAAGGACGTTTACCAGAAGAACGCCGACGCGTACCTGAAGGAACTCGAAGCGCTGGACAAGGAAATCCGCGTCGAACTCGCACGCGTGTCACCTCAAGAAAATCGCGTGCTGGTCACGTCGCACGACGCGTTCGGGTACTTCGGGCGCGCCTACGGCTTCGACGTGAAAGGCTTGCAGGGCGTGAGCACCGCGAGCGAGTCGGGCACGAGGGACGTGAAGGAACTGGTGGACTTCCTCGGCAAGAACAAGATCCCCGCGGTGTTCACGGAAACATCGGTGCCGGAAGCGGGCTTGAAGACCGTGCTGGACGCGTGCAAGCGCGACCACGGGCACACGGTGCAACTCGTGGGGGGTAAAGACGCGCTCTATTCCGACGCGCTGGGCGCGCCCGGCACGTCGGGCGAAACCTACGCGGGCATGATTAGGCACAACGTGAAGGTGATCGTGACCGCGCTGAGCAAGTGATGGCGGAGTGGGCAGTGGGCAGTGGGCAGTGGACAGGAAAGAAGAGGCAGGAACATGACCGAGTCTGCGATCATCAACACGATGCGCGTGGTGAGCGGGAATCCGACTTCCGCCACTGCCCACTGCCCACTGCCCACTGCCCACTCCGCCATAGCGGTTCACGACCTCACGGTCGCGTACCGCGAAAAGCCGGTGCTGTGGGACATCGACCTCGCGGTGCCGTCCGGCGTGCTGATGGCCGTGGTCGGGCCGAACGGCGCCGGAAAGACCACGCTTGTGAAGGCGATGCTCGGCCTCGTGAAGCCCGTGTCCGGTGAGGTACTCGTTCACGGCAA